>NZ_SNUT01000001.1:0-300000 GCF_012027615.1 Thermococcus sp. 21S7
CCAGTTACTGGTGGGGGGGTCCTGCTTAAAAAGGTTGGGTCAAGAGGGAAAAAGAAAAACTCACCCGCCCTTCCCGTAAATCTCGTTCAGGGCCTTCAAAAACTCGCTGGCAGTTACCACGTCTCTGACGTCGATGTGCTCGTTCTTGGTGTGCGATATGTCGAGGTTGCCCGGCCCGAAGACTATCGTCCTCGTTCCGTTGTACATGAAGTTTATCGCATCGGTCCAGCTCCTCATTCCGCCGAACTCGTCTATGTCCGTGACTTCCATGGCCTTCTTCGCCAGCTGGACGATTTCCTCATCCGGCTCAAGCTCGTAGCCGTCCCATATCTCGGTGTACTCGTACTTCAGCGTGTACTCGTCGAATATGGGGTCGAGCAGGTCGAGTATGTCCTCGACTTCCTGGTCGGGCAGGAGCCTCGCCTCAAGCCGGCCGCGGCAGAGGGCGGGGATGAGGTACACAGGGTTCTCGCAGACGAGCTCCTGGATGCCGATGTGGGGGTCGAAGTACTTGCCTTTGGCCTTGAAGGGTTCGAGCTTCTTCATCTCCTCAAGCATCTTATATGTCTCCTCTATGGCGTTGATGCCGCTCTCGGGGCAGGCACCGTGGGCTTCTTTGCCATCAACCTCGAAGTAGGCCTCGATGTTGCCGGCGTGGGCAACGTGGACTTCCAAGTCAGTCGGCTCCAGAACGACGGCCATCTTTGGTTTATACCGCTCCATGAAAAGGGCGCTTCCTCTCCCCCCATGTTCCTCGTCGCTGACGAAGACGATGCCGACGTTGAGGTCCTTTCCTTCCCTGCGGAGGTTCTCAAGCATGAGAAGGATTGCCGCTGCGCCACCCTTGATGTCGCTCGCACCGGTTCCGTAGACGATGTTGCCCCTCACGAAGGGCTCCGCGCGAATCGGTATCGTGTCGATGTGAACCTCGTAGAAGAGCTCCGCATCAGGGTTAACGACCAGGTCTATTATCTGTCCGTCGCTCTCGATGTGGACGTCGTAGTTCAGCTTGTGGAGGAACTCCATGATGTGGAGCATTATCCTGTCTTCCTCTCCTGAGGGGGAGGGTATCTTCAAAAGCTGAAGGAGTATCTCCTTCGCGCGCTCGGTTTTCATTTGGGTCACCTAATGGATGTTGGGGCGGGAGTTTATAAGTGCTCCCAAAGCATGACAACGCTCCGGGGATAAAATCTTTTAATTCTAAAATCATAACTTTTACGAGTTGAGATGGCTAAGTGTAAATTTAGACTTGAAGGTACAGACTGGGAGTGTCCACTGGATGCCATTCCGGGCGAGGACTACTGCTACTGGCACCTTCCAAAAGATGGGAAGGAGCCCACGAGAGAGCAGTTGGAGGAACTAAAAGTTAACGGGATTTTTGGGGTTTATTTAAAGGAGGCAAACCTGCGAGTGGCAAATCTCCAGGAGACAAACCTATGGAATGGGAATCTCAGGGGGATATGCCTAGAAGGTGCTGATCTCAAGAATGCAGACTTGTACAAGGCAGACCTCCACAGTGCGAACCTGCTGGGGGCAGATCTCCAGAATGCGTACCTGCTGGAGGTGGATCTCCGTAATGCAAACCTTTCTATGGCAAATCTTCAAAATACAAATCTTATGGGGGCACATATACAAAATGCAAATCTTTCCGTGGCAAATCTCCACAACACAGACTTGTATGGGGCGGACATCCAAAGAACGAATCTATTCGGAGTCATGCTCACTTCCCAAACTTCCCTCCAATATGCAGACTTAAGATACGCAAACCTCTACCTCTCCTACGTTGACAGGACTCTGACCTTGAGAGACGCAGAAATATTTGACGAAAAATATCGAAAGGAGATAAACGAACTCGTTGCCGATTTTTCAAAGAAAAGGTCTGTGATTGATTTCGAAGAACTTCAACAGGTTAATAAAGAACTTGCGCTCGACGCCTTCGACATCGGGGGTTGCTACGTACTCACGGGAATTCGGGTTATACCTTTTGATTCCAAGAAAGGCTTTCTGCTGAGTGAAAACAAAGATGATAAAATCCTGAAAATCGAAGGGAAACTAAGGAAGGTTTTCCAGGAAAAAGGAGATAAAATCCTCTATCTACCGGACAAAGAAACACTAAAAGACCTTTACGACGCCTCATACGAGGTCTACAACAAGCTCTACTACTTTTACATCCAGGCGGGCAAGCTTGAAGAGGCTCTAGAAATGCACTACCGGAGGAACGAAGTCCGGAGAAAGAAACGGCTCCTTGCAGGAGTTGGGAACAAAATACGGGCAGTTCTCTACGACTGGATCCTCATGAAGACCCTCACGGGCTACGGCGTTAAGGTTGAGAGACCCCTGATAGCGTCCTTAGCCACCATCGGGATTTTTACCCTGCTCTTCAAGCTCACGAACGGCATAGTGAAGGTGGTCGATGGAAAACCCATCAAACCGGGCTGGTTTGACTACCTCTACCACAGCGTGATAACCTTCACAAGCCTCGGCTACTCCAACATCCAGCCGAACCTGAACGGTCATCTGCCTCAGCTTCTGGTATCTGTGGAATCCTTCCTCGGCATTCTCATGATGTCTCTCTTCCTATACACAGTCACGTTTAGAATATCCAGGTAAATTCAGTGGAATTTCAACCTCGACCCCGTTTGACTTTTGTTCATTTGGCTAGAGCTGTTGCCCAAGTTGAGTGCAAGTGGAAAAAGAAACCAGCCAATATCTTATAAACCTCCCCCGCGTAAGTCGATAGGGCGATGAAGAGTTTAACCCCTCCCGACGGGTTATCCCGTATGAGGAGGCGGTCCCCCCTTGAGCCCCTTGGAGGTGAAAGCGTGAGGATAAGCTCCATCGAGGAGTTCCCAAGGGAGCTGGTGCCAGTTGAGATTCCTCCCCACACAACGATGCTGAGGGGCATAGGCTGGGACTCGAACGTCTACCTCGTGAGGGACGGGGGAGATGCCCTCGTAGTGGACACCGGCACCGGCGTTAACTGGCACGTCTACGCCGAGATCTGGGAGAGGGAAGGCCTCCTCAAGGGCGTTGAGAGGGTCACGATATTCAACACCCACGAGCACTTCGACCACGTGGGCGGGAACATGGCCCTGGCGGACTGGCTGAGGAGAAAAGGATTGACCGTCCTTTTCGCCGCCCACGAAACCACGGCGAAAACACTGGAGAATGGAGACGACTACGTGATTCTGGCCTATTCTTACGGGAGGAGGTTCGAACCGCAGAGGGTTGATCTCCACCTGGGGGAGGGCGATGCGCTCAAAGTCGGCTCGCTGGAGCTTGAGCTGATCCACACTCCCGGCCACACGGCTGGAAGTTCGTGTCTCTACCTGGACGATGGAGAGACGAGAATAATGTTTACGGGGGATACGGTCTTCAACGGCACGGTTGGCAGGACGGATTTGCCGACCGGAGACGGATGGAAGCTCCAGGAAAGCCTTGAAAGGCTCAGGGATTACGACGTTGACTTCGGCCTTCCTGGACACGGCTGGGTCATAAAGGAGTGGAGAGAAAACATCGACGAAATCCTGGGGTGGCTCTGATGCGGAAGGGTTCCGTGAAGGAGGTCCTGGCGAAGCTCAAGTACGACCCCAGGGAGGACGAGGAGGATTACTACGTCATCATAGAGCACCGCGGTGCCTACGGCGATGTCAAGAAAATCCCCGTTGGGATGATAGATCTTGGTCACGGCTACTTCTTCGTCGGGGACGCCCAGATACCGTACCACCGCATTCTGAAGGTCGTCAGAAAAGATGGGAAGGTAATATGGGAGACCAGAAAGCTCTGATCAGGAGACCTCCCTGAGCTCCGAGGTGAGGAGCGCCCACTCACGGGAGCTGAACGCGTCTTTAACTGCCGTGGCCAGGATGTAGCCGTCGTAGAGAAGCGCGCAGTCCTTGAGGTAAAGCACGACGTCCATCATGCTCTTGAAGCCGAGTTCAAGGGCGAAGTAGCTGAGGTTCTGAAGGAAAACCGCACCCTTTCCGCCGCTTTCAGATGTCTTGCCCAGAAATCTGCAGAACTTTCTCTTAAGCAGTGGAATCTCGTCGGGATGTATTGAACCATCGACCTCGGTTCTGGTTATCCACACCACGCTGATCTTGGCGCCCTCCAGCATTTCGAGGAATTTCTCGGGCTTTTCCCGTATGGCCACGGACAGCTCGACGCCGCTCTCCAGGAGGTCTATGAAAAAATACTTTGCCTTCAGCTCATCGGTGAAGATGTATCCTCCAGGTTCGAGCTTTTCGGGGGTTATCTCCTTCTCCTTAAGGGCGATAATGAGCTCGTACATTTTCCTGAGTGAATTGTAGTGATCCTCCTCCATCGCGGCCAGGTTGAGCGCGAACGCCCTCGTGTCTTCATCCTTGGCAACCCTTGCCAGGAGTTCGTAGGTTTTCTTGGCGAACAGCTCGCTTTCCATACAGTATTCAAGGGCAGAGACGTAGTCGTCGACGCTCTCAAACTCGGGGTAGAAGGGGGCCACCTCCACGGGAGGAGCCTCAACCTTCATCGGTTCCTCGCCGGGGTACATCTTCTTGAAGAGTCCGTACAGCCAGTCGTGGTGTCCCTTGCTTTCCTCGCTCATCTTGATAAACAGCGCCTTGATGCTGGCCCTCTTGGCCTTCTCAGCAAGTTTGGCGTAGTACTTCGCCTCCTCTTCCTCGTTAAAGATGGCGTAGCTCAAAAGTTCCTTCGGAGGCTTATCCTTAAGCGCCTCCACTATCTCGTCCATACCGACGGTGGAATCCTCCTCGTTTTCCATGGCACTTTGCCCTCCGGTGAGTAACCACTAAACAACGGAAAAGCTTTTCTATTCATCTAGGAATCGAGAAACATGCTCGATGCCCACGCCCATTTCGAGTTTTACAAAAAGGACACACATCGCATAGTAGAAGAGTGTAGGGGAGAGCTGAGGGCCGTCGTGGACTCTATAACAGAGTACAGAAAAGCCCACGTCTGGAAGAGCTGGGAGATGCTGAAGCCGTACTTTGGCTTCATTTTCCCCACCCTCGGATACCACCCGAACGAAGCGAGGCGGGGCAACTGGGAGAAGGTGAAACGGGTCGAGGAGTTCATCCTGGCACACAGGGACGAGATAGTGGCGGTGGGGGAAATAGGGCTCGACTACCACTACGCGGAAAACGAGGCTCAACGGGAGAACCAGAGGGCGATATTCAAACACTTCCTTGAGCTGGCCCTCGAACTGGGGCTTCCCGTGGTGATACACGCCCGCGAGGCCGAAAGGGAGGCCTTTGAGATGGTTCAGCGCGCGGGCGTTAGGGCGTACTTCCACTCCTTTGCGGGGAGCGTCGAGCTGGCCAGGGAGATAGCAGAAAACGGGCACCCCATAGGGATAAACACGGGGATAGTTTTCATCCCGGAGGTAATGGCGGCCGCGGAAGCGATTGAAGTCGAAAACATGCTGGTGGAAACGGACGCGCCCTACATGAGCCCTGTGAAGGGACAGAGGAACACTCCACGCAACGTCCGCGTTGCCATCGATGAGGTGGCAAAGCTTAAGGGCTTGGAGTTCGAGGAAGTCGAGAGGGCAACCGAGGGGAACGCCGTGAGGTTCTTTGGTCTGAAGCTTTAGGGGGTGTTGACGTGGACGTTCCCGAGATAGTGGAATTGAAGGAGCTGTGCAGGAGGCTCGGCGAAACGGACCTCGTTAATAGGATAGACTCATTCGTGGCACTCAACGAGGGGCTTGAGAGCAAGAAGGGGAAGGAGTTCATAGATGTCTCCATCCTCGGCTTCGCGGAGGGCGTTCTCGTTAGCCTAGCGAGGAGATATCCAAACGACGAAAGGGTGAGAAGCCTCCTTGAAAATGTCAGCAGAAAAAGGGCGGAGCTGGACGCCACATTTAGAAAACCGAAGCCACCGATTTTTGAAGGAACGTAACTGGGTCAAAATACACATTACTGGCCAGTACTGGGGAGAAAACGCCTATTGTAGCTTTTTTAACATTTTAGGGATTTACCAAAAGCTTATTATACTTTGAAAGCGTAGTTAGAGGCATGATACCGTAATGTAAGGAGAGCCTCGACTGCGGGCTCAAATATCCCCTATTTTAAATAACTTAATCACCCCGTCGCAGCCCCGGCTCTTCTTATTTGGAGGTGCAGGAGATGAAAAAGGGTACCCTCTTCCTAATCTACCTTTTAATTAGCTCTTACTTAAACGTGGGTTTCGTCGGCGTTTCTCATGTTGTCCAGGCTCAAGGGACGTACGTTTTTCAGGACGACTTCAACGATAACAGCCTCGATACGAGTAAATGGACGGAAGATGTTGTGGGGAGCGGAAACAGCTACACGGAGACAAACGGGGAGGCCCAGTTTGTCACCTTTGGACATCAGGGATTCGAAAACGGCCACGCATTTTTGCGGAGCTCGGTTTTTTCTGTGAGCAACTGGAGCAGCGTCACGTTTTCCGGGAGCTGGAAGTTCACCGATCCGGGAACGGCCGAGATGTGGTTCAGAATCTACGATGCCGACTCCGGAAAATATATCGGCGTGCGCTACATCAGCTGGCCGTCCGATAAGGTAACCTACGATAGGCCGGAAGGATCGATAACCGAGTACAGAACCATTCCCAGAGAGTACGTGGCCTTCAGGGTGGTTCTCTATAAAGACCGCTTTGAGTACTGGGAAGGAGGAAACCTGGTAAAAACCATACCAACGGCAGGGATGGGGAACACCACGAGCTTCCAGCTCGTCATAGGCGGCTGGGACTACTCGTCCCGTTACTCCCATATGTACTTTGACAACATAACCGCAGAATACGAGAGCGCGGCCCCACCAGGGGAGGGCATTGAAGTAACCATCATCTCGCCGGAGGAAAAGGTATACGACACCGCAACGATAGACCTGAACGTTACGGCCAACAAGCCGGTTGACGAGTGGCGATACTCCCTCAACGGCGGGAAGAACGTCACATTCGAGCCGAACACCACGATAACCGCCCAAAACGGAGAGAACCTCCTCGCGGTGTACGCCCTCGCCGGCGACGAGACAGGGATGGCCCGGGTGAACTTCTATGTGAACGCGAGTGAGAAAGACAAGACGCCGCCCGGGACCGTTAAAAACCTGGCCCACGAAGTTGGCTCGAACTACATCCACTGGACCTGGGACAACCCGGAGGACGAGGACTTCGAAACGGCGCTGATTTACGTGGACGGAAAATTCGAGGACGAGACGGACGAGGGCGAGTGGTGGCTCGACGAGCTTTCGCCAGGCGAAACTCACACGATTGGAATCCTCACGAGGGATTACTCAGGGAACGTTAACACCACGTGGGTAAACGACACCGCAACGACGCTCACCCCCGCCGAAACGGTTTACGTAAACGAGAGCGGCTGGTGGTATGAGGACGGAAAACTCAACCCCAGTGAGACGCCGCTCCAGGACGGAATAGAGAACGCGGTCGAAGGTGGAACCGTCGTAGTCCTCGCGGGAACGTATCCTGAGAGCGCGGAGATAGACAAACCCCTCACCGTGGAAACGAGCGAGAACGCCCGCGTCAGCGGCGACGGCTCCGAGTGGGCGAACGGAAGGAAGCCCATCTTCTACGTGGACTCCGACAACGTTACGCTGAGGGGATTCGTCATAGCCTCGTCGGTCTCGAACATCGGGGTCTTGGTGGACGGCGTCGAGAACTGTACCGTTGAAAACAACACGATTACGATAACCGAAACCGAGGATAGCGAGCGCTACGGAATCTATCTCAGCTACGGCGGAAGCAACGTTGTGGGTAACAACGACGTGAGCGTTTCGGGCTTCCAGGGTGTCGGGATTTACGTCTACGAGGAAGAGGGAGAAAGCTACGTCCACAACAACACCGTTGAGGTTATAGGGGACAGCGCCGACGGAATAGAGGTCTTCTACACCTCGGCACGGGTTTACGATAACACCGTCTCGATAGACGGGGTAAGCGAGAACGCTGGTTATGCCCTCTACCTCTACCTCGCGGGGGATTCATTTGTGGACAACAACGAACTGACGACCAACCTCTCCGAGACGAACGCCTGGGCAATAGCCGTCATCGGGGAGTTCAGGGGCTCGCTGAGCGGGAATCTGATAAACGGAATCCAGACCGAGATAGTCTGTCCCGAAAACTGTCTTGTGAGGGGCGTTTCTCCGGGGAACCGGCCGGCACCGCAGGAGGGCTACGGCGACGTTGGGGAGTACCTTGAGATAGACGCGGACAGCTGGCTCCATCTGGGGCTTTATTACGACGATTCGTCTCTTGATGGCCTCGTGGAGGACAGCCTTCAGATATGGCGCTTCAGCGAGGACTGGACGCTCGATGGAACGAGCGGGCACCACTTGGACACGAACAAGAACTTCGTCGAGGCCAACCTGACGCAGTTCAGCGTCTTCGCGCCGCTCGCTCAGGAGGAGAACGACGTCACCCCGCCGGTTCTCACATTCGTTGAGCCAACGCCAAAGGACGGCTCCCTGATCAAGGACTCCAGAGTGGTGATAAACGTCACCTCGAACGAGAACCTTTCCATGGCGACCCTTGAGTTCGACGGGGCAAACCACACGATGCTCGGCTCGGGGAAGAACTGGCACTACCAGATGGACGTTGCGGATGGTGTTCACGCCTTCAAGGTTTACGGCCAAGACCTGGCAGGGAACAACGGAACGAGCGAGAGTAGGGGCTTTGAAGTTGACACGAAGGCCCCGGAGTATTCAAACGTCGGTCAGGATGCGGAAGGCCTCACGCCGGGCGGAGAGGTTCACGTTCACGCCTTCTGGAGCGACCCCCATCTGGGCTCGGCGAGGCTCGGGACAAACGCCACCAACGGCGCGGCCTGGGAGTGGGTAGACGAGACCTTCTTTGAGGGAAGCGAGGGCTGGAGCAACTTCACGATTTCAACGGATGGTCTTGAGCCGGGCCTCTACTGCTGGGAAATAGCCGGCGCGGACCGCCTCGGCCATGAAAACACAACGCCAATGGAGTGCTTTACCGTTTACGCGCCTCCGGAAATAGTCTCGTACTCTCCCGAGAGCCCAGTCGAGAGCCACGTCGGCGATACCGTCGAATTCTCGGTAACCGCTGACCAGACCGTAAACGTCACCTGGTACCTCGACGGGGGCGTCGTGAAGACGGAGGAGAACGTTGAGACCTCCACCTACACGAACTCTGAAATAGGAGAAGGAGAACACAGCGTTAGGGCCGTCGTCGAGAACCCAAACGGCTCGGTGAGTCAGTTCTGGGCGTGGTACGTCTACCCGAGACCGAGCCTCGCCGTGAGCTTCGTGGAGCCGACGCCCGAGAACGGGGCGATGCTCAACGTGAGGAGGGTCATCATCAACGTCAGCTCCTCGCTCGACCTCGACGATGCTGTCCTTGAGTGGAACGGCGTCAACGAGAGCATGAGCGGTTCGGGAAGAAGCTGGTGGGCGCTGAAGGAAAACCTCACGGACGGAACCTACACCTTCCGCGTTTACGGCTCGGCCGACGGGGTTAGCAACGCCACGGAAGAAAGAACGGTGGAGATAGACGCAACGGCCCCAGAGTTCATCGAGTACGGCCAGAATAGGGGCGCGGTGACCGCTGGCGGCGATGTTGAGGTCTTCGCGAGGTGGGGCGATGCCCACCTTGACGGGGCAGTTTTGGCCACGAACGCGACCTTCGTGGACGGGGCTTTCGTATGGAGCGAGGTGCCGCTCCAAATCGCCGAGGGCTGGAGCAACGGGACGATAAGCACCGACGAAAACTTCGCCGGAAGGGTTTTCTGCTGGTACATCAGGGCGAACGACACCTTCGGGAACGAGAACGAGACGCCGGAGCTATGCTTCAGGGTCATCGAGCCGCTGAGGATAGTTTCATTCTCGCCCGAGGCTGAGGAAATCACCCTCAGGGAAAACGAAACGACGGCATTTTCCATAGCGCTCAACCAGGTGGCAAACGTCACGTGGGCCGTCAACGGGACGATCGTTCTGGAGGAAGAGGGGAACGGCTCGACCTACACAAACTCCAGCCTCGTCATCGGCCTCTGGAACGTCAGCGTGAGGGCCAAGAACGGGAACGGCGTTGCGGAGCACTGGTGGCTGATGCGCGTGAGTCCGTCTGAAAACAAGCCCCCCGAAATCCGGTTCATTCCCCCGACACCGGAGAACGGCTCCCTCGTAGGTTCGTGTACCATGACCATCGCGGTGAACGCGAGCGAAGAGCTGGACAAAGCGGTTCTTGAGTTCGACGGAACCAACTTCACGATGGAGGGCTCGGGCAGCGTCTGGAGCCTCACCGGCAAACTCTGCTCCTCCGACGGAAAGCACTTCTTCAGGGTTTACGGAACCGACCTCGGGAACAGCACCGGGGTGAGCGAGACCAGAGCCGTCGAGGTGGACTCAGCGCCGCCGGTCATCCGGTGGGTTCACGCCAACAACATGACCCGCTCCGAGATAGGAATCTTCACCGCGGAGAGGCTCTCCAACGCGTCCTTTGAGATAAACGTTACCGACAAGCACCCGATGAGCTATCAGGTCTACCTCAACCCCGAGCCCGGCCATCTGGAGCTTCTGGCACGGAGAGGACGCTACAGAAGCGGCGTTCCGTTTGGGTTCCCAGTCAGAACCGACGATGTGAGAGCCGACGTTTACCGCGTGGTCGTCTACGATGCCGCCCTCAACCATGCGGAGGTTATACTCCTTGTCCGCGTCGTGGACACGAGGGCACCGGGCCCGGTTGAGAACCTTGACGTCAGCACGAACAGCTCTGGGTTCACTGCCACCTGGAGGAACCCAAGTAACGACGACTTCGAGAGGGTCGAGCTGTACCTGGATCCCAAGGAGAAGGAGAACAAAAAGGGGGAGAGGGTAATCGACTGGAACTCCTCCCGCGTCGCCAACCTGAGCGGTGAACCCGGCCAGGAAATGAGGTTCTCGATGAACCTTGAACATGGGAGACACATCCTGTACGCGAGAACCTTCGACAGGTACGGAAACGGCGGAACTCCGGTGGAGGTTAGATTCACGGTACCCCTGCCCACGTTCGTGCTCTACTATGTCGAACCAACGCCGGGGAACGGAACGGTCCTTCCGGGCGAAGTCCAAGAGGTTACCGTGGCGGTGGCTTCGAGCGTCCAGCTGAAGGACTGTACCCTAAGCCTGAACGGAAAGAACGTCCCCATGAACGTTACCGGAACCATCTGTCGGACGAGGCTCAACATCATTCCCGGCGCCAAATACAACTTCTCGGTTTCTGCGGTGGACGTTTACTGGCGCAGAAGGGAAACGGCGGTCAGAACGTTCTCGGTGGAGAGGATGTGTTTTGTTGAGGGCGACAGGCTCAAACTGAACCCGCCGGACGAGGCGGACTCCCTCCGCTTCCAGGTAAACTTCACGTTCGTAACTAACAGCCTCGCAAAGACATACACCTACCGCGCCTCGGTCATGGGAGTGAGCGTCGAGAATGCCTTTGAGCCCGACATCGAGGTCGTGGACTTTAAGGATGTTAAGAACGACATCGAAGGACCATTCGGAGAGAGGGTAAAAAGGTTCTACGTTGTCAAGGGCCATTTCGTCGCGGACCTCTGGGAAATCCAAGACGCGGTTCTGAAGGGAGTGGAAGAAGGAAAGCCGGTGAGTCTGGAGATAACGGCCGTGGATGACTGCGGAAAACAGATTAAAGCGACGGGAGAGCTAACTGTCTGCAAAAATTCGGAGAAACCCGACCTCGTACTAAACATGGAAGACTTCTATTACCGGGACGAGGACGTCATGATGTCAGCCGAAGTGGCCAACGGAGTTCAAATTAGAGAATTCCACTACTCCATCAACGGCGGTTCATGGGTGGAGTTCAACGGAACCGCAAACCTGACGGGCCTGCTGAGGCCGGGTGAGAACTTCGTATCGGTCAGGGCGGCAAGTGAATGCGGACTGCGGACGGGAAAGACCGTAAAAGTCTTCCTTGGACCTCCAAGCGAGGGGGACTGGATTGTAAACGACAGCGAGGAGTGCCTCGGGCACGAGTTCAGCGTCAACGGAGGGCTTGTCATACAGGAAACCGGGAACCTGACACTGCGGGGCTGCAAAGTCCACCTCAACGGCGGCGTTCAGCTGGACGGTGCGCTGGGAGTCCTCGACGGCTCGCTGATAGGGAACGCGAGTGAGTTCTCCGGGGAGTTCGGAAAGATGGACGTGAGGGACTCGACCGTCGAGAACATTGGTGGGGGCACATTCGCCGAGGGAACCGCGGTCGTCAGAAACTCCGTACTTTCCGGCGAGTTCACCTTCGACTTCACGGAGCTTGACGTTGATTCCAGCAGTATCGACGGAGGCATTAAGGTGTTCGGAACCGTTGGTATCACCAACACCACGGTGACGGGCGGGAGCGGAATCACCCTCGCCGGATTTAACGAGGGCACCATCGAGAACGTCACGGTTCGGGACTGCGCCTACGGAATCCACCTCATAAACGACAACGGAAAGGACATGACCTTCAGGAACATCCTCGTTGAGAACCCGCGCGAGGCGGGGCTTTTCATGGAGCTCTCCCCAGGTTACTGGTTTAGAGAGGGGGTTTTCACAAACCTGACTGTGATCGGGGGAGAGGTGATAATAAACGGCGGGAGCGCGACCTTCGACCGCTCAAGGATAGAGCCGGGAGACGGCTACGCCGTGCTGGCGGATGCCGCCGGAAGGAGACTGACGTTTAAGAACTCCAGCGTGGGTGGAAAGGGAATCCTAGCCAGAAAGCTCGCGATCCTCTCGCTCCAGGACAGCAACCTAACGGGGGACATCACGGGAGAGGTTGGATGGATTAAGGTTCAGGTGAGTCATGGGGCAAGGGCGTCCCTCAGAGAGGGCGCGGCAGAGAATATACACGGCAGTGTCTGGGGTGTCCTGTCCGTTGTTGACTACAAGCTCAATGGTGGAGATGCGACGGTGTTCGGGGGCGGAACGCTCCGGGTGGAGGATGAAGACGGAATCCCCGCAACAGACCCCTCGGACGGGGACGCAAGCGTTCTGAGGAACATGAGGATCGATGAGATGTCCGTGGAGAAGGAGGCCCACATCGTCGTCCTCAACGCGAGGCTTGAGAACACAACCATCGTAGCGGATTCCAAGTGGTTCCTGATACGCGGGAGCGTGGTCAACGGCAGGCTCAGCCTCAACACGGGCGACGAATCCCTGAGCGGGGGCCTTACTGAAACGCCGGCATTCGGCTCGACGACGGACTGGTACTACACCACCGAACCGCTTCCCGAAAACTGGTACTACTCCCAGGACACGACTGGCATGACCGAAAGCGATGCCCCGTTCGTTGCCTACTCCTCGACGGTACCCAGCGGGTGGGGCTGGGGAACGATCCTCGGAGAGTTTGCCACCCTCTATCTTAAGAAAACCTTCACCGTGGAGGAGCTTCCAACTGAGGCGGTTCTCATCTACTCCGCCGTAGGGACGGTGGAAATATACGTGAACGGGCGGAAGGTCGTCGATGATCAGAGGGTCGGCGGGATGTCGTTCAGTGGAATGAGGCTCCACGGGGTGCCGCACTCCAAGAGCGCTGACGTTGCCCCGTACCTCGTGCCAGGCAGGAACCTGATAACGGTTTGCGTAGAGCTTCCATCAACCTACCCCTACCAGTATCTCGGGGCCTTCAGGGCTTCCCTAACCCTAAAAAGCGGCCTCTCGGCGATAACCGACAGCGTTTTGAATGGAGAGGTCAGCGGGTACGGCACGAGGGCACTCCTCGCCAGGGACGAGGTTCACGCCAGGCTGAGCTTCGGCTACGTCTCATGGGTCACCATATCTGACTCAAGGGTTCACGGCACGGTGGATGGGGTTGGTAGGATCAGACTCCTCAACAGCGAGCTGATAGGCAACGGAAGCGGAACGGGGCTTAAGATGACCGACTACGGGGTAATATCGGTCGAAAACTCCAGGATACACGGCTTCGGGTACGGGATAATGGGAGCGAGTAAGGTAAACGTGACGGAAAGTGAAATCTACGACAACGACGTCGGAATCCGTCTGCGGAGCGCGAAGATTCTCGTCAAGGACTCGTACGTCAGGGACAACGGCGTTGGCATAGAGGTCTGCAACATCACAGGCAGGATAGAGAACAACGTGATTTACGGAAACGGCGTCGGGATAGCAGTGAACGCCGGCGAGAACATCTACATGAGGGTCAACAGGCTCTCCATGACTCACGATACTGTGGTTGGGAACTCGCTTGGAATTCGCTTCGATGGAAACTACAGCTCCGGCTACGTGAGCGTCACCGAGAGTCTGATACAGAACAACGACCTCGGCCTGCTCCTCAACTCTACGCTGACGCCGGAGGTGCGCTTGGACTCGCTGGTGAACTACAGGGACGTGCTGATAGAGAGTCGCTTCTCCCCGACACTCCGGGACATAGACTGGGGAGGGACGGAACCGGTAATGGTGCTCAGCTATCCCGAGGGGTTCATGTACACGTACGACGGTGAAGTCAGGGATGACTACGACATCCTCGCAAGGAACTGGAAGCCGGTAATCCTCCTCAACTCCACGGAAATCGGGGAGGACTGGGGCTCCAGCCTGCTCTCGGCATCACTGAGGGTGTACCCCCTCGAAAACGGCTCAGTCAAGGGCGTTGTGACCCTCGCAGGGAGGGCCGTATCGAGGGACGGCCTCTCGAAGGTCGTCTATTCTCTGGAGCGGAAAGGACGGGTGGAGACCCTCACGGAGGTGAACGTCGGCTCTGAAACCTACGACAACTACGTGCTCCTCGACACACAGGGGATGAACCTGACAGGCCAGGGGGTGCTGAGGTTTACGGCGGTCGATTCCACAGGCAAAACCCTCACTGGCGCCGTGAGCGTGTACTTCGCCAACGCGGAGATCGTGATAGAGAACGTGAGCGTCGATAACGCCACCAACATCTACAGCCTCTACCAGGTTAGCTACGAGTCCAGTGATACGAGTTCCTGGGACACGAGCCTAAACAGGGGCAGATACGCCAACGTCACCGTCGTGCTGAGGAACACCGGGCTGATAAACGGAAGTGCGAGGGTTGTGCTCGACCTGCCGGAGTACGTCGAGAGACACACTGGAAGGATCGAGGGCCTCGCCTACCTGCCGCCCAACGGCTCGCTGGCCCTGGAGTTCCCGGTGCCGATAGTGGAGTACGACATGGGGACCCTGACGTGGGACGTTCTGCCCGATGAACTCCCGGACGTGGGTAGATTCACGGCGTGGGTCAGGCTCTACGACGCGGACAACGTGCTGAGGGAAGAGATACCGGTTAAGGTGGGCTTCACCCTCGGGCCGGTTTTCGAAATAACCTACTACACCATGTACCCGTACTCCAGGGCGTACTGCGAGAGCTACCCGAACTTCTGCCACAACAGCCCGCCCTACGACGGGGACGGCGACGATACGGTTGAGGCAGCAGAGAGTCACCACTTCGACCTGGGCTATGAGAACGTCGGGGACGAAGACGCAAACGTAACCAAGATAATGTTCAAAGAAAACATTCCCGAGAGGGATAAGGGAACAAAGGCCCTCAAGAGCCACAGTACGGAGATATACCCAGACCCGCTATACCTCACCCACCGCCGTTCTTATCCCCTCTGTACCGCCCTAATTGATGTCAGCCAAGGCTCCTTCAACCTGCTCGGAAGCGCCCCGGTTGGGGTTGGGAAGATGGGAATGGACCTCTTCATAGGATGGTGGCTGGATCTGCCGCCCGAGGTGATACCACCAGTCAACTTCACCGGACAGTACCTCACCAACGCCTGGTTCTTCTACACCGGCGAGGATGGGAGGAGCTACTACACCCCAAGCCTGAACTACAAAAAACAGCCTGTGAAAGCTCTGAACAAGACGTTCGTGCCCCAGACGGTGAAAATGAATCCAATAGACCTCAACGTGATGGCAGTCAAGGATGGAAGGACCTATGTCACCATGCACAACACCAACGGGAACGTGTACTACGACTACTTCGTCCAGGGCTCCTACGGGCCCGGCGAGGGCTTCCGGTGGTACCACTTCATGCCGCCGGACTTCACCATGAAGGCGATAGCGGATAACAGCCTCCAGCCCAGCAAGACGATACCCCACTACAGAATCATGGTCGGTTTCAGGCCCTCGATGACGGGGAACCTGCTCAAGTGGTTCGCGTCCACGCTGAACGCCGTTCTCGGAGTGCTCGGCATTGACGTTCCGGCGGAGACCCTCACGCTCGCCCTCGCGCACACACTGATCAAGGTGGTGAACCTGGCCGAGACCATAGACTTCCAGACGGATTCCGAGAGCTTCGAGTCGATAAACGCCAGCGCCCGCAGGAGCGAGGTAGACGCTGCCCTTATAGCCAGCAACGAGACGGTGATAGCGCCGGTGGGCATAGACACCTTCGCCAGGCTGGAGGAGAACTACGGCATGGACAGGGAGTACTACGTCAACCTGGAGAACCTGGACGAACTGCCCGTGTCACAGCAGGCTCAGGTGGCCGGGAAGTTCGCAAAGGCGATAGCGCTGGACGAGGACCTTCAGATACTCCTCCTGGAGACGATAATAGAGGTAAGCGACATGGACCTCTACTACAACCTTGCCAAAATAGCGAAGGGCGTGTACAGCGAAAACCCAGAAGAGATAACCGGCGCCGGCGGAGCAATAGGCATGGCCGCGCTGAAGAAGGCTTTGAAGGAGGCCGCCAAGGAAGCAGTGCTTGAGGAAGTGAAGAAGACGAGCTACTACAAGAGCCTGACCCCGGAGGAGCAGAAAGCATACAAGGACAAGGTCGGCAAGGGCATCGGGGCGGTGATAGCGTACTCCTTTGACATGTCCCAGTTCGTGACCTACGTAGTCCTCGCGCCCATCCCGGGAATCAAAACGATATACGTTCTAGACCCGCCGGGCAACTTCACCGTGCACCCTGAAGAATCCAACGTGACGGTGCTGGGAGGAGGGGCCGTTGGAGTCGGCAGGGGAAGCGTCTCGCTCTCCCTGGGAGATGTGGACGTTTACCGGGCCGCCTACGTCGCCTCGACCGAGAGCCTGCCGATAGGTGCACTCTTCAACGGAACCCTGCTCTGGATGAGGACCAGTGTGGAAGGCAGGAGAAACGGCGAGATGGTCGGGAACGTGACGATAACCATGAGGCCAACTGCCGAGAGTGCAGGCCACCTCCTGGCGGCGTTCCGGGATGATAGCATGGTGGAGACACTCCTCGGGGGCTACTTCGCCGAGAAACCACTCTGGAACGTTTCCATGGACGGGGGCACGGTCATCATCACCGCCTCCGGAATCCTGAACGCCCAGCCGTACGAGGAGGAAACAAGCATCGAGGTCTTCACGAACGCGAACGTAACCCTCGCCAACGTAACCCGCGTCGGCCGCTACGGAAACGTCATCGAGATAATGCCCTCCTTCGTCCCCCTAAACTTAACCGAATTCAACGTAACCGGAAACGCTTCGGTGGGGGTTTCGGAGGACGTCATAACCGTCGTCAGGGGCAGGGTTGGAACCCCGGAAATCGATGCGGCGCCGCTGAAGCTCAATCGGGGAGAGCGGATAACCCTAACCGTCCCCGCGGAATGCGCCGTTGAATGGAGGTTCGACGGAGAAACCGGACGGGGCATCTTCGTCCCAACAGAGGGGGCCGAACCCGGGAACCACACGCTCGAAGTCACCTGCCTCATAGGAAACCTCAGCGCGTCGAGGAACTTCACCGTTGAGATAGCCCGGCCACAGGCGGTCGTGAGAAAGACCTCCGGGGCCCTCGTGGAGGGGTCGGGATTCGTCGTGCTTGAGTTCGGAACCGACCTCCAGATGATTTCCCTCGTCGCTCCGGAGGAGCTGAAGGGTGTCGTGGCGGTGTCGCAGAATCCAGGCGGGATGGTGGATGGCTACCTCGTGTACTCGACCTTCAACGTCACCCATCCCGGGAACTGGAGCGTGGAGAACGTCACCCTGTACTTCAGGGTGCCGAGGAAGTGGTTCGGGGAGAACAACGTCAGCCCCAAGGAACTGGTTCTCCTCCGCCGCGAGGGCGGCTGGGCAGAGTACCGGCCGGTTCTGGAGTACGGGGACGGTGAATACCTCCACTACCACGCCAGTGTCCCAGCCCTCTCGGTCTTCGCCGTTGCGGGGAAGGTCAAGGCGGGAGAGCAGGGGACCGAAGAAACGGAAACGATGTCTGAAAAGCCCCCGGAGACCCAAAGCACAACCCCCTCCGGAGGCGAAAGCGGAAGCAGCGCCGTTTATTACCTTGCCGGCGCCCTGCTGCTTCTGCTGGTGGCTATCTACCTCTACAGAAGGCGCTGAGGCGCCTATTTTTCTTTCTGGTTTTGGGAGTAGAAATCCGGGAAGAGTTCAACCTCCTGGACGTAGCTCCTCCTCAGCTTCAACGCAGTATATGCCCTCTCAAGCTCCCTGCCGAGGTAGAAGGCGTGCCTCGGCGAAATCTCGAAGCGCTCAAGAATTGTGTCGATTATCGCGTTCGGATCGTCACCCACTATCGTGAGAACGGCCTCCGTTCCGCGGTGGGCGTTGACCCATATTTTGCCGTCCTCCACCCAGATTCGGAAGTAGACCGGTTCGAGCTCGACCGGCTTCTCTTCGGCCGCGATTATTTCTTCCGCAGGTTTAAACCGCCAGTCCGCGGCCCTCTTCTCCTTCAGGAGAAGCAGGTCGAAGCCTAAATCCTTCGGGGCCTCGAAGAGGTTCATATCTATTGCTTGCCTCAGCTCCCTGAGGGAGCCCCTCGCTTTCGCGCTCGTCTCGGTTGTTAGGAGAAGGTTTATCGAGAGTTCCTTAGCAATCCCGGCGAGCAGTGCGTTCATCCCGACGCTGTCCGCGTCGTAAAGTTCAACCACGTTGCCGACTCCTGCCAGAAGAACGTCGTCCGGGTTCCTCTCGCGGTAGAGGTGGAAGGCCGTAAGGGAGCGCGCTAAGTGGGGAACCTGCTCCAGAATCAGGTCGGGAATTACCGTTCCGTAGCCCAAATCGAGGGCCCTCTCCCTGAGGTTTTCAAGGAACTCGACCCTCTCCGACGGTCTGACCGGGAAGAAGCCTCTCTTCTGGTTGGTCGGGATTAAAACGACGGGCTTTTCCGTCACGAGCCCCTCAAGGTTGCCCTCATCAACGCTCAGGAAGAGGTCCGCGTAACTCAAAGCTTTCTCAATTTCCTCCGTGTTGAGGGAGTCGAAGCTTATCGGGACGTTGAAGCCTTCCTCCCTAAGCCTCTCGCGGATTTCGGGAATCAGCTCGATGAAATCGAGGTTCGTCTCGCCGGCGACCATGCCGATGTCGATTATATCGGCCCCCTCGCGGAGATAGTAGAGGGCCTTCTCGACGGTCTTTTCAACCCCGAGCCTCGGGGCATCCACCACCTCTCCCAGAATCCTCGCCGGGAAGTCCCTTCCCGCGGGAAGGTTGCCGATGAGGACGTTCCAGGGCTTTTTAAGGGCCTTTTCGATGTAGCGCCGGTTTTTGGTCTTATTCCTGATGTCCTCGACCCGATTTAGTCCGTTGATGGAGAAGAGGTCGTCGGCCGGCCGCTCCTTGCTCAGCTTGAAGCCCTCCTTTATTGCCCTCAAAACGACAGGCAGATCCATCGCATTCCTCGGGCCTTTGAAGGCCGGAATTCCGATTTCATCCTCGATGAGCTGAGCGGAACCCCTAACGAGGCCGGGAATCAAAATCAGGTCGTAGTCCCCACCCTTCACGCCCGCCTTTTTCAGGTAGCGGACTATCATCTCGGGAGTCAGGAAAGCGGCAACGCTGACCGGCGTAACGAAGACGCCGCAGCCTTCGCCGTACTTCTTCACTATGGGTTCAGCGAGTTTCCCTGTGACGAGGAGGATTCTCCCTGGCGGCTTCATGGGTTGGAATTGGCCCCGAAAGTATTTAGGCTTTTGGAAGAAAAGAGAAACGGTGACGGAAGTGATTCACGTCGGAACCTGCGGCTTCTGCGAGAGCCACGCGAGGTACTACCAAGACTTCGACGCGATAGAGGTGCAGCAGACCTTCTACCGGATACTCCAGGAGAAGACGCTCGAACGCTGGCGGAAGGAAGCTCCCGGGGGCTTCACCTTCGCCATCAAGGCCTTTCAGGGCGTGACGCACCCGCCAAACAGCCCGACGTGGCGCAGGAGCAACGTGAAGCCCGGGAAGGAGGTAGGCCTTCTCAGGCCAACGAGCGAGGTGCTCCACTTCTGGCGTTTGACGCTGAGGGAGGCTGAGATTCTGGGAGCCAGGTTCATCCTAATCCAGCTGCCGAAGAGCTTCAGGGAGAGGGAGGAGAGCTTCGCCAACGCCGAGCGCTTCTTTGAGATGGCGGAGCGGGGAGACTTTGAGATAGCGGTCGAGCTGAGGGGCTGGAGCGAGGAAGGGATAAAACGCTTCGTGAGGGAGTTCAAGGTCATAGACGCCACCGACCCCCTCGTGAGAATCCCGCTCCACAGCGGGGAGACGAACTACTACCGCCTGCACGGGCACTACGAGAACGGGCGGATAATCTACAGGCACACCTACAGCGACGAGGAGCTGAAAAAGATAACGGAGAGGGTCCTCGGCTGGAACCGCGGGGAGAGCTTCGTCTTCTTCAACAACTCTGACATGTGCAGGGACGCGAGGAGGCTCAGGGCGATGATGAAAGAGGTGTGAAGCTTCGATAAGGCTTTATACAACCTCATTGAATTCCCTTTAGGTGGGAGCATGGGAGAGATAATGATAAAGGTTCCGGCGGGAGTTGACCTCGAAAGACTGAAAAAACTCCTCGAAGCTGATGCAGAGTTCCTTGCAAAGGCTATGAAAAAGAAGGTTCACCCAGGAATACTCGGAAAGGCGAGCGTTGAAGAACTCGAAGAATACGCCGAGGAGGTCGGCCGGTGATATACATCGACTCAAACGTAATCTACAACTATCTTTTTGAGACACCCCTGACCAAAACTGCTTCTTCAATCTTAGATGAAAACCGCGGGGAACTTGTAACCTCCTTCTCCACCATCGAAGAGAGTGTGTATGTAGTGCTGAGAAAACTGCTCTCGGAAAAAGCCGGAATACGAAATAGATACGACGCAAAAAGATATTTGAAGACTCCAGAAGGCAAAGTTCTTATTGACGAGGCGTTTACTTCCGTTCTGACACTGATTTTCCAGTATGCTGTTGAGTTGATTGAAGACGCCACAAGTCCTGGAATCGTTCAAAGCTATGCGGTCAGGTATGGTTTAATGCCAAGAGACGCCCAGATTGTTGCTACATGCGTCATGAACGGAATAAAAAAGATAGCAACTTTTGATGAGGATTTTGACGACGTTGCGGAAGTCTTCATCATCAGGTAGGCTCAGCCACGGTCCAGCTCATCACGGGTCAGACGAGGGTGTCGTCCCCATCGCCGGTCGGCTCACTCAAACCCCGGCTTCCGGACGTCCAGCACCTCCCGGTTGACCAGCGTGGGCGGAACCTCACCGTTTTTGAAGGCTATCAGGTTCCCGGCCACGAGTTCGGCCATGCCCTCCCTCGCGCCGTGGGTGGCGCTGCCTATGTGAGGTGCCAGAACCACGTTGTCGAGGCTGAAGAGCTCCTCGTGGTAGTACGGCTCCTCCTCGTAGACGTCCAAGCCTGCACCGGCGATCCAGCCTTCCTTGAGTGCCCTGACGAGCGCCTCCGTATCGACGACCTTGCCCCTCGCTATGTTTACGAGTATCGCCGTTTTCTTCATTAGCTTAAGCTCCCGTTCGCCTATCATGCGGTGGGTCTCCTTCGTCAGCGGGACTGCCAGAACCACGAAGTCGCTCTCGCGCAGGAGCTCGTCCAACGGCTTGAACTCGGCGCCAAGCTCTTTCTCGACTTCAGGCTTCCTCGTGCGCGAGTTGTAGAGTATCCTCATCCCGAAGCCCCTTGCGCGCCTCGCTATAGCCTGGCCGATTCTCCCGAAGCCGACCACGCCGATGGTCTTTCCGTAAACGTCGTGGCCCAGCAGCATCCTCGGGTGCCAGGCTATACCGCGCTTTTTCCATTCGCCTGAGCGGATAAACCTGTCCGCCTCTATGAGCCTCCTTGCGGCGGCGAGCAGAAGCGTCCAGGCGAAGTCGGCGGTGGCGTTGGTGAGGACGTCGGGGGTGTTGGTGACGTAGATTCCCCTCCTCGTTGCCTCCTCAACGTCTATGTTGTCGTAACCGACCGCGTAGTTCGCCACTATCCTCAGTCGGGGAGCGCTGTCAAAGACTTCGGCGTCTATCTTCTCGCTCAGCATGGTAACGAGGGCATCGACGTCCCGAACCTTTTCTAGCAGGACTTCCCTCGGAATCTCGTGCTCGTCCTCCCAGACCTCGACCTCAAAGTGCTCCCTCAGCATCTCGATGCCGTTTTCGGGAATCGCACGGGTGATGAAAACCTTCGGCATCACAATCTCACCCCCTGTCCGAGAGTATGCGAGGGATATAAAAACCCTGACGGTGACTCGCAAGCATGCCCCCAAAGGGAGAGATAAAAGCCCTCAGCGGCGACGGTCTCGGCATGCTGAAAGCAGGCGATGGAATCATTCACGTGCCCTTCACCTATCCCGGCGACGTGGTGAGTGTGGGGAGAACCAGGAGACGCTTTGGCAGAAGGATGGCCGCAGACTTTGAGCTCATCGAGCCCTCGCGGCTCAGGGGGAGCGCGAGATGCCTCCATTTCGGCAAATGCGGCGGCTGTCTCTGGCAGGGGTTGAAGTACAAGGAGCAGTTGAGGCTTAAATCCAAACTCTTCGAGCGGATAACCGGGATAAGCGCACCGGTTAAAGGGTCGCCCCAAATCTGGAACTTCAGGAACGTGAGCAACTTCATCGTGACCACCGGGGGAATAGGACTCAAGGAATACGGGAATCCCCTCGGCGTTGTGAACCTTTCCGAGTGCCGCACCTTTTCTAAGAGGACTCCCGAATATCTGCACGCCCTTCGGGCTTTTTTGAGCGAGACTGGCCTTGAGCCATGGGATTTGAAGAGAAAAGCCGGAGAGATTCACTACCTCCAGGTTAGGGAGGGCAAGTTCACGGGAGAGGTCATGGTGAACCTCATAGCCCATACGAAACCATTGGAAGAAGTTGCCGAGGCATTCAGGGACTACTTCTCCTTTGCGGATTCCCTTTACTGGAGCCTCAAGACGGAGGGGAGGGACGACCCGAGGGGAGAGCCCGAGCTTCTCGGTGGAGAACCCTTCATACGCGAGAGGATTGAGGACGTGACTTACCTCATTCACCCCAACAGCTTCTTCCAGACCAACAGCTACGCCCTGGGGCTTCTCCTCAGGGCCGTTGAAGGCTTCACCAATGGTGAGAAAGTCCTCGACCTCTACTCCGGCGTCGGAACCTTCGGCGTCTGGCTGGCGAAGAGGGGCTTTGCCGTTGAAGGGGTCGAGCTGAACCCCTTCGCTGTGGAGGTGGCGAGGAAAAATGTCGAACTAAATGTGGTGAACGCCCGGTTCCGCGTTGGCCGGGCAGAGGAGACGCCAATCGGTGACTACGACACCGCCATAGTCGACCCACCGAGAAAAGGATTGAGGGAAGCGGCCGAGTTACTGGTGAAAAGCGGCGTTGAGAGAGTCGTTTACGTCTCCTGCAATCCAAAGGCGTTCAGATTAGACTACGAGAACCACCTGAAGAAGGCTTACAGGATTGAGGACGCCATTCTAATCGACATGTTCCCGCACACGCCACATGTTGAGGCGGTTGTGGAGCTGAGGCGTAAGATTTAAAAGTCAAATTCTTACGCTTAATAGGGATTCTCATGATACTCGGGAGGAGGTCAAAGTTAAAACGTATCAAGGGCATAACCCATGGAAGCCACATAGACACGATTTATCCAGATCCTCTTTGGGTTGTGAGCTGGCTCATGAGAAAACTGAACGAGGAGAACCCAGAGTACAGAACCGTAAACGCCGAGCTGAAGCGGGGAAGGCTCTTCTCCCGCAACAAAACCGTCGATGTGAGGATATACAACCTTCCCTTTGGTGATGACGTTCTCATGAGAACTGTCGTGATAGAAGATCCAGAGCCCCACCTCATCACGGCGTTTCCAGTGCTGAAGACAGAGACAAGCGTCCAGTTCCAGATAGAGAGAGTCTTCGAGTGGATCAATGGACTGGAAGGCAACGTCGCAGGTGATGTTCTCGGGGAGGTAAAGCCGAGTGTGAGCTTCTTTGCGGTTGATTACGTCGAGAGAAAAGCCGACTATCTACAGCGGGAAACCGCCAAAGTAAAGTTGGCGTTTCTTGCCTACGGAGCTAACGTTGGGCCTCTTGGAGACGACTTTGAGGTCGAGCTGCCCGATGCTGGATCTATGAAGATGAACCTCGAGGAGGCCGAGCTGCTCCTTCCCGCGACCTTTGGTGGCGCATTCATGGACGACTACACGATAACGGGAAAAGTGCTTAGAGTCAGACCAAGCAGGACATTCTACGGCGACGGCTACCTAATCCTGCTGAAGAACCTCCCGCTGGGAGAGATAGACCTCTTCGCTCTCAAGGAACACCTAAAAGGGGAAGTAAAAAAGGGAGAAACGCTCACTGCTATTGGGTGGCTTCAGGGTGGGCTCGTTTAGATTGCCTTCCAGACGTTTGGAAGATAGAGTGTGTTCTCACCCTTCCGCTCCTTTTCCAAGGCCATCACTATCTTCTCTCTGAACGGAATGTCTCCTCTTTCTGTTCTCTTTCCAAAGCCTGGATGGAAAGCAAGTATCCCGGGAACTTCGAATTTTCCCTTTTCTCTTTCCTCGATGACCTTCACAGGAATCTCAACATAGCGCCAGTCTCCAAGGAAGAGCTTCTTCAAAGGAGATTCGAGGCCATGAGGTAGTTTTTCCACGCTTCTTGGGTAGATGAACGGCACGAGCAGAACCGAAGAGTAACCAGCTTTAATCCACTCCGGCTTCAGCTTTCTCTCCAGTACTCTGGCCAAGACGTACTCGTTTTTGTAGTTTAGCGGGTTGAAGTCCCTACCGACTATTCCCAGGAGGATTTGAGCGCCTTCTTTGTATCTCTTATCGGACATCAACTCTAAGAGCCTTTCTCTCTGGTCGCTGAAGTCCTTAAGCGGAAGAACCTCGAAGCCGAACTTCTTAGTAATATGCTCTCCTGCAATCTTGTAAACTCTGTACGGAATAGGCAGGTTCCAGTCCCGTTCGAGGGAAAGCTGAAGGTGAAAGGTCGGCCTGATGATAAAGCCCGCGGCGCTTAGTATGCGCTTGAGCTGAGGATAGTAGTCTCGAAGGAACGTCTCCACTGGCACTTCCCTTTTCTCACCTGTCCTCAGTGGCTGTTCTTTGGCACTGTAAAAGCTCCCGCTCTCGCTGGAGAACATAGGGAGTCTAACATGGAAGGAGCGGTTGGTGAGGATTTTCCTGATGAAATTCCTCACCATGTAGTAGTGCATGGACTCGTCTTCCTCCTTTTCCGCGAGGCCAACAAAAACTATGTGCTTCGGCTTTCCTTTATAGCCCCTAAGGCGCTTTATCACCTGCCTGTAAAGCTCCACGTTGTAGGCATTGTCGATGTACCTGTGGCCCGGATACGGCGGTATGAATACGAGGATCTCGTGATTCTCAAGGTTAGCCCCAAAGGCCAGGCTGGAAGTTCCAACGATATTGCCCTTTAACTTTGATGAATCCCTCTCTATGCCCGAATGGACTTCCTCAGCTTTAAATCCCTGTGAAAGCAGGAACTCCGTTAGGTCATCAACGTAGAGCTTATTGTCGGCGTAGAAAACGACCTTACCCTGTTCAAGGAGCTTCTTGAAATCAACATCCTTTTTGACCATCCTAGAGATTCTCTCTATGAGAGAATGCCAGTCAGGCAGTTTGCCCTCAACGCCAAAGCCAAGGGCATAAAACTTCAACTCAAAGTCAAGGTGAAGGCGGTAATAGGCCGCCGAAATGTTGTTTATATCAAACCTCTCAACAATTGGGTCGCTGGAAGACTCCGAGATGAGAACTTCAAGGGGAGTGTAGAGGGGCCCTTTTGCAGACAGGTGTTTTTTGAAGGCGTCAAGAAATAACCTTGGTTCTGTTATGGAAGCATCGGTGATTATCACCTTCCTCCCGTTGGGATTTCGCGAGTAGAACCTCAAGAAGCCCAGAATACTTTCAACCGCTGGCGAGCCTGAATTGGTGAACTCGTCGAAGACAATGACATCGATGTCTCTGAGGATGAGCTTCCATACGTTGCTCCTGAGCCACTGGAAGGTCGCCGTCGTAGTCAGGATTACGGAATACTCCTTCGATCGGATGTATTCTGTCAACTTTCCCGTCGCGCGCCACTCCCTCCCTTCCGGAGCGTTTAGACCTTCCTGGTAAGTTTCCACTTTTTCGATGCTCCTCTTGCCCTCAGATGTAACGATGATTAGCCGGATTCCGGAGTAGTTCTCCCTGAGCTTAGCTTCGGCTTCGTAGAGTATGTGTTTCCTTGGGGCTATTATAAGCGCTCTTTTTCCAGCCTTGGCGAGCTCGGCAATGTGTTTTAGGAGAACATGGTTCTTGCCAACTCCTTGATCGGATGCATCAATGAGGAGATCGACCTCTTCGATGAGCCTCTCCACGTCAGCCTCGTGGCGTTTCCTCCGCCCTTTAATGTCCGTGTATTTCGGCTCCCCGGTCTTCACGCTTCCGTACTTCCAAGAGGGATAGCACCCAGAGGACCAGAGAGGAATTTCAGCATTGCCGTTGTCAATAACGAGGTAGAACTTCTTCGAGTTTTCGTCCTTCCTTACGTACGCACTCCCATCGGTCAGGTACTTGAGAATGTCACTAGCATGTTCCTTGAATTGCTCCGGAATCATCTTCCTAACGAGGTCTTTTAAGCTATATTTCATTTCGTCAAGCTCTTCTCTGGAGTTGAACCTTAGAATAGAAACTCCGAGCGGGAAAACAACGAGAACATCTATTGGGAACATATTAAAAATTGTCGCGTAGTGGAAGGCCTTGAAGTACTTAGAAAGGGCTTTGTAGAGGGACTTGAAGTTGTCTGGGCTCAGAGAAATTGCTCTAAGGGCCAGTTCCTTAACGTTGTAGTAATCAAAGTTGACGCTCCACACGACGCTTGAGAGGTCTGCACCCAGAAAACCCACCGATACCTTGAAGTCTCCAATGGCGAGGGGCTCAATGCCACTGAAGGCTATGAAGTCCGGATAGAGGTATTTCTCGTAAGAAGTCGGTATTCTGAGCGGAGGCTGCAACAAGAACTCGGGGTATCGTCTTCTGAGGAGCTCTCCTGTTTTTCTTCCAAGTTCAAGCAGGGCAAGGATGTTCATCTTGTCGGTTTTTGTCAAATCCAACTCTTCAACATTGATCTTTCTCGACCTCTTACCGGACTGAAATGTCTTGTAATATTCGAGGAACTCGGCCAGCGGTTCTTTGGAGGAGAGTATTCTATCGTAAAAGTCCACGTATTTCATTGCCAGCTCCCTTGCCTCAACGAGAAGCCCCTCATCCCGGGGTTCCTCCATAAAATCTTCGAGGAAAGCTTCCTCAGGCAGAACATATGCCTTCTCTGCAATGGCTCTATTAACGCCCAGCTCAAAAGCCTCACCGTAGAGGATTGGGATATCTTTTCTACTCACCCTCAACACCTCCGAGGAGAAGGGAAGGACGCATGAGCCGTCTGGAAGTGTCGGGATAAGGGGAATAGAACAGCCGTTTTATCCCCAAAAAACTCGCCATTCCTTTTTCGTCTCCCATGCCAAGAAGGAAGAGCAGCTCTTCGTCTCTTGGCAGTGGCTTCGACGAGAATATCATTACTGGATGCCGGTAAAGCATCGAACGCTCACTTGGCTCTGAATCATTGGATTTCCGTCTCTTTCCCTTCTTTCCAACGGTGAGAAAGACCCTGCAGTTGTGGCCATCGTAGCTTAAAACTGCAACATCCCATTTGTTGCCAAGAACATCCCAGACTCCATCAATACTAAGCATAAGACCATCCCAATCCACGAAAACGCCCCCAACCTGCCCCATTAGGCCAAAGTACTCCGAGTTCGCGAGGTTTTGGATGTGAATAAGGTGTATATCCCCGGACGAGCCAATCCCCCTAAGAAGGTCGTTGAATATCTCGTTTGCGCTGTTCATTTCCCCCCCAGGGTTATCCCTTCTGAAAACGAAGTCCTCAAGGAGGAAGCGAACCCTACCGCCCTTGTCAGGACCGTACTTGGAAGTCCTCAGGAGGCGAAGGTACTTTGCATTCTCTCCTCTGTCGAGAAGTGCACTTGCAGAAACGCTGTGGGCCTTAGCGCTAACCTTCACTTCCCTATCGTTGATTTCCAGGATGTAGCCAGCTGTGGAAGTGTTTCTGAAGGACATAGCGGAATAATATTCCTTGGAACTAGCGAGAGAGCCCATGTTTGGCTTCTTTTCCTTGGAGTCAGTCTTTTTGGACAGCTGATATTTAATCCTTTCAGCGCCGTAGTACCTCACGACTCTTTTACAGAGATTCCTTGAGATACATTTTTTTGAGACATGCTTGAAAACGACTCCTCCGAAGCCAGTGTCAAAGGTGTAGAGGTGAACAGGTTCTAGCCCATGAACATCAATTTTTAGGGCCTCTTCTGTTGGGACTTTTGCATATGGATAATGATCCTTGTTGAAGTTTTGGACGTTCACTTTGGTTCTGGCCCTAGTTCTGTAAATCTTATCAAAGGTTTCAATGCCATCAAGGAGATGGTAGTAATAGTCGTGGAAGACCGTGTTGCGAACGTTTGACCTTGTACCAAGGTAGTTGAGGAAAACTAAATGGCCAGTGAAGTTCTCAAAGCCCTCAACGGTGATCCTTCCCTCGAGAAGGGCGTATATTACGGCGGAGTCGAAGGTTGCCTTGACAACGTTCGGCCAGTCAAGTCCTGTCTTTCTCGTTCGTCCAATCCTATAGCCGGACTTCTGGAGTAGCACTAAAACCTCCCTAGGGAGGTAATAGGAGTTAGCCATCAGAAGAGTCAAAAAGCCCTCAAGACTCTCAGGTGCTTCCACCATCTTTCCTGCGACAGTTACGAGGTATGTCGTTTTTGGAACTCTGTCAATCTTAGTTGGAGTAATCCTCGCCACTTTCTCCAAGCTTCCGCTCGCCTTTTGAATGTAGAGAGGAAGCACTTTAAGGCCAGAGCCAAGCCGTCCCCGGGGGATTATCTCGCCTAGCATCTCATTGACCCTTGAAATTACATCCTGTTGCAAGCTGAACAGCTCATCGAGGTCTTCCAGTGTGAGCCAGCCTATCTCATAGTGCTCAAGGAACTCCCGGACGTTTCTGTCGTCGGCATTCTCAAGAAGAACTCGAAGAACGCTTTTCTCCTTATCCCAGCCCTCACCGTAGAGCGGAACGGAGTAGAATCGCTCGAAGATATCTCCAGCGGGAAACGTGGCCATGTGGGTTCTTCTCAAGATTCCAGGAAAAGAGGGAAAGCCCTTGCCTTCGTAGGTGAACTTATCCAGCCCATCAACGATGTCCAAAAGAAGGTGATACTTTTCCGCGCCTTTTTTCTCCTTTGCTCTTCTTACCTCTCCAGAAAGGGATAGGTGCTCAAAATAGGCATCCCAGAGCCTTGAATAAATTTCATTGTCGAAAGCCTTCGAGAGAACTTCCTCATAATAAGCCATAATCGCATCGCGAGAGTCCACGCTCTTTATGAGAAGCCCTGCAGGAGTTCCTTCCCTTTTGTGGGTCAGCCTTCCCCACGTCACGACGAACTCGACGTAGGGAGGCTCTATGTCAGAGGTCTTGCGAACACCCCTAAATAGGGGCTTAATTTGTAGAGAATATTTGACTCTGTCTCTTCCAGCCAGAATCCCAAGAAGCTTCTCAGCGAGTCTGTACCTTTCGATGAGGAGTTTCTCCCTGTAGTTCTCATCTCTCGTCCCCTTCGTCGGAATTCCGTTTGCGCTAAGAATTTTCCGGAATTTCCACTCATATGTTGGTGCGAAGTAAACACCTGAACTCAAGTATTCCTTAAAAGCGTTCACGAGACTCTCTTCAAAATTGGAACTTTCAGACGTAAACACAACCCTATCCACCAACGGTGAATCACCAACGAACTTAGGCAAATAAAGAATAAAAAGCTTTTGAAGAGAACCTTAAACCGCCTTCCAGAACGGATCCTGCTGAGCCTTCACCTTCGCCGTCATCTTGAGGGCCCTTATATCGGTCTCATCCAGCTCGTTCTTGAGCTGCTTGGCGAGGATTATGACGTCGTTCTTGCTCAGGTCAACGTAGAGCGTCTCCCCCGGGTGGATGTGTCTGCCGACCATCGCACCCTCGATGGCTATCGCCACCGCGTCGCCCTTCTTGGCCTCCTGGACGAAGTCGTTCTTGTTCTTGATGGACTTGATGACGCCGACCTTCTGGCCGTTCTGCTTGATGAGCGCCACTCCAGGTCTTATGCGGCCCTCCACGACTTCGATGCCGACTATGGCCGGATGGCTCCTCCTGAAGACATAGCGCTCGTCCGGGTAGAGCCTTATGACGCCCGGGAAGGTGACCTTGCTGAGCAGCTCACGCTTCTTCTTCTCCTCTTCAGCTTTGACCCACTCCTCGTAGTCCTCGATGAGCTTGTAGATGATGTTGCCGGTGAATATCGGCACCCCCTTGGCCTTGGCGACCTCCGCAGCGTCATCGTTCACCTTGACGTTGAACCCGAGGACGACGCCGTATTTGGGCTCCTCGTCCTTGACGCTCAGAGCCTCCATCACGTCGGTCTTGCTGATGTTTCCAACGTCGGCCTTTCTTATCGGTATGTTCTTTTCCTGGAGTTCCTTGCTTAGTGCTTCGAGGCTTCCGAGGGTGTCGGCCTTGACTATGACGCCCACCTTGCCGGTGCTTATGACGACGCTCTGTATCTGGCCGAGTATCTCCTCCCTGGCCTTCTCGACCTCCTCCTCGGAGCGGGCCGCTATGACCGGCGAACCAGCCAGGGCGTCCTCAAGACCGGGGGCGGCTATCTTTATACCCGCCGCGGCGGCGACCTCGTCAACCTGGTCGAAGCGGAACCTTGGATCGCGTATCTCGTCGAGGGGCTTGGGCTTGAGCAGCGCACGGATTTTCGTCACTATCGCCTTGTCCTTTCCTCCAACCACTATCGTGTCGTCCTTCCTCAGCGTGCCGTCGTAGATTATGACGTCTATGGTGGTTCCGAGGCCGAGCTCTTCGCGCACTTCGAGGATCGTGCCGCGCGCCGGGCCCTCGACCTCGATCTTAAGCTTCTCCTCAAGGTACTTCTGGCTGAGGCCGGCTATGAGGACGAGAAGTTCCGGAACGCCTATTCCGTACCTGGCCGAAATCGGGACTATGGCAAGCTCGCGGGTGAAGTCCTGAACGCGGTCGAAGCGGTTGGCGTTAAAACCAAGCTCGTAGAACTTGCCTATAAGCTCCCAGAGCTTTGTCTCAAGCTCCTGCTGAGCCCTCTGGTCCTGCTTCTTGATGTTAACAAGGAAGGGCTCATCTTCCTCCACCTTCCACCCCTTAATCCTGTCGATCTTGTTGGCAGCAACTATGAACGGCGTCCTGTACCTCCGAAGTATCTCGATGCTCTCTATCGTCTGCGGCTGGAAGCCCTCGTTGATGTCGACTATCAGAACGGCCAGGTCAGCCAAGCTTCCGCCCCTCGCGCGCAGGCTCGTGAATGCCTCGTGGCCGGGTGTGTCGATGAAGAGCAGTCCAGGAAGCTTTATCTCACCCTTCCAGAGTTTGATGAGTGGCCCCGCGAGCCCCCTGACGGTCTCGATGGGAACCTCGGTCGCACCGATGTGCTGGGTTATTCCGCCCGCTTCCTTGCCGGCGACGTTGGTCCGCCTTATCCTGTCGAGGAGCGTCGTGTTGTGGACGAGTATTCCGTTGGCGACGAAGTTGTGGGTCTCGGTGGTTAGGTCGTAGACATAGCCGTCGTAGTCGAACTCCTCTATCTCCTCAACGGGGATGAAAACGAAGTTCTCGGCGAGGTTGCGAACATAGGCGACATCGCTTGAATCGAACTCCCTGTTGCGCCAGACCTCAAGGAGCTCCCTTCCAAGTTCTGTGAGCTTTCCGTCCTTTATCAGGCCGTCCTTTTCGAGGGCTTTGAGGTAGTTGTGGTCCCTGGACTTGCCCTCAAGCACCGCGAGCTTCCTTGCGAGCGTTGGGGAGCCCTTCTCGATTGCATCGAGAATCCTCATCAGGGTCTCGTAGCTCGGCGCCTCGTTGGACTCGTACTTTGAGTAGAACGGAACGAAGGAGTTGAGCTCCGTCCTCGTGAACCCAAAGAGGAGCCTGAGGCGCTTGAGCTCCTCGAATATCGGGTAGGTTTCGCTCTTCTTGCTCCTCACTATCACCCTTTCAAGGCGCTCGGCTTTCTCCTTCACAGTAAACCCGATGAACCGCCTGAACGCCTCAAGGTTCCTCCTGCCTGAAATCACAAGGGTGGTGTATTCCGAACGGTAGAGCTTTGAAACTATGCCGAACCTGAGAAGGACGAGTGAAAGCCCCTCAAGGAACTCCTGTGAGGCGCTCGTCACTTCGATTCTGACGTCCTTGAGGCTTACGTGTCCGTCGGTGTCGAAGTATCCCCTGAGGAACTCTGCAACGTATTCCCTCGGTGCGACGAAGAGAACGTTCGGAACCCTTATGCTCCTCGCCTTCTGCCTCTCTGGATAGTCAAAGAGGGTGCGGATGAGCCTTATCAGGGCGTTCTTTCCCTTCCTGATTTCAATCTCCCACGAGGTTTTTCTCCTCACCCTGACGAGCTCGACACCAAGGGCCTCCACTGCCTTGAGCCTCTCAAACACCTCAACGTCGTTGTTGGCTATCTTCTCCTGGCTCCCATCGCCAAACATAACGCCGGCGAAGTAGAAGAGAGCCTTCCATTCATCGTCCGTTTTCGGGAGCCTGATGTAGTGGACCGGCTTGCCCGAGCGGTGAATTCTCGGTGTGAAAGCTATTCTCTCAACTCTCTCCCAGAGGCCCTCAATGTCTTCAGCGCGGAAAACGTTGGAGCGGACTTTGTACTCCTTTTCTCCTTTGAATCTGTCCCTAATCTCATTGAGGACGTCTTCCTCAAGCTTCACTATAAGTTCTGGAGTCGAGAGCTTGGTTCTCACAAAGCGCTCAAAGACCCCCTTATTCTCGTTGGCGTGAAGGAACCTTGGAACTGCGACGTAGTCACCGGGTCTGAGCTCGTCGGCCCTCTTCCATCCCCTCGTCGTGAGGAAGGGATGCTCTGGAGTAACCGAAACACTGTGCCAGTTCTTCAGTCTGACCCTCACCATCTTGCTCCTGTGCCTGAGGCGCCACACGTGGGTTCCCGTACGGAGGGAAACCCTCGCGTCTCCCCCTGCGGCCGTTATCGGGAGTGAAAGCTCCCTGATTTCCTTTTCATCGTCGTGCTCAACAACCCTCTTTCCCATCCTGAAGAGCTCTTCGAGCGTTATCCTTCCAAGGTCCGGGACGACGACGGTCTCGCTCGGGAGCAGGCACTTGCCGTGGTCAACGTGACCGAGAACCGCTATAATCGGTTGCCTAATCCTCTTGGTCATCCCCATCACCTAAGCCTAACTCCGGGCAGGCCTTTTAAAGGGTTCGGGGCAAGAATTAAAAAGCCCCGTGGTAACCTCCAACGGTGGTGGCATGATAGCGCTCGCACTTGGGGCGATTGTTGGATTCACGATGGCCGCCGCGGCAGGAAGGCTGAAGGGAAGGCTCAATGAGCTGACGATCGCGATACTCGTTCCCCTTCTCACGTACATAGTAGCGGACGGCTTTCACGGCGGCTGGACCGGCAACGTTTTCATCTCCACCCCCCTCGGCGACTTCACGCCGGATGAGATGATAGGCCTCGATACGTTTCTGGCACTCCTCCTCTCGCTTCTCTACGTCCACATCCGGGGGAGGCGGGCGTTGAGCATAGACGAGTTCCCGAGCTTCGCATCCTTTGCAACGGCCATGATTGGGCTCGCCATAGGACTCTCCGCGGGTTCCTGGCACGTCCTCCTGGTTCCGGGCCTCGCGGTTTATGCCCTCCTCGTCTGGCTGTCGCTGAGGAACCCGTTCACATTCCTCAACGCAGTGCCCTGCGGGGGTGAGGCGGCCGGGGTCGCCCGGGAACTGGGCTTTGAGTGCCTAACCGACCGCGAGAGTCTGGGGATCCTCAAGGTTGAGAAACACATCCTCATCGGAGGAAAGGCGATGGAGATGTTTCCGAGATGGAAGGAGGTCGCCGGATGCATCGCCCGTGTCCCCGCTTCGGGCGGGGGCTTCAGGGTTGGCGTGTACCTCCTGTACCTGCTTCCGGTTCCAGTCGGCCTGGTGCTTGGCGAGGGACTGCTGGCGGCCGCGGTTCTGGTATCCCTGGCCTTCGTTATTCACGTTCTCTCAACTGTGCTGATGGTCAGCTCCACCAAAAAGAGGCTCCCTGAGGGATGCAGGGAGGTTACAGAGGAATACCGGCAGTTCTTCAGGAAGAACAAAAAGCGGAGCAGGTTTGATGCCGTGGTGGACTGAGTCCACCCTGAATCATCTCTCAAGGCAGTTCATGCTGTCGAGGTACTCCCTCTTCCCCTTTGCATGGGTGTGGTAGAACCAGTCGGCGGCCTTGCAGTACTCAAAGATCTCCTCAGGCTTGAAGTAAAGGCTTATCTCCCTCTCGGCGCTCTCCGGGCTGTCCGAGGCATGGATTATGTTGTATATCGAGTCTCCGATGTCGAGGCCGTAGTCGCCCCTTATGCTTCCGGGCTCCGCATCCTTCGGGTCTGTGGCGCCGCACATCTTCCTGACGACGCTTATCGCGTAGCGCCCCTCGACGACCATCACGACGCTCGGGGCCTTGGTGATATAGTCGATGAGCGGCTCAAAGAAGGGCTTTCCTCTGTGCTCCTCGTAGTGCTTCTCCGCCAGCTCACGGTCGACCCATATCATCTTCATTCCAACGATTTTAAGTCCCCTCTTTTCAAACCTGGAGATTATTTCGCCCATCAGTCCGCGGACGACTGCGTCGGGCTTGAGTATAACGAGCGTCCTCTCTATCTTCCTCTCGGCCATTGGCAACACCAAAACTGCTTGGATTACTACTTAATAGGTTTTGCGGCCCGCTATTCCCTACGCTTGAAAACGAACTCACAGTAATCCGAGCCCATAGCCTGGCATTTTACCTCCTCCCCCTCCCACTGCTCCCCGGTGAACTCAGACAAGAGCTGGGCAATTTCACCGGCATAGTGGACGTGGAATGGATATGCGTGCCCAGTGCTCCTCGGAAAGAGGTTCTTGCCCCTCATGATCACTATGCCCTCGCCGATTTCGACCAGCTCCAGCCTTCCCCCGCCACTGGACTCCGTCATAGTTGAGGAGGTCTCCAACGCCTCCCTGAGTGAGGTATGATAGTTCCGTATCGCTTTGCCTATTCCAAAGAACTCCTTCTTGCCCCAGAGGTAGAGGAAGCGCTTTCCTTCCTCGGGGCCGAGGTATTCATAGACGAACTCTATCAGCGACGCCTCGCTCTTTTCGTCTATTATTTGGACCCTAGAATTTCCAAGCCATAGATTTCCCTCTTCGTCCAGCCAGAGATCCTTCCTCATCGATTCGAGGGTTTCGTGCCTTCCCCATATGGGCTCAAGTCCCCTCTCGGTTTTAACGTATGGTATCCTCGGAACCGCTATCTTCATCGGCTGGAGGGAGCGGCGCACGGTTATGTACCCCTCCCTCACGTCGAGAACGTAGTCAAAGGGCATCAGGCCGGCGGTCAGGTCACTCCCTTCAAACACATCCTCCGAAAAGGCACCGAATGTCTGGAATCCCCTGCTCTTTATCGAGTTCACAAGTCTAACTATGGCCCTAAGGTACGTCTTGGGATTGGACTGAAGGGTGTAGAGAACGTTGAGGTCGTCTATAACAAGAAAGTCAAAATCGCCACTGACCATAGTATCTCGTATCACGGCGGATGTTATTCCAAGGTCAAGGGGATTGGAGAGCACATTAACGCCCTGAATCCTCTCGACTCCATAGAGGTTAGAAAAGCCATCGAGTATCCTCAGCATTCCGGTTTCTACGAAGGGAGAATAGTCAATGTTGTAGTGAAGGAGTTCCTTCCTCAACACGTCAACGGACTGCCGAAACTCCACCAGCAGAACCCGGTAGCCAGCGTTAAGAACATTGGAAACAAGTTGGTGCATTAGGATAATATTGTCCCTGCAGATTGAGCCAATAAAGGCTACACTTGATCCTTCCTCAATGCCCCCTCCAAACATTTCATCCAGCCGTTCCATTCCCAACGGAATCATGAGATTCCCTCGGGTTACAAGTGTATCGAAGGATTTATAACAATTACGACTATTTCCCCAGACCATTGAAACGGGCTGCCTACGGGGGCAAGCTTTAACCCTTCATATTTCCAGGTACCAAACAAAAACTAATTGGAGCGAAAAGCACCCACAGGACCGACCTCCTCTCCGGCCGGAAGGGCAAGGTTCTTGAAAGGACGCCTTACGGCGCTTTCAAAAGAAAATGTAGCGGCTCAACCATTCAACAAACGATCAAAGGAAACCAGAGTGTGCAGACACCAAAAGGGCACACAAACATTCGGAAGAAAAGAAAGAAATCACTTCTTCCTCTTGGCCCTCTGAAGCCTGGCCTCCTGGAAGGCCTTGGTCCACTTGAGCTTCCTCGGGTTCCTGCCCATGAAGTAGTACTTCTCGCACTTGCTGGAGCAGAAGAACAGGACTCTGCCGTCGTTCCTGACGTACATCTTGCCCGTTCCCGGCTCGAACTCCTTTCCGCAGTAGGAGCAGACGTTCCACCTGGCCATCGCGATTACCTCCTGGTCCTAATCTCCCTAGCCTCACGCTCGGTCTCCCTGAGGATGACTATGTCGCCGACGCGAACCGGGCCCTTGATGTTCCTCCTGATGACCCTGCCCTTGTCGCGGCCTTCCAAAACCCTAACCTTGACCTGAGTAACGCCACCGGTGACGCCGGTTCTGGCAACGATCTCAATAACCTCAGCCGGGTATCCTTCGTCGCTCATTTCTCACACCCCTTAACCTAAAAATCCCTCGCACGGATGAACTTAAACCTTTCCTACGGTGAAGGAAGGAAAAGGAGCTCACTTCATGAGCTCCCTGACCTTCATAGCGATGTCCTCAACGAGCTCGCGGCCCTTGCCGGGCTCGACGATGGCGACGCTGGCAGAGGGAACCTCAATACCAGCGGCGGCACCGAGCTCCTTCTTGCTCGGAACGTAAATGTACGGAATCTCCTTCTCCTCGCACAGCGGCGGGAGGTGGGCAACTATCTCCTCCGGGTCAACGTCCTCAGCGATGACAACGAGCTTGGCCTGGCCTCTCTCAACGGCCTTGGTGGTCTCGTTGGTACCCTTCCTAATCCTTCCGGTGTCGCGAGCGAGCTCGACGGCCTCAAGGGCCTTCTCGGCAAGCTCAGCCGGAACCTCAAACTTGACGTAGCTTGGCTTCGCCATCTTTCATCCCTCCGAAACCTCATCGTTCATCGAGTTTTGCGTGCTCAATTCCGGAGGAGGCTTTAAAAGGATTTCGATAGGAAACGATTTAAGCCCTAAACCGAAACGAATACCATGTCTGAGGCTATGAAGATGTACGAGTTCCTTAAGGCCCTTCCCCCGGAACTCCGGGAAAGGTTTGAGGTAGACCTCATGAAGGCAGAACTGGAGAAGGAGGTAAATCACCTCATTAAGACTTTAAAGCCCGGATTTGGCGGGAAATCCACCTCAAAGGAGCTTGATGAATACGCCGATGAGGTGTATGAGTCTTGATGTATCTGGACACCAACATAATCTACAATTATATCTTTGAAACGGAACTAACAACGTACGCCACCGAGGTCCTTTCCGCTCCGGAGCCAAAAATAATCTCCGACACTGCCATAAGTGAGGCCATTTTCGTGACCCTCAGAAAACTTGCCAAAGACGAGTACGGGATAAACTCAACAAAAAGCCTGAGAGAAGCTTTAAAATCCAACAAGGTCCCTCCGGAGATTCTTTCAAAGGCATACAGCTACGTAAAGGCAACATTGGCATTCCACAACGTTGTGACAATACCGGAAAACGTCAGTTGGGAGGACACCATCATACTCGCCCAAAAGTACCATCTACTGCCGAACGATGCCCGCATCCTCGCAACGCTACTGACCAACGGCGCGGACAAACTGGCAACTCTGGATAAGGATTTTCAGAACGTGTCCGGTGTTGTAGAATTGTGCCCAAAAAGTTTCTGGAAGTAAGGATCAGCAGCGGCCAAGCTCCTCATTCCCCGGGGGGGTCGGAAAGGGAAAAGAAAGGCTCATCACGACCGGGTCTTTCACGATGATTCCCTGCCGTAGCCCCGGTATATCTCAAGGCTCCTCCTCGCCCTCGCGCGGGGGATGCTGTGACCCATGAGGGCGACTATCTTATCGGCCTTTGCCTTTCCGTGGTGGAGCATCTTGGTCTCGGTCTTTATCTTCTCGACCCGGAAGGCGTAGCCGCCGACCTCCAGAACCTCGCCGACGACGAACTCCTCGTTTCTCGGCACCTTCACTTTGAAGGCCTGGGTTACGCCCTTCGGCAGATATATGGATACCTTGATGACCTTCGGATAGGTTAGGCTCTCACCCCAGAGGGTTCTTATCTCGCCTATCTCTGCCTTCTCCACGCGCCTGTCGCCCTCAAGCTCTATGCCAGTTATCCTGACCTCATCGTCTTCGGTCTCGACTATGTCACCCACCCGTATTTCCTCGCCCTCCGGCAGTTCGACGGAGGTTCTGAAACTCCTCTCGTGCTTGCTCACAATGAGCGGAACCTTGATGAGCTTTGGAAGGGTTATCATCCACACGTTGCCGCACTCGTTGCAGCGGAGGGTGAGCTCCCTTCCCCTCTCCTTGATGACCTCAACGTCATCGCTACCACACTCTGGACAGATGAAGTACTCCTCCATGTCTCTCACCAGTGGGAAGAAGAGGGGAGGCGTTTATAAAGATACTCACTCCTTCAGAAAAACCCGGTAGGTTCTCCCTTCCTTGGTGCGGGTTATCAGCCCCTTCTCCTCCATCTCGCGGAGGATTATGCTGACCTTGGCCTTCGAAACACCGAGTTTTTGGGCGAGTTCACTCTGAAGAACCGGACCCTCCCTCAGCAGGGCGAGTATCCTCTCCTCGTCGCTCCTCAGGTGCGTGAGCTCCTCCTCGCGCTTCCTCTCCCGGTAGAGTATGTAGCCGTAAACAGAACCGCCGCCGATGAGGAGACCGGCTAGGAAGATGCCGACGTAAAGCCACGGGGAGGGAGGTTTTGGAACGGTTATCTCGCCGGAGAAGCCAACGATGAAGTAAAATTCGTCCCCTGGCCGGACGTTGCTGCGCTTCCATTCCAGGAGAAGCCGGTCGGTTGAACTCTCGACCCTGTCCGGGGAGGGGATTATCGGCGAGAGTATCGCGTAGCCTCTCGGGACGAGCAGCTGCATGTGGAAGACGCCGACGGGCTGGCTGAATTTGATGTAGTACGTGAACTGCTCGTTTCCACCGTTCTCGCTTATCATGCCCCTCGTCGTGAAAGTTAGCCCTATCCGGGCACTCTGCCCCTCCCTGAGGGTGGGAAAGGTCATGTAAACGGCGTTGGTCCCGCCAAGAACTTCCCTCACGGTTACGTTTATCTTCTCCACCCTATTCCCAAGGTCGAGCACGGCGCTCGCGTTTTCAACTGGATAAGCGGTGTAGATGACGTACTGACTGAGGTTCGTGTACGGCGTCAGGTCTATCTCAACGGTCTCGCGGATGCTGTTCTGGTCTATCACCTCAAAATAGACCCCGTAGGCGTTTATCTCGTAGTCGTACTCCCCCGCACTTACCAGCGGGAGGAAAATGAGGGACAGAATCAGGAATAACCCAATTAGAGCTGGCTTCCTTCCTCGGGGTTTTTGATTTTCAGCAGCGGGCATACTTCCATACACTCCCTGCAGTGGGTGCAGAGCTCACCGTTCACGACGATTTTCTTGCTCCTCTCGTCTATGCTGAGCGCCCCCTCGGGGCACTTGCCGACGCAGACACCGCATCCAACGCACTCGTAGGCCCTCTTGACGAGATAGTATGCCTCCATGGCCTCGCTGAACTCGTCCGTGTAGGCACCGTCCGGTCTAAATGTAATATCGCCCGCCCTTATGTAGTTTTCGCCTTCCTCAACCTCCCCGAGTATTGGAGCGACTTCCCTAATCCTCCTCAGGTTCACAACGGTGTTGAAGCGGGTCACGAAGCCGGTCTCGGTTTCCTCTAGCGTATACCTCACCGGCTCCCAGGAACGCTCCTCCGGAACTTCGACGCCGAGCTCCCTCGCTATCGCCTTCTCTCCTTTACTCAGCTTCTTCCAGCGCCAGAAGCCGTAGGTTATCCACTCGTCGGGCATGTTGAAGCGTTTTTGCCAGCGCTTGAGCTCGTTCTCCCACCTGGCCCACAGCTCGGGCCGCTCCTCCGTCAGGGTGTGAATCTCCGCCAGGGATGCGCTCGGGCAGAGGAAACAGCCTATCCTGTCGAGCCTCTCCTCGTAAAGCGGGTTGTACTTGAGGTTCCTGCTGAAGATGTAGAGCCAGACCTCAAGGGCGCGCCAGTGGAATATTGGCGATGCCCCCCTCTCGTTCGGCACCCAGGGGTTCTTCCAGACCCTCGGCTGTTTAAACCTCTTTATGCTCTCGTACTTCCTCTGGCCGACGAACATGAGAACTCCTTCGGGGTAGTTCTCCTTTATCGCCATCGTTATGGGGCCGAGCTTCGCAACCTTGCAGCACCAGCGGTAGTCGCGGCCCGGCGGGGAGAAGACGTGGAGGGCGCGCCAGAATGCGTCGCCGGCGTCGGCGACGATGAACCTAATGCCCTTCGGCTCGAACTCCTTCCTCAGCTCCTCGACGTATTCGAGGGTTTCCGGGAACTCTATGCCGGTGTTGTTGAAGAAGACGGTGAAGCCCTCGTCGCCGAACTCTTCCAGAGCCAGTCCGAGGACGGCCAGGCTGTCCTTTCCACCCGAGAACGCGACCGCCATCGGAAGGTCCGAGTAGCGGGTGGCGATTTTCCTCATGAAGCGCCTCGCTTCCACCACCTTCCTCTCAAGCTCGATGGAGTTGGCCCTCAGCACGTCCTCCAGTGCTGCCTTCCTTCCCTCGCGGTAGTTGATGGACTTCTGCCGCCTGACCTTGACTCCAGTCCCGCGCTCCCTGCTGGCAAGTCCCTCGTAGTCTTTCTTTGCTATGCCCGTCGCGATGACCTCTCCACGTTCGGAAACAAGGATTACGTCGTCGTTTCTTCTTATGCTCGGCTCGGCCTCGATTATGCCAACCGGCAGGAGGTTGGAGCCGTTGAGGATGGGCTCTATGGCGCCTTCATCGACGATTATCCACTTCTTCAGGGACTTACCGAAGCGCCTCCACAGGGCAATTGCTCCCTCGACCTTCAGGCCGGGCTTCCACTTCAGCCCCAGCGGGTCGAAGCGCATCCAGCCGAAGACGTAGCCGTCGAGGATTATCTCATAGACGTCGTCCTCTCCAGGGGTTTTGTTGAGGAGCACCACTTTTCCTTCGAACAGCTCGCCGGTGTCAACGCCGTAGTGCTCCTTGAACACCGAGCGTATGAACTCGATGTCCTTCTCGAAGGCAAACCTCAAATCGCCCGGGGGAGTGATGTTGAGGCGGAAAACGTCCTCCTTTCCGTGAACAGCACAGCTATCGCCGATAAGCGGAACGTTGCACTTCTCGCACCAGTTTATGTAAGCCTTGCCAAGGAAGACCGGCCTTCCCATTTTCTCTCACCTGAGGCGAGAAGGGAGCGGGGGTTTATAAAGGCGATTGGTCTGAAGTCTTGCGGAATGATGATCGCCAAGTAAGATGGCAGAGGTACATAACCAGCTGGCTGGACATCCGGAACCGATAGAAGTGCCGATACAACAGTGCATGAACAGTTTACACTGTCTTAACTCATCGGCCCGCCATTTCCCAGCAGTTTAAAGAAAAATCAAAGAAATCATATCTTAAGCATTTTATTATACGCCGCCTCTAAAAGCGAGATCAGAGCCCCCTTCACATCTTCACTGGGGGAGTTCACTCCCTCCCTCACCCTGTTTCGGATAATACGCAGGAGTTCCTCAAGTTCTTCTGGAACACTGCCGTTCTTAGATGCAGCTTCCCGTATAGAAGCCAGACTGGAATACGCCATTTTCAGGTTTCCCTCCGTGATGTTTTTCCGGGCCTTTTGGAAGAGTTCAACGAGGTTTACAGCTAGATGCCTGTCCACCTCAGAGGTACTAACGGAGACAACGTTGTTATCCCCAACAGTTATCATTACTGGGGCTGTTGGGTTGGTCACAGTAATACTTGGCCGGGACATAGAAAGTGTCTGGGTAACTTCAGAGACCATCCTCCTAAGGGCATCCTGGATGGGCTTAATTTTGAGCTCCATTTCCAATTCCCCGATGTCTATGTTATGCATTTCAAGATACGTCCTAATATCGATGATGGAATCTAAGTTTTCCTTCAGGTACTTAAGAGAGCCCCTCGGATTGTACTGTGCAGGTATTAAAACCGAGAGCAGGTTTAGAGAGCCATCGACCATTATTGCTTTTGGGGAACTGACTTGGTATTCCCCGAGAAATACCTCTCCCTCAGCATCAACACCCCTGCGCCCTCCGTACAATGCATAGTCCATTATATGAATGTTTTGCCCAAGAAATGCCCCAGAATACCCAAATATGTCAAAGACCTCCACTCCGTCCTTCACTTCTATCGAGCCGCTCACTGAGGCGGCGTATCCGCCGATTTTTGATTGCATTCCAATTGCCACATGACCCTTGGCAATCACATTCCCCAGGATTCTGACCCCCTCTCCGATTTCAACTTCCTTACCAACAACGTTGCCAAAGATTGTGGATTCATCCCCGATTACAATCCTCCCGTTGCTCTGAACATTTCCAACCACCACTACATTTTTGCCTAGGAGTACCCTGTCCCTGCCAAACAGAGAAGAAGTTATTATCCTCTCTTCATTGGTAGCATCTCCCACCTCCACGCTCACGGCAAGAACAAAGTCCAAAATCACCGCAGGCCTCTCAATTCTGATGTTCTCATTTAGCTGTCCCACCTTTGGAAAAATAGCTTCTCTTATAACCCCTCTCAGCAACATTTCAACCACCCAGCATCTTCTTTATTCTTACAGCCTCTTTTTCAGTTAGGAGTCCCATCTCCACAAGCTTGCCCAGATTTTTCAGCCCTTCAGCTATGATCCTGTTGGGGTTATCCTTCTCAGCCTCCCTAAGGATGTCAGGTCTGAGCGATTTTATGAGGCCCTCCAGTGCCGTTTTTATGGAAGGGTGCGGGATCAACAATTCCCCTCTCCGGGATTCGTTGACAACCGCGGCAGGGATGAGTCGTTCTTCACCTCGTTCGGAGACTATAACCCACACAGGGATGTATACCATCGTGGGCCTCTCCACCGAGAATCCTAACCTCAGGGCTCTAGCGGCCATAATAAACTGCCTGTGCCCCTTCCGCAGGGCATCAAGCGCTCCAAGAAGATTAGAGTGTGTCTTTTGGAGTGCCTCAAGGCGGTACTCAATCGGCGCTTTTTGATAATTAGCCTCGGACTCGATAATGGAATCATAAAATGCATCAACGATTTCCAGATGTTCATCTCTGACATGGATAAATCTGTCCAAGTCTTCACGAACCATCCGTATTAATTCTGCGTAGTGCTCCTGAATTTCCCTGATTCTCTTTTCACCCCTAAGCTTCAACTCTTTGAGTTTCATTTCCATTTCCTTCTTGAGTTCTTCTATCTCCATTTCAAGTTCTTCCACCTTCTCGACGGTGACTTCGTGCTCCGCTTTTATTCTCCTACTGCGCTCATAGAGCCTTGTGGCCCTGTTACGCAGCTTATCTGCCTCCTTTCTAGCCTTATTTGCCCGGCTCAAGTAGCTCCTCCTTTCCGAAGCTGTCTCTGCCAATTCAGCGCGGGACTCGTATTCGTAAGCCTCAGATTCATATTGCTCAGCTTGCTCGATTAGGCTTTGAATCTGATCATTAATTGCCGCCAACTCTCTCTGCTGTGTTTTTACCTTATTGTTTAACCTCCTGAGACGTTCCCTCTTTCGCCCTATCCTTTCTTTGTATTTCTCCCTCGTAGCCTCCATGCGCTGTCTAGTTTCTTCTTTGGCGTATCTAACTTCCCGTTTCATATTAATGACATACTCCGAAACTCTACTCCGTATTTTTTCCTCGGCATGGTCTATATGCCTCTGGAAGATCGCTATCAAAGACGTCGTTGGATATTTGGAATGCAGCCTTACATGATACTTATGCTGAACATATGCGTATCCATAATTTTCAAGCTCCTCCTTGGTGGGCTTTGCATAAATGTTAACACCTCCAAAAAGGCTCCTCTTCAGAAGCTTTCGTATCTCTGAAAAATACCTCGTTACTCTATCCAACATCGCCGTCAAACCGTTCACAAACACATTAACTCTAACATTCACATTTTTCTCAATATCCTCAAGAACTTCGAGCTCTATCTCGGCCCGTTCACCAAGTTCTTCCAACCTTTTAACCGTGAAGATGCTCTTCTCAATCTCCTTTTCACTAAAAGCCAGGCTCCGCGTAGGCTGTTTGTCAATAGACGATACCTCAAGAACAGTAGCGAGAACCGGCTCTACCCAATCCCTGTCAAAAGCCACCACATTAAATCCAATTTCAGATTTCGGGGTTAATAAATCCGCAATATTACTAACTTCTTCCCGGAGTGTGATCTCCGCCTTCAAGGAGTCATGAGTAGCCGGGAGTTCTTCGGAGATTTTCAATGAGGTCGTAACATCGGCTTCATAAAACGTCATGTGTTTCACAACAACTCCCGGAACGTTCCGCTCCGAAAAATATGCCGGGACTAGAGCCAGACTCCCGCCGTTGTATGGTACCAAAAGAGTCGGAATATGAACCTTCGACAGGAGTTTTATTGGATGCGGTTTTATCATCAATTGGGCCAGTACTGCGGTTCCTACCCCCAACCCCAACAAGCCCGCACCCAACAGAGGATTGGCCGTCTGCCAGAATGCGACAGCACCCATTCCCGCAATAGATGCCCCGACCAGCGTTACGAGTTTCCTCTTCTTCAAAGACCCCTCAAAGGACATCCTGTACGCTTCAACTGTTAAAAGGGCCTTTTCTTCATCTTCTCCTACCGGCGTATCCCCTATAAGAACACCTGATCTTGGAACTAAATGGTATACTTCCCAGTCCATAGCAGATCCCCCAGCACAAAATCCAAAATCACAAAAACTATGAACCAGATAAATTTTAAATTTTGTCATCAACACAACGAACATATCACTCGACAAAGTTACTTCATCCCCCTAATGTTTGCTTTTCTCACATCTGTCCCGACAGAGGGGCTTCTCAAGGTCCGCCCCGAGAGGTCGGCTCCCTCAATTCTTTCCCCCAACTGCTCGCGGAGGTACAAAAAGCAGGCCATTATTTCTTTGGGAGCGCGATAATGACGAAACTTTTCAACTGCCGAAAGCCATTTATCCCCTAACGCCCCAACGTCCAGAAAATGCAGTGCCTTGCAGGATTTCAGCACCTTCGCCGGACACGGTAAAACCTCATTATGGACGATCCAGCTAAATCAAGCCAAAGATATTTTCAGAGACATGGAGTATTCTCCAAGTTGGAGAAAACTTTAAATAAGATGAATGACTAATTCAAGGCAGTGGTGCATATGGGTTACATAGTCTTCGTCACGTACGATAACGATGCCGAGAGAAAGCGCATAGACTATCTTCTTGACAAATGGTCCTCACGAGCAACTGTAAAAAAGCCCCGAGGGGCGGTGTTCTACATTGAAACCGACGAACCGCAGGAGTTTCTGGAGGAGCTGTTCTCGCGGCTCGAAGGCAACGCCGGAGAAAAGGTTGAAGTGTACAGCGCGAGGAGAGTTGAGAACAGAATCAAAGCAAAGCGGAGGACCCTTGAATACACAATCAGCGAAGAGAGAAAGGTCGTTGAGAGGTTCATCGACTACCTGCTATCCAAAATGAACGCCGGCTATTCCCACTCGGAAAACGAAGCGAAGGTTTACAGCGTGTACACCCGAAAGGGGAGGGCCACCATAAGGGCCACCATCGACGGAGACGGGAGAACGAAGGTTGCCCTGGAGATTGAAGGCTACGGCGATGCCGTTGATTTTCTCGCCGAAAGAATAGACGAGGAGCTTAAGCTCTTCGCGGGTGATTGAGATGGGGATATTTGAGGAAGGACGAACAGACTGTGTTAAAGAGCTTTTGAAGCCCGCCGAACGCGTCTTAAAGGAAGGCCTCGACATCGGTGTGGAAAGCTTTTCCAGAAGGGAAAGACTCTGGCTCCAGATTGAGGAAAACTACGACCGCTACCTCGACGGCGAGTGCGGGGAATTCCTGCGGGACCTTGACATGCACTTCAGGGGCAAGTTCGAGGGGGCCCTGGCAATACTCGCCTGGAGCTTCAGGCAGAACGGTGAGACCTACCTGCCCGCAAGCAGGAGATACAGAGACCGGGAGCTGGAGGCCCTCGAAAGGGTTCTCCGCTACAACGTCTTCGAGATATACTCAAAGGAGGACGTGATGAAGAGGATAATGCACCGGGACAGCAACATGCTCGGTCTTCTCAGGGAGTACTATCACGGCGTGGACAGGTGGATTGACGATGCCCTCAACGACCCCTCGATAAAGCTCCCGCTCAGACAGTTCCTCAAGACAAAGTGGGATTCCTACAGGGGCAAGGTGAACGCGGCCATAGCCGAGGCGACGGTGCGCTTTGACTGGTTCAGGGACTTCCTCACGATGGCGGGGGAGGAGACGCAGGCCGTTGAGAGGACGTACCAGAGGAGACTGGAAGCCAAGGAGAGGGAAATGGACGAGCTGAGGAAACGGATGGAAGAAATGCGCGGTAACTTCGAGAGGGAAAAGGAGGAACTCAGGAGAAGGATTGAGGCCGCAAAGGAAGCCGAGATCGAAAAGCTCATCCGGGAAAAAGAGGAGATGCGGAGACAGTTCGAGGAGGAGAGGCAGAGGCTCATCGACGAGATAAGCAGAATGAAGGACGAAGAGGCAAGGAGAATGCTTGAGGAAGAACTCGACAGGATGCATAGGGAGATGATGGCCGGTATCGAAGCCATGGAGGCCGAGATACGGAGAAAAGAACTCGAACTCAGAGAGAGGGAAATGGAACTCAGAAAGAGGGAGCTTGAACTCAAAGAGAAAGAGGAGGGGGTCTCAAGGAAGATAAAGGAAGTGATGAGCCTCGCGGGTAAGGTTGAAAAGGGCTCACGCTTCGTCAGGCTCGACGAGGCCAGGATGCTTGAGATGAACTTCGTCGGAAGGATGAAGAGCAAGTTCAGGGGTGAGGTGCGGATTCTGGGGAAAACCTTCAGGGTGGAGTCCGTTGAGGAGAAGGCAACCTTCGACAAGGGTCGTTACGCAGGAAAGCTGAGCGAAAGGGACCTCAAGAACGTTCCGGACAACAGACGGGTCGATGTAAAGCTCAGGGAGAAGAAGCTCCTCGGAAAGAAGGAGGAGATAACGGTCAAAGCGCTGTTCTACGGGCGGCCCGAGCGCTACGCCGAGGTTGGCTTCGACACCGATCCGCTTGAGCTGGCCGACATCAACGCGCTCCTGGTTGACGCCCGCGACGAGATCACGAACGGCCGCATCGTTCTCCTCGTCGCCTCCCCAACGGGCTTTGAAAGGAGGATAGCCAGCTACGTCAATTCGAACGACTTCCACAGAAACTTCATATCCGAGAACGTCTCCCTGGTTTTGCTCGACATTGAGAGCGGCGAGCTGATATACAACCCCCACGACGAGTACGCCAAAGCCTTCGAGCCCATGCTCCGTCTTGAGAGGGACGAAGAGCTTCTGGCCAAGGTCAAGAACTTCCTTGAGGAGAGGATAACAACGAGGGGCTACGTGAGGCTTGAGGAGGCACTTGAGCACTTCACGGAGGAGACGGTAAAGCGGGCATTCCACGAACTCTCAAGGGAGAAGGGCTACATAACCAAATTCATCGATGGTGTGGGGTACGTCCTCGTTAAGGAAAGGTTCCTCTGAGGTGAGTGGGGTGGAAATTGATGAGGAACTAATCGAGAGAAGAATCACAGAGATAAAGAGCTCGCTACTGGAGCTCGCTCAGATAATTAAAACGGGGAAAGAAGAGTTCCTATCCAACAGCCTGCTGAGAAATGCTGCTAAATACCTGCTGATAACTGCCATAGAGGGGGCCTTTTCGGTGTGCAACCACATATCGGTCAGAAAGGGCAGGGTGCCAAAGAGCTACGTGGATTGCTTTCTGACACTTGCCGAGCTTGGAGTCGTGGAGAAAGAACTCGCCGAAAGGCTCGCCAAGATGGCCAAGTTCAGAAATATACTCGTCCATCGTTACTGGAGGATAGATGATGAGTTAGTCTTTGAGATAATGAGGGAAGACGCGAAAGATCTTGAGGAGTTCGTAAGAGCGGTGAGGGAATATGTTGAACGTCAACGAAGTCAAAGAGAAACTTAAGAGGGCACTTGAAAAGCACCCGGAGGTAGTCTTTGCCTACCTCCACGGCAGTGTCCTTGAAACAGAGCATCCGAGGGATGTTGATGTCGCTCTTTACGTGGTGGGGGTTGAGGATCCACTCAAATACGAGCTTTCAATAGCGGTCGAGCTCGAAAGATGTCTTGGAAAAGAAACCGACGTCAGAATCCTGAACGATGCTCCCCCTTCATTCAGATATAGAGTAGTCAGCAAGGGAGAGGTAATCCTGAGCAGAGATGAAGAGAAGAGGCTAAGCTTCGTGGAGAGGACCGTCGAGGAATACCTCGACTTTGAACCTCTGGAAAGAACCGCAAGGAGGGAGCTCCTTGCGATGTGAACCTTTCGTTTTTCATCTTTAACTCTCATGGAGGTGCGGATGATGGGAATTAGGGATATGTTTGGAAGGAAGAACACGATTGAAAAGCTCTCGCTCAGAGAGCTCCAGGGGGAGGAGATAAGGCTGAAGAACAGGCTTGAGCGCCTTAAAAGGGACCTAAACAGGATTGAAAAGAAGAAAAAACAGCTCTTCCAGGAGGGAATCGGGGCTGACAAACTCAAGAAGAAGATGCTCGCCCAGGAGATTAAGAGCCTCGACATGGAGCAGAAGCTCAAGCTCAAGGACTTCACAACCGCCCAGCGGCAGTACACCCTCGTCAAGAACCTCATCATCGTCAAGAAGTATGAGAAGGAGCTTAGGAAGGTCGGTCTCTGGCAGAAGCTCAGCAACGTCGAACCGGAGCAGCTTGAGCAGGCGCTCATAAAGATAAACCTCGACGGCAAGGAGTTCGACGAGATGGTGGAGGGACTCAACAGGGTGTTCGAGATGGAGATAGCGGAGTTCGAGGAGAGCGAGGACGAGACCGAGAGGGAACTCATGAAGGCCTGGAGTCAGGTCGAGGCAGGAGAAGCCGACGTCGAGGAGGTGGCCGAGAGGGTCGTCTCGCTCGACAAGGAGCTTGAGGAGGAGGAGCCATGAGCTTTTTGTCCCGGTTTTTTGGCAAGAAGAACCCCCTAGACATCCCCCTGAACAAGCTCAATGAGAGCAGGATAAAGCTGGAGTATCAGATTCAAAAGATTGAAAACGAGATAGTTGGCATCGACAGGGAAATCGCCCTCCTGTTTGAGAGGGCGAAGCACGCGAGGAGCAAGAGCGAGGAACTGACGATAGCGACGAAGATAAAGACGCTAAACCAGCGCAAGAAGAACCTTCAGAAAACCCACGCCCAGCTGAACAAACAGCTTATGCTCATAAGCAACCTCGCGATAATCAAGGAGAACGAGGCCCTTCTGAAGGACACCCCAACCTGGAACCTGCTCAGGAACATGTCCCCGGAGGAGCTTGAAAAGCACCTTGTTGAGATGCAACTCGATGCGCAGAACTTCAACGAGAGCCTGAACAAGATGCTGGGCATGACGGATCAGACCATCGGGGCCGGCGTCGAGTTCGAGGAGGACGAGGAGCTGGCCGAGATAATGAGAACCATCCACGCGGTAAAGGAGGGCGAGCTTGAGCCGGAGCTGGCGGCGGAGAAGGTGACGGGCGAGGAGAAGACAAAGAAGAAGGAAAAGTGGCTGGAGGAGTTTTGATTTTTACGTTTTTGATTAAATCAGAGTCCTTTAATCGAGTCAGTGGGAAGCGGATGGATGGTGAGAAGATATGAAAAAAGATGCCCACAAAGGAGCCCCCCTGATTGCCGCGTTCCTCATAATGATGGTTATTGCACTCCCCGCTCATGTTCTGGCAACGAATTGGACGGTCTATAAAAATAGTCCCAAACACACGGGGGTTGCAAGTGACGCCCTCGAACCGCCATTGGTGCTTCTGTGGAAACTCGCGATGGAGGAAGGAGTCACTCTCGGAGAGGAGGCCGTGATAAAGGCAAACATAATAGTACACCAGATAACGATGGGGAGGTAAAGATGCCAAAGAGAAAACGCAGTCTGGAGGAGGATTTCATCCGCCGCCTTTTCGTTTCCTTTTTCCTGATATACATACTGAAGGATTTGGGCGTTGTCCTTGCCATTTTCATATTCCTGCCTGTGATCATCGGGTGGGTAAAGCGTCTTGAGGCGCAGGCGGCGTCGAGACCGACCGCTCAACCCAGGCCCAGCGTACGGGATGCGCTCAGAAGGGGCCTACTCGTTGAAATTCCCCCGGAACTCCACCCCAACACTGAGAGCAGGATTAGGGTCGGCTTCAGGAACGTCTCCGGGAGGACAATGAGGGTTGAAATAGGTCTTGAGAACCTCGCCAGATACGGCGAAGTATCTCCCTCCAGGATAAGGTTCACCGTTCGGAACGGGGACATTGAGTACGAATCCATCCGCTTCATTCCCAGGAAAAGCGGGAGGATACGAACCGATGTGAAGGTCAAATCGGGGATATTCCTGGTAAGGGTCCCCATTGAGCTCAACGTTAGAGAGCCCCCCGGGGATGGGATTGAGGTTGCGGTCTCAGATGAACCAAAAGACGAAAGGAGGAAGGAGTACTCCATCCCCAATGTTAAGGCCCTCTTTTCCCGCTACAGGGACGTGGAGCCGGTGGGGGAGGGAGGCTTTGCCCGGGTTTACAGGGCACGGAGAATGGACGGAAAAGTCGTTGCCCTCAAAGTGCCGTACCACCTAACCGAACAGGCCGGCAGGGCATTCCTGCGTGAGGTAACAGTGTGGAGCGGGCTGAGGCACAGGAACATCGTTGAACTCTACGACGCCAACATAGTCCCCGTCCCCTACATAGAAATGGAGTACTGTGAGGGCTCGCTGGCAAAGCTGGATAAACCTCTCCACTGGGGAAGGGTGGCTGAGCTCGCCTTTGAAATCTGCGAGGGCCTGAAGTACGCCCATTCCAGGGGGATAATTCACCGCGACTTGAAGCCGAGCAACATCCTTCTGAAGGCGGGGATTCCAAAGATAAGCGACTGGGGATTAAGCAAGGTTGTAACCGAAAGCCGTTCAACTACAACAAGTTTCACACCCCTCTATGCCGCGCCGGAACAGATAAGCCGCTCTAGGTTTGGCCCCACCGATGAAAGAACCGATGTGTGGCAGCTCGGTGTTCTGATGTACGAACTCGTTACGGGGAAGGTTCCCTTCGATGGAGAGGACTTCGTCGAGATTGCGGGGAAAATCACGATGGAAGACCCAGACCCGCCGAGCAGGCTCAATCCCGATGCCAAACCGTTAGACCCAATAATCACCAAATGTCTCGCCAAGAGAAAGGAAGAGCGCTACTGGAGTGTTAAGGAGCTCCAGAAAGACCTAGGAGAACTCCTCGGTGGGAAGTACAGGAGGGAACTCAGAAAAAGCGTTGATCTCTCCCGCTCGACCTACTACGCGGGTCAGCTGCTCCTTCTCCACATGAAGCTCGGTAATACCGGAGAGGCCCTAAAGTACGCCCTCGATCTGAAGAGGTACGCGAGCGGGGAGGCGGGGAAAGGGCTTGAGAAGCTCATCGAGGAGCTTGAGATTAGGTTAAACGAGGGACTGCCCATACCGGGTGAACTCGTGGAAAGGGCCGAGATACTGGTCCACGAGATCGCTCTCGGCCCTGGAAAGACGTAGTCTTAGGAACGTTTTATTTTTTCAAAGTTCAATGGTAACATCAATTTGAACGGGAGTGGAGGTGTCTGAAATGCCCGTCGATCTGTCCGGCCCTCTGATGTCCGCCTTCAGGAAGGCCAAAAGAGAGTTTGAGGATGCCGTGAAGAAAGGAGATAAGGAGACCGCCAAAAAGAAGGCCCTAGAATGCTCAAGAATACTCAAACAGCTGGCCAAGTACGACGAATTTAACCGAGAAAGCTATCTCCAGAAGGCCAAGAAGTGGGAAACAATAGCCAGGGACGTGGAGGCCGGCCGTTACGGGACAAAACGAAAGCACAGACCGATGAAGGAAGGGGGCAAAAGAACAAACGACGAAGGGAGCGATGAGGAAAACGACCAGTTCAAACGCTACGTTGAGAACCTGATAACGAAGTCAAAGGTCAAGTGGAAAGACATCGGCGGTCTCGATGAGGTCAAAATGCTCATGATGGAAACGGTCGTCATCTCCGCCCTGCAGAGACCCGAATCGATCCAGCCCTGGAAGGGAATCCTCCTCTTCGGCCCTCCGGGAACCGGCAAGACACTGCTCGCGAGCGCCGCGGCCGGAAGCCTGAACGCGACCTTCTTCTCGGTCAAGGCCAGCAACGTTCTCAGCAAGTACTTCGGGGAGTCCACGAAGATAATCTCGGCCCTCTACGAGGTGGCCCGGGAGAGGGCGCCGAGTATAGTGTTCATGGACGAGATAGACGCCCTGACCACCAAGCGCTCCGGCGACCAGAGCGAGGCATCGAGGCGGATGCTTGCGACCCTGCTGACGGAGCTGGACGGATTCCAAGACAAGGGGAGCGACGTTCTGGTTCTAACACTGGCGGCGACCAACACGCCCTGGGACCTGGACGAGGCCGTTCTCTCGCGCTTCCCGCGCAGGATTTACGTTCCCCTGCCGGATGAAAAGGCCACGAAGGAGATAATCAGAATCAACACCCGCGGGCTGGACATAAGCAAACTCGACCTCGACGCGATAGCGGAGGAGAGCGTTAGAAGACTTTACTCCGGAAGGGACCTTAAGAACCTCTGTCAGGAGGCTATATGGCACATGATACGCGAGGAGAACAGAAACCTCCACAAACTCGCCGAACTCCCCTTCGAGGAGCTGAGGAAGCGCTCCCTGCGGACGAGACCGCTTGAGATGAGGGACTTTGAGGAGGCGTTTAAGAGGATTAAGTCTCCGCTGACGAGGAGGGATATCGAGCGGTACGAGAAGTGGGCGGAGGAGTTTGGGGGATGAGAATGACGAGAAAGAGTTCAATCCTACTGGTCTATCTCCTTCTCGTGATGCTCTTTGCGAGTCCCTCCTCAGCCAGGAGGGTTTATACAGATACACTTCCAAAAGACGGCTACGCAGACACCATAGAGGTACACGGTGTCCTGAACCCCGAGAGCGCTATCCTCCAGATCGCCAAGGGCGAGTACGACCTGGGAATGTTCGCTTTCAATGCCAACAAATATCTGGGCTTGGGCAATGATGTTCTGGCCAAGCTTAACCTGTACAAGAGGGCCAGCTCGTCCGTCGAGCTGAGCATCAACCCATACAAAGATCCGAATAAGGATGCTCCGATTGTTACCGCCGGTGACAAGGTTTATTTCAACCCGTTCGCCATCAAACAAGTCAGATTCGCACTAAATTATCTCATTAACCGGGAGTACATCGTCCAGAACATCTACCAAGGAAGCGGTGCCGCCGCCCTCAGTGGCATCACTCCGAGCGACCCGGCTGCCAAGTACTTCACTCCGGTTTACGATGCTCTCCACCTTACAGGCTCGGGTAATGAAGAGCTTGCCCTTAAGCTGATAGCTAACGCTATGGATGAGGCCGCCAAGCAGGTTGCCAAGTACGGCCACACTCTGGAAAAAAAGGGTGGAACCTGGTACTTTGACGGTCAGCCGGTTACCATCAAGTTCATCATTCGTATCGAAGACGAGAGGAAGGACATAGGCCTTTACATCTCTGACCTCCTTGAGAAGAAGGTTGGATTCAAGGTTGACAGGATGCTCCTCGATAGGCGGAAGGCGAGCGAGATTGTTTTCGGGAAGCCGATCAGCACCTACGAGTGGAACCTCTACACCGGAGGTTGGATTACCGGAAGCATTAAAAGCAAATATCTGGACTGGCAGATCTACTACTGGTACTCACCGCTTGGCTACTACCCGAACTTCAACGACCCGAGGCACCAGCCCGACGTCACCGTTGAGGACGCCCTCAGATACATTGGGGAGGGAAGTGTTACCGCTGGTCTGCAGAAGCTTGAGACCAAGTACTACACCAGCGAGGAGAGCCTTGGCCCAATACTCAAGTGGACCACCAAGGAGATTGGTTACATCATCCTTAACGGCCAGTACACGGATTCCACGACCGGCAGTACCATAGTTCTCAGCAATGCCGACCAATACTGGGATCTCCAGAAGGTAGGCATCCTTGTTGGAATTATGGATAGTGTTAGGATTTTCCTCGTTGAAACTTGGGAGTTTTATCCGGGTAACAAGGCCAGGGTCAGCAAGATCCTCAGCGACGACAGCATTGGCATCGCCAGCCGGTGGAGCATCATGACCGCCGAGACTCCGGACAAGCACCTTAAAATCGTCCAGAACACACCCACCGGCGCCATGTTTATGAGCGCCTTTAACCCGATTAGCGGCATCACGGATATTAACAGCGCCCTTATCTGGGATCTGATTCATGACCCCGGTGGAACCACCAGTTTCGATGGTGTCTACGTTCCGTACAGGTGCAAGTGGGAGCTTGAGCGCGGTCACTTCACTGTCCCGGACGATGCGGTCATCTACAACCAGACCCAAGGCTGGATTGCTGAGAACGCTGGCAAGGATGCCGCCGTCAAGGTCAAGGTCACCTGTGACTTTGGCCAGTGGCACAACGGCGTTAAAGGCAACATTGACGACCTCAAGTACTACATTGCATTCCTCTACACCTGGGCCTACAAAGACACTCCAAACGATCAGTACTACGATGCCTCCTTAAGTAACTTTGCTACCACTTACAAGACATACTTAGGTTTTCAGTTTACTGACAACGGTTACGTAGTTTACGGCACCTACGTCCCATCTTTTGCCGATGATCTCACCGCCAGCAACTACATCCTCTATCCGCAGCTTCCGTGGGAGCTTTACTGGGCTATGGGTGAGCTCGTGGCCAACGCGAAGCAGTACGGCATCGACAAGACCTACTCCTTCAGCAGCGGCTCCGAAAACGACTACTGGCTAGATCTTCTGAATAAACAGCACGTTGGCGATCTGTCTAAGGTTCTCGACTATGCGGCCACGTATGGAAGGTTCAAAACGAGCTTTCCCGGGCTGCCGCTCAATAGCCTAAAGAACAGAGCCGAGGCAGACCTGTCGTTTATGGATACATACGGGCATCTTGCAATAAGCAACGGGCCATATAGACTAGTCGAGTATTCTCCCGAAAATAGATATCTAAAGCTGGTAAAAGTTACAAAGGAAGAGGAAGCGGATGGTGCAACTTCGGGTGCCGTTACCACGACTACCACAAGCCCACACACCTCCACCGAAACCAAGGCCACCACTACGTCCCCATCTCCATCCACGACCTCTCCCTCCCCCACTCTATCAAACAGCGAGACATCATCTTCCGAAACGACAAAACTCCTGCAGGGGGAATCCCTCCCAGCATCCACGGGACAAACCGGATGGGCAAACCCAACCTATCTGATCGCCGCCCTCGTTGGCCTGATAGCAGTCGGCGGCGTCGCCGCCAAAGCCCGGGGAGGAAAATCCAAACCCTCATCTTCCATGGAAGCAGCCGCAAAGCCAGCGCCGACCCCGGCGAGGAAACCCGAATCCAAACAGTACGCCCCGCCAAAAAACGTCCCCTACTTCCCGCCGGAGCTCCTCGACAAATATGAGCCCCTCGAATTTCTCGGCGAGGGCGGCTTCGCCAAGGTCTTCAAAGTAAGGAGGAAATCCGACGGAAAAATCATAGCCCTCAAAGTCTCCCGCCTCGACGAGAAGGCCAAGAGGTTCTTCCTCAAGGAGGTCAAGGCCTGGCGCCTCCTCGATCATCCGAACATCGTGAAGCTCTACAACGCCTTCGACGAGCCTCTACCTCACCTTGAGATAGAGTTCGTGGACGGAATTCAACTCGACGGAGAGGTAATCAGGGATCTCGGGAAGTATCCGAAACCAACCGGCGAAGAAACCGCATTGGCGCTCGTCAGAGGCATCGCCGAGGGTCTAAAGCACGCCCACTCAAAGCAGGTCTACCACCGCGACCTTAAGCCCCAGAACGTCCTCATAACGGGTGATTTAACGCCCAAGATAACCGACTGGGGGCTGGCCAAGGTCGGCGCGGTTTCCACAACGGCAACGACCACCAAGGGACTAACCCTCCTCTACGCGGCCCCGGAGCAGCTCGACGACGAGACCTACGGCCACACTGACCAGCGGACTGACATCTACCAGCTCGGTCTTATATTCTACGAACTCCTAACGGGCAGGCTTCCCTATCAGGGAACCTCCCCCGCCGTCGTAATGGCCAAGGTCATCAACCCGGCAGTGAAGCCCAAACCGCCGAGCCACTTCAACAAGGCCTTGGCAAAATACGACGGCATCTTTGAGAAGCTTCTCGCTAAGGAGAAAGAGCAGCGCTACCCGAGCGTGGAAGAGTTCCTTAGGGATTTGGAGCTGATGAAGAAGCTCGACGAGGAAAGGAAGACCTTGGAAGAGGAAATCGAGAAGACAAAAACGACTATGAGCCTTACAACGGACAGCAGAGAGCTCAAGAAGCTCATGCGCCAGCTCGTGAAGCAGCTGAGCAGGAACGCCCTCCTTCACGCCCAGTTGAACGACAAAGCTGGCCTGATCAACGCGCTCGAAGACATCAAAGCCTTCTCCAGAGAGCACAGGAATGAGCTTGAGAACGCCATAAGCCAGTTCGAGGTGATGATGCGCGAAAGCGTCCCTATAAGCAAGGCCACCCTGGACGAGCTTAGGGTTCTGCTCCATAAAGTGCAGAGGGAGGTTGAGGAAAGATGAACACGGATGGAGAGATGACCAGCCTTTTTCTTCCATTTGTATCCGGTATAAGCCACGTCGGGGGAAGGTTCAACAACGAGGACAGCTTTTTAATTCTGAGGCTGCCTGACGCGTGCATCTTGGCGGTAGCGGATGGACTGGGCGGGCACAGCGCCGGAGAGGTGGCCTCAAAAATCGCGGTGGATGCCCTGAAGGAAACGTTCTCGGGAGAATACGAGGCAGGAATTCCAGTGTATCTCGTCAGAATACTCCTCAAAAAAGCCTACGAACTTGCCCACTCCAGGATACTGGAAGACGCCGTCGGCGAGAAAGAGGGGATGGGAACCACCCTGGTTACGGCGTTCATTCGGGGAAGAGAAACCGTAATAGCCAATACCGGAGACAGCCGAGCTTACCTGATACGGAACGGCTCGATAGCGGCCAGGACAAAGGACAATTCCCTCGTCCAGGAGCTCGTTGATAAAGGTGAGATAACCCCGGAGGAAGCGAGGAGGCACCCCATGCGGAACATCGTGACGAGGGCCCTCGGGATAAAGTTCGGGGTTGACTTCTACGGGTGGGAGCTTAAGCCGGGGGACGTTCTTCTGCTCAGCAGCGATGGATTACACGACTACGTTGACGAGGAGAGAATAGTCGAGATTGCTTCCTCCGGAAGAACACCTGAGGAAATTGCCAAAAAACTAATCGAGGTGGCCCTGCCCATCACAAGGGATAACGTGACGGTGGTGGTGTTGAAGGGCTAAGCTCTCAAGTCCATCTTTTATACCCGCCAGGTATAATACCTCCGGGTATAAATACAAGATAGAGGTTGATGCCCAATGCCCGAAAACCCCTTATCCCCAAAGACCGTAGTAAGGTGGGTGGTGACATGAAGGGGGCGTTACTGGTTGTGATTGCGCTCGTGCTGTTATCACTCATGCCCATACCTGTAGTTAAGGCCGAAGGGAGCTACTACTGGGTCAAGACTTACGGCGGCTCTGGGACTGATGTAATTAATGATGTTAAACTCCTCGATGATGGGAGCGTCATTGCAGTTGGGTATACCAACAGTTACGGTTATGACGCTGGCGATTATGATGTCTTCGTAATGAAGCTCTCCCCAAATGGGAAAGTTGAGTGGGCCAAAACTTATGGCGGGAGCGGTGATGATAGGGCTTCCGCGGTTGCTATCGCACCGAACGGCGACATCATCGTGACTGGGACTGGTTTGCTGAGGCTGGGCCCGGATGGAGAACTCAAATGGGCAGTGGAGTTGGGATGAGAGGTGGGATTATGGGCAATAAAAGGCTGAAAATTGTAAAAGTATTTTTACTGGCGTTCTTTTTATTCTTTGTAACATTACCAAAAGCTGAATGCAGTGCTGGAAAAATTGCCATAGTCTACGATGTGGGTGGAAGGGGTGATCTGAGCTTCAACGACATGGCCTACCTCGGTGCCTCCAAGGCCGCAAAGGACTTTAACCTCGAACTCGTCGAGCTCCAGAGCAACAGCGAGGACGACTACTACAAGAACCTTGAGACCCTCGCCAAGGCCAAGAAATACAAGCTGATCATTGCGGTCGGCTTCATGATGACCAATGCCGTCAAGGCGGTTGCCCAGAAGTATCCAGACCAGAAGTTTGCCATCATCGACGGCTATGATCCGGACATGCCCAGCAACGTCATGATGATTGTCTTCAAGGAGAACGAGGGCTCAGCGCTGGCCGGTGCTCTCGCGGGCCTTATCGCTGCCAACGACGGCAAGGACAAGGTCGGAATCGTCCTCGGTATGGAGATACCTGTTCTCTACAAGTTCGAGGCCGGCTACCGCTTTGGAATAAAGTGGGCCGAGGAGTACTATAAAAAGAAGACCGGAAAGGACGTTGGCATAGAGGTCCTCTACACCTACACGGGGTCATTCGGCGACCCTGCCAAGGGTAAGCAGGCCGCACAGGCCCAGCTCCAGCAGGGCGCCTGGGTTATCTACCAGGTTGCTGGCGGTACCAGTCTCGGTGTCTTCGAGGCCGTCGGTGACTATCTGAAGGCCAACAACAAGAAGATGGGTCCGCCGTTCGCTATAGGCGTTGACTCCGCCCAGGACTGGATTAAGCCCGGTGTTATAATCGCGAGCACGATGAAGCGCGTTGACGTCGGTGTTTACAAAGCCGTTGAGGCCGCGGTTAAAGGAACATTCAAAGGAGGAATCATAGAACTTGGATTAGCTGATGGCGGTGTTGGATTAAGCACTCCAAATGATGTTTGGCAGATTTTTAACACTCTCCCACCCAATATTAGACAAACAGTACTCGGTGAGCTAGGGTTTGCTGATGAGAATGAACTCTTTAAGAGGTTTGAAGAGACTAGAAAGCAGGTTCCAGACTGGATCTGGGCTGCAGTGGAGGAATTAGAAAATGAGATTAGAAACGGCATTGTACAGGTGCCGTATGTAGTAACTAGAGATGAAATTGAAAAAATTAGAAATGGAGATATTGTAATAGACTCCTCCAAAATTCAGATAAGAGAATACCCTACCAAAAACTGGAAAATTATTGACGTAACGACACAATCTTCCCAAACATTTACCCATACTCTCTCATCGACAACTTCAACTACAACAATTCAGACATCAAGCTCAGCAACCCTAACAGACACCGCATCTACTTATGCACCAACAGCATCGACATCATCGAAAACTGTTTACATTCTTAGTGCGTTCTTGGTTCTTACAGTTATTGGGGGTATTATCGTCAAATCAAAGGGTTCCAAATTAAAAACAGCCCCAGAAGAAAATAAAACTACCTCATCAAACTCCGTTAAACAAGAAATTTCCTCTTCCCTGCTACAACCGACTCCCAGATACGAGGCTCTCGGGAGTTATCTTTCAGGGCTGAACAAAAGCACCGTGACGTTAAAGCTTGAGGAGATAGAGAAAATAATTGGGGGCAAACTCCCTGATTCCACAAGAAAACACAGAGCCTGGTGGGGAAATGATAAAAGCCATTCTCACGCGGTAAAGGGCTGGCTGAAGGCCGGCTGGAAGGTCAAGCGCGTGGATTTTGAGAAGGGAATCGTTGAGTTCGAGAGGTTAATCCCAGAAAAGAAGCCAAAGCCAGCACCAGAGACAAGGGAAGTCAAAAAGCCTGCTTTAAAGACTGAAGAACGGACGATGCCAGAAGTGAAGAAGCCCGCCCTTCCCGAACCCCCTGTTCCGGGCTTTCCATCGGAACTCCTCTCCCGCTACGAGCCCCTCGAATTCCTCGGTGAAGGCGGATTCGCCAGGGTATTCAAAGCCAAACGCAGAAAAGACGGCAAAAGGGTCGCCCTCAAGATACCGAGGATAGACGAGAGAACAAGCAAGACTTTCATCAAGGAGGTCTCCGCATGGCTACACCTCGACCATCCAAACATCGTGAAACTTTACGATGTCGACATTCTTCCAATCCCCTACCTCGAAATGGAGTACGTCGAGGGTGTGGAGGTTGATGGTGAAACCGTTAGAGACCTCGACGGCTATCCAAAGCCCGTCGATGAGGAGACTGCGTTGAAGCTCGTCAGAGGCATTGCCGAGGGACTTAAGCATGCGCACTCAAAGGGCATCTATCACCGGGACTTGAAGCCGCTCAACATCCTCCTTAAGGCGGACTTAACCCCGAAAATCACTGACTGGGGACTGGCGAAGCTCGGAACCATGAGTTCGAGCAGGAGTGTTCTCGGTTACACCCCGCTTTACGCGGCGCCGGAGCACTTAATGCCGAGCAAGTACGGGCACACAGACCAGAGAACGGACATCTGGCAGCTGGGCGTTACCTTCTACGAGTTATTAACTGGGAAACTGCCGTTCGAGGGTTACACTTACGAGGAAGTCTTCGGAAAGATAACCGACGAGAACTATCGCCATAAGCCGCCCTCGGAAATCGACCCCCGGCTGGCAAAGTACGACGGAATCTTCGAGAGGCTCCTGGCAAAGAGGAAGGAGGAGCGCTACGGGAGCGTTGACGAATTTCTCGAAGACCTGGAAAAACTCGATGAGGCCGCAAAAAGGAAGGTGGAACTTGAAAAAGATGTTGAAGAGCTAAAGAAGTCCCTCGCAAGGAGCGTCGAGGCGCTAAAGAGAAGCAGAAGCTCCGAAGAAATCCTGAAGAATCGCAGGCTGGTGGTCGAAACCCTCGGCAAGCTGGCTTTGGCTTACGCCGAACTAAACAGGAAGGCAGAGCTTCTGAACACGCTCAACTACCTGAAATTCTACACTGCGGAAAACTTGGGCGATTTGACGAACGCAATCAACACGGTAGAGATGCTCATTAAGGAGAACCTTCCGGTCGGCCAAGACTTCATCGAGAGGCTGAAGGTTCTCGTGCACAACATTGAGAGGGAAAACTGGAAAGCATAGTGTCCTTCATTCTTTCAACAGAAACCCTTATAAGAACTTACATTTCTTTAAGTTTGATAACTAACCGGAGGCGATAGTAATGCCGTTTGCCGGGATTGCACTAGTTGTACTAGGAGTGTTCCTTTTGATAATGCTCCTGCTGAGCGTGAAGGTTATCCGTCCGTACCAGAAGGGTCTCGTCGAGAGGCTCGGAAAGTTCAACAGAATCCTGGAGCCGGGAATACACTTCATAATACCCTTCATGGAGCGCGTCAAGGTCGTGGACATGCGCGAGCACGTCGTCGATGTGCCGCCGCAGGAGGTCATCTGTAAGGACAACGTCGTCGTCACCGTCGATGCCATCGTTTACTACCAGATACTCGACCCCGTCAAGGTCGTTTACAACGTAAGCAACTTCCTGATGGCCATCATCAAGCTCGCACAGACCAACCTCCGTGCCATCATCGGCGAGATGGAGCTCGACGAGACGCTCTCCGGAAGGGACATAATCAACGCCAAGCTGCGCGAGGAGCTTGACAAGATAACCGACCGCTGGGGTGTCAAGATAACCCGCGTTGAGATACAGCGCATAGACCCGCCGCGGGACATACAGGAGGCAATGGCCAAGCAGATGACGGCAGAGCGTGAGAAGAGGGCCATGATACTCCTCGCGGAGGGTGAGAGGGAGAGCAAGATAAAGAAAGCCGAGGGTGAAAAGCAGGCGGCCATACTCCGGGCCGAGGGTGAGAAGCAGAGGCAGATACTCGTCGCCGAGGGTCAGGCCGAGGCAATACGAAAGGTCCTCGAGGCACTCTCGATGGCCGACGAGAAGTACCTCGCCCTCCAGTACATCGAGAAGCTCCCCGAACTCGGAAGGCAGGGCAACCTGATCGTGCCCTACGACACCGAGTCCCTAATCGGACTGCTGAGGATACTCCAGAAGGTGAAGGACATCCCGATGCCCGAGACGCCGGAACCTTCCGGCGGCGATGGCGGGGAGGAAGTGACCCCCTCCGAGCCTGGTGAAGGCAACTCGGATTTGAACCCGGAAAAGGCTTAAAGACCTTTTCTTAATTTTTGATGGTGGTGGGCATGGAAGCGCTCCCGATTTCCCTTCTTATCCTCGGCCTCCTCGTGATAGCCCTGGACATGATGGTTACCGCGTTCATAACCCCGATCGGAATAGCGATGGTCGTCATGGGGCTCCTGATGGGGTTCGGGGTGAGCTTCACCGAGAGCTTCGTCGCGGCCCTCATAGCGGCGGTAGTCTCGTACATTGTCGTTAGCCGCTACGTAAAAAAGGACGTCCAGGACGCCGGAAAGGGCAAGTACACCTTCGAGCTGAAGGGCAAGCGCGGGAAAGTGGTTGAAATAGGAAAAGACCACTACATCGTCGAGCTTGAGGGGGACAGGTGGATAGCGCTGGCCGAGGGGGACGAGAAGCCCGGAATCGGCGACACCGTTGAGGTCGTCAATGTTGACGGCGTCAAACTCATGGTCAGGAAGGTCTGAACTCCGCCCACAGCTCCTCCATCGTTTTTCCAAGTTTCGTGAACAGGCCGTTTCTGTAAACGACCTCCCCGTTTACCGTGACCAGCTCGACATCACTTCCCCTGGTGGAGTAGACTACGTGCGAGTACGGATTTTCACCCGGCAGGAACTGGGCCTTTCTGGCGTTTATAAGGACCAGATCCGCGAGGTAGCCGGGCTTTATGAGGCCCGCCCTCAGCCCGAGTGCCCTTGCACCCCCGACAGTGGCCCAGCGGAAAACCTCCCTCGCAGAGGCGACGTCGGTTCTTCTCCTCCAGACCTTGTTCAGAACCGCCGCGAAGCGCATCTCCGTGAAGGTGTCCATCAGACCCACCGGATTTGGGGAGTCGTTTCCGAGGGCGATGTTCGTTCCCCTCTCAAAGAGTTCTATTATCGGGGCTATCCTTCCCTCAAGCTTTGCCATGCTCAGGGAGCAATGGACGAGCGTCGCACCGCTTTTCGCGTAGAGGGAAACCTCTGAATCGCTCAGATAGATGCCGTGGACGCCGATAAGGTTGTCCCCAAGTACACCGGCCCTTTCAAGGTATTCGACGGGAGAGAGGCCGTAGCGGCGTTTGACCTCCCGCACCTCCCCCATGCTCTGGGAGAGGTGAACGTGAATCAGGGCGTTCCTACCGCGGGCAAACTCGCCGATTTCCCTCATCAGCTCAAGGGACACCGTGTTGGTGGCGTGGGGCGCGAGGGTTGGGGTCATGAGCCCATCTTTTCCCACCCAGTCCTTAAAGAACCTGAAACCCTCCTCGGGCGCGGCTATGGGGAAGTCAATCGTGTCCATGACGGTCTGGCCGATGAAGGCCCTTATTCCAACTTCCCGGGCGGCCTTTGCTATCTCGTCGGCGAAGAAGTAGTGGTCGTTTATCGTCGTTGAACCGTTGGCCAGCGCTTCAGCCATTCCGAGGAGCGCCCAGCGGCGAACGTCCTCTGGTTTCCACTCCAGCTCCGCGGGCCATATAACGTCGCTGAGCCACCTCTCTATGGGCACGTCCTCACCAAGGCCCCGAAACTTCGACATGGCGACGTGGGTGTGGGCGTTGACCAAGCCAGGTAGGACGATGTAGCCGTCTCCCCCGTAAACTTCATCGACGGCGTATTCACCGATTCTTTCCCGGGGGACGACGTCTCGGATGAACCCGTCTTCCACTACGACCGCGACATTCTTCCTTGGGGATTCGCAGTCAACGGCGGTTCCAATAAGTGCAAACATCACATCACCCTCTTGGACATCTGACGCGCTGATACTTAAACATTTTGACATATCGACATAAAGTTGCCCAAAGGATTTAAATGGGGAGCATTCCGAATATCCCCCATGCCACTACTGATAATCGTCCGGCCCAGAGTTCTCGGGATTGGAACGGTCACTCTGTGGATAAATTGACGCTTTTCTGGTAGCCGTTGCTCCAAATCGCTACCGTTATAAAGTCCCCCTCAAAGCCTCTGGAGGTGGTAACGATGATTGATAAGGTTTACTGCGCTGACGTTCGGCCAGATATGGAAGGTAAGCGCGTTAAACTTGCAGGATGGGTTTATAGGAAGAGAGAAGTCGGAAAAAAGGTGTTTATAGTCCTCCGCGATTCAAGCGGGATAGTTCAGACCATATTCAAGAAGGAGCTGAGCGAGGAAGCCTACGCCGAGGCGAAGAAGGTCGGAATCGAGTCTAGCGTGATAGTCGAGGGCACCGTCAAAGCCGACCCCCGCGCGCCCACAGGGGTCGAGATTCAGGCGGACAGAATCGAGATCGTTCAGAACGTGGACTTCTTCCCGATAACCAAAGACGCGAGCGACGAGTTCCTGCTGGACGTGAGGCACCTCCACCTGCACTCACCCAAGGTCGCCGCGATAATGAAGGTCAAGGCGACGATGATGCAGGCCGCTCGCGAGTGGCTCCTTCAGGACGGCTGGTACGAGGTCTTCCCGCCGATACTCGTCACCGGTGCCGTCGAGGGAGGAGCGACGCTCTTCAAGCTCAAGTACTTCGACAGGACGGCTTACCTCAGCCAGTCGGCCCAGCTCTACCTTGAGGCAGCTATATTTGGCCTCGAAAAGGTCTGGTCGCTCACGCCGAGCTTCAGGGCCGAGAAGAGCAGAACCAGGAGGCACCTCACCGAGTTCTGGCACCTTGAGCTTGAGGGAGCCTGGATGGACCTCTGGGACATCATGAAGGTCGAGGAGGAGCTGGTAAGCTACATGGTTCAGCGCACGCTGGAGCTCAGGAGGAGCGAGATTGAGACCTTCAGGAAGGACTTAACCACCCTCAAGAACGCGGTTCCGCCCTTCCCGAGGGTGAGCTACGACGAGGCGATTGATATACTCCAGAGCAAGGGCGTCGAGATAGAGTGGGGCGAGGACATGGGCGCCGACGAGGAGCGCATCTTGACCCAGGAGTTCGAGGCCCCGTTCTTCGTCCACGGCTATCCCAAGGGCATTAAGGCCTTCTACATGAAGGAGGATCCGGAGGACCCGCGCAAGGTTCTCGCCGCGGACATGCTCGCGCCCGAGGGATACGGTGAGATCATCGGCGGTTCCCAGCGTGAGGACGACTACAACAAGCTCGTGCAGAGAATCCTCGACGAAGGCATGGATCCAAAGGACTACGAGTGGTACCTTGACCTCAGGAAGTACGGCAGCGTTCCGCACAGCGGCTTCGGCCTCGGCCTTGAGAGGCTCGTCGCCTGGGTGCTGAAGCTCGACCACGTCCGCTGGGCAACCCTGTTCCCGAGGACGCCGAGCAGGCTGTATCCGTGAGCCTGCTCCCACCACAACTTTTATAAAACTCCCCCAAGACCATTAGCCCGAGGGCCCGTAGCCTAGCAGGATAGGGCGCCGGCCTTCTAAGCCGGAGGTCGCGGGTTCGAATCCCGCCGGGCCCGCCAGTAACACAAACTTTTGCCCCGCAAAGTTTGATCAAAAGCTGGTGATTCCTTCTGAATGGTCAGATTTTTAGTGGGTTTTTTGGGTTAGTGGTGACTTTATAAGGAGAGATTCATCGCCAAAAAGGCTTTTTTAACGGGTTCAACTTCACCCGCGCTCCTCCGGAGCGCTAAAAAAAGCGGAACCTATCAAGGGTTGCCTTTTTTGGAATGAATCCGGCCAAACTTGCAGATTTCAACTGAAAACCCCTGTTGCCTAGCGAATTCTAAGTAAGGAATCACGAACTTTGATGAAACTTTGCAGGGCAAAGTTTCCTGTACTCTCAAACCCCAGAAGCAGGGCTACGCCCGCGTTGGGAAACTTGCAAAAGAAAAGGCAATTAATCACCCATCCCCGTCCTCAACGTAGGGGGCGGTTATCACCTTCCTTATCTCCCTTGCCTTCTTTTCGCCTATTCCCTCGACTTCCCGGAGCTCCTCCTCAGTGGCGGTGAAAACGCGCTCAACGTTCTCGAAGTGCCGAAGGAGCCTCTTCGCGAGTGTGGACGAGACGTAGGGGAGGCCCTCAACGATGAGCCTCTGCCTCTCGGCGAGGGTTAAGGCCTTCTTCTCGCTCCTGAGGCGAACTTCTTTCTTCCTCTCCTCCTGCTCGCGCTTCGCTAAGAGGTAGATGAACTGGGCCGTCTCCTCGGTTCCGGAGGAGAACAGTATGGGGACCCCCCAATCGAGGGTTACTGCAGCTATGGCGCCCCTGATGGCGTTGGGGTGGACGTTCCTTATACCGTAAAGCTCGCCCTCTATGATTATCACCGGCTTCGGGTAGGCCCTCTTCAGCCTCTCAACCTGGTCGAAGAGTCTGCCGTCGATGATGGAGCCTATGAAGTCGTTGGCGCTCTTCCTCTCTATCCCGACCTCCTCGCTGACCACGTAATCAGCGACGTCGAGGGTTCTGACCTCTATCTCCGCTCCGAGCTCCTTAAGATGCTTTGGAACGCCGCTCCTGAGCTCGCGGTTGTCTACGTAAACAACTATTCCCTTCGGCTTCCTCACGAAGACGGGCCTTATCGGGAGCTTTTCATAGACCTCCTCCTTGGAAGGCCCGGGTTTCTCGGCCTTTTCCACCTTCTTCTCAGCATTTTCAGGCTTTTCCTTCGGCTTCAGAAACTCATCGAGGGAAGCTATTTTTCCCTTCGAGGGCATCTCAACACGCTCCACGGCCCTTTCCCTTATTTTACCCCTCCCCGGGTGGGCTTTCTCAAGTTCCCTGGCGAGCTTCTTTATGGCGTCGAACATGCCCTTTTCCTTCCTCCGGGAGCTCCAGTAGTAGGCTTCATCGCGCGTCCCCTTGGCCATCAGTATAACGACCCTCCCCGGCCTGTGCCTTCCGGTTCTTCCGCGCCTCTGGATGCTCCTTATGGCCGAGGGCACAGGCTCGTAGAAGACGACGAGGTCGACCTCGGGCACGTCGAGGCCTTCTTCACCAACGCTCGTGGCCACCAAAACATTGAACTCACCGCGTGAGAACCTTTCAAGGGTCTCCTTCTGCTCCCTCTGACTCATCCCCCTGTCGTTGCTCCTGCTCGCCTGCCCGATGAACCGCTCCGCCAAAACGCCCATCTCCCTGAGCTCCTCTACTATCTTCCTCCCCGTGTCGCGGTAGTTCGTGAAGACGATGATTTTCGAGTTCGGCTTTTTCTCCAGCTGTTTTTTAACGAGCTCCTTCAGCTTCCCCATCTTCGGGTGGTCGAGGCCAAGCTCCTTCGCCTGAACGAGGAGGTATATCACCTTCCTCATGCGCGGGTCTTCCATGAGCCCCCTGCTGGATTTCGTCCTCCTGTCCTCCCTGAGCTTCTTGAGGTACGCCCTCAGCGCGGTTAGCCCCTGGGTTTCAAGCAGTTCTATCGCGTGCTGCAGCTTTACAGCCTTGGCCTGATACATTCTAAGCCGGCCGAGCTCGTAGTTGCCCCTCGCGACCTCCTGGTTTATCTTTGAACCCGCCTGGAGAACCTCCCTCTTGGAGATCTCCGGCGAGTACGTGCTCACCAGCTTGAACTGGGCGAGGGGCTTGAGGCTCTCCTTGAGCATCTCCCTCAGAAGGGAGCGCACCTCCTTGTAGATGCCGGGGAGCTCAACCCTCACCCACTCGAAGCTCATCCTCTGAACGTAGGGTTTGACGTCAGGCGAGCTCTCGGTTCTTATCTCGATGCGCTCTATCCCGAGGTTCCTGACTATCTCCCGTATCCGCTCCTCGTCGCTTCCGGGGGATGCCGTGAGACCGAGCACGAGAGGATACCTGGCAGTCCTGAGGTACTCCCTGGCTATGAAGACGTAGGAGTAGTTTCCCACCGCCCGGTGAGCCTCGTCAAAAACGAGCAGAACGACGTCCTTCAGAGAGATCCTCCCGGTAAGGATGTCGTTTTCAACGGTCTGGGGCGTTGCGGTTATTACCGTGCTTCTCGCCCACAGCTCGGCCCTCTGTTTGGGGGAGAGTTCACCGGTGAGGACGTTGATCCTCTCCGGGGGAAGGTCGAAAAGCCGCCTGAAGCTCTCGGCGTGCTGGACTGCCAAAGGCTTCGTCGGGGCGAGCATGAGAACCTTGCCGCCGTACTTCGAGAGCCTGTAATCGGCTATGAGCATGGCTATAAGCGTCTTTCCTAACCCCGTTGGCAGAACGACGAGGCAGTTGGTTTCCTTACAGCGGGCGTAGATTACCTCCTGGTAAACGCGGGGCTCGATTAGATCGCGGCGGAGATACATGGTTTAAACTTGGAGGGAGCGAATAAAAGCTTTCCTGACGTCCCGCGCGGATGCGGGCTTTTCGGGCCTAACGATGAGCATCGCCACGAGAAGGCTCACCGGAATGGTCGGTATCAGGAATTCACGACCGAACAGCAGGTAGAGGTTGTTTACCGCGGGGGCAGCTTTAAAGAGCACAAAGACCGCGGGAAAGTACCTAAAACCACCAGAGATACCAGTCAGGGCTGAAGTTACGAGGATTAAGGCCACACCCAGGGCAGTGAATAGGGCAAAGCTTCCGAAGAAGAGAATAGGGTCTGAGAGCCTCTGGGCTATGACGGGATTTGCCTCAGAGAGCCCTCTACTTACGCCAAACCAGGTTGTGAGCATGTCTAGAACCGAAAACGCCACGAAAAATCCCGCGTACACCTTGCCCCTCATTCCCTTCACCACCGTTATCTACTCAGCTCCCTTTAAGTACTTTACTTCGTAGTTAGAACCTACACGTGTACAAACATAGGTACCTACACTATGGACGGACAAAGGATTTAAGCGGTTCATCCCACAAGGCTACCATGCTCCTCACGAGGCACGCCAGGGAGAGGCTCATCAAAAGGCTGGCGAAGAAGAGAAGACTTGAACGCATCTACGCCGAGCTGTGGAACTTCCTCGACCGCTCGCGGAAGATTGAGGTGAACGAGAATGTGGTAATCCTCACGGACGGGAGAAAGAGTCTGGTCTGCGCCAGGCTTGAATGTGAGTTGCTGTCCCTTGAGGAAATCAGGGGGAGGGTTTCCGGGATTTCCGAGGCCTACGACTGCGTCTTCTTCGATGGGAGAAAAGCCCGGCATACCCTCCCCCGGAAATTCGTTGAAGGCATTCCAAACGGGAGGTACCGCTTCTACATGAACCGGGAAAAGAAGAGCCTCTACATAGGAAGCGAGGAACCCTTGCTGGCCATAACGATAAGACCGGCGAAGAGGGAGGAAAGAAATCAGGCCTCACCCGCGGGCACGACGAATATCTCCCCAAAGGGCTCCTCCTGAATGAGGTCAACCTTGCCCATGTTGGAGAGGAACAGGAGGTAGAGGAAGGTTCTGGCGATTATCTTCGGCGTTGGGTCGAAGACCAGGTCCCAGAAGTTTATGGGCTCCCTAGTTTCCCTGTACATGTTCACGACTATCTCGTGGAGCCTGTAGACGTGCTTCTCGATGTCAACGCGGAAGTCATCGACGACGAATACCTCCTCCTCTATCTCGACCTTCTTCCTCTTCCGCGGCTTTCTCTTCTCGGCCTCCTCAAGGGCGTCCATGAGGGCATCCAGGAGGTCGTCGAAGGTGTAGTAGCGCTCGACCCGCCTGAGCGGCGGAGCTAAAGGTTCAACATCGACCCTTATGCGTTCCTCGTTGGGCTCCTCCTCTTCCTCATCGTCGGCGTGGAGTAAGGCCTCGCTCTTCATCCTGACGAGGATTGATGCCGCCAGAATGGCCCTCGCCGAAACGCGGAGGTCGAGCTCCTTCATCTCCCTGAGCCTCTCGATGTACTTCTCGGTCAGGTCAACGATGTCGATGTTCCAGGGGTCAACCTTCCCCATGGTGACGAGCTGGAGGAGAATGTCGACGGGCGTTATCTCCTCCTCACGGCGCGATTCCATCTTTATCACCCGCCCAGGTGACCGAACATCTCCGCGTGCTCGGCCTCGCTTCTCTTCCTCGCCTCTTCAAGTATTTTCATGGCCTTCTCAAGGCTGAGTGCAACGACGCGCGAGACTCCTTTCCTCATGCTGACGCCGATTATCTTGTCCGCGTTGGCCATCATGACGTCCCTCAGAGTTATCACGATGAACTGGCTGTTCTGGGAGGCCTCCTTGATGAGGTCAGCGACACGCTTGACGTTGGCATCGTCCAGGTGGGCGTCGATCTCGTCGAAGAGGTAGAACGGGGCCGGCTTGTAGCGCTGGATGGCGAACACGAATGCCAGGGCCGTTAAAGCCTTCTCGCCGCCGCTCATTGCCTCTATTCTCTTGACGTCCTTTCCTGCCGGTTTGGCCTCTATCTCCAGGCCTCCTGCGAAGGGGTCGTCCGGATTCTCAAGGATGAGCCTTGCACTTCCCCCCGGAGAGAGCTTCGCGAAGAGCTCCGAGAAGTTCTTGGCTATCTCGCTGAGGGTCTGCATGAAGACGTTCCTCTTCTGTCCCTCTATCTCCTCGATGAACTCCTCTATGCTCTCCTTCTCAGCCAGAACCTGCTCGCGCTTGCTCTTCAGCTCAAGGTAGCGACGCTCAACGACCTCGAAGTCCTCTATGGCCTTCATGTTGACTGGCTCAAGGGAGCGTATCTCCTCTTCCATGCTATCTATCTGCTCGCGGAGGGCCTCAAGCTCCAGCGGAACTTCCTTGATGCTCCTGATAAGCTTGGCATCGTGGTGCTTGAGATCGTCCTCCTTCTCCTTCAGCGTGGCCTCGTACTGGGCGAGCTTTATCTTGAGGGTGTTGGCCTCAATGCGAAGCTCCTGGAGCTTGGAGTTGAGCTCGTCCTTCTCAGAGCGGAGGTCTATTATCTCGTTCTTGACCTTCTCGCGCCTCTCGCGGAGCTCCTTGAGCTCGTCCTTGACGCTCTCCTCAGCTTTTCTAAGCTCCTCCAGCTGCTTCTCGAACTCCTTTATCGCGTTCTCGTTCTCGGTGATGTTGGCCTTGAGCGCGTTTATCCGGTTCACGAGCCCCTCTATCTCCTCTTCGAGGTCGGCTTTCCTCGGGAGGAGTTCCTCGTTTATCCTTATCTCAAGGTTCTCAAGCTTGCTCTCGACCTTGCCCAGCTCCTCCCTGAGCTTGCTTATCTCGCCCTCCACTTCCCTGATCCTCTGGTTCAGCTCCCTCGCTTCTGGGTTCTCCAGAGCCTTCTTGAGCTTCTCCCGCTTCTTCTCAAGCCTCTCTATCCTTCCGCGGAGCTTCGCCATGTCGCCCTTTGTCCCGTGAATCCTCTTCTCCAGAACCTCAATGAGCTTCTCGCTCTCTTCGATGCCTTCCTTGAGAGCCTTGTCCTCTGCCAGGAGACGCTCCATCTCCCTCTGGACGACCTGCAGGTCCTTGCTCAGGTCACTCTTCCTCATGCGGAGCTCGAAGAGCTCGTTCTGGAGGCCCTTAACCTCGATCTTGAGCGCGTTAATTGAGGATTCCAAAGATTCTTTCTCGCGTTCGAGCTTCTCGACCCTCTTCCTTATCTCGTCGACGTTTACCCCAAGCTTACCCCTCGGCCTGTAGTGACCGCCGGTTATCGCTCCGCTCCTCTCAAGGAGCTCACCGCCCAGGGTCACCATGCGAACCTTTCCGATTCCTACGGTTCTGGCTTCGTCAATGTCGTTCACGATGAGCGTGTCCCCAAGGGCGTAGGCGACGGCGTTCTTAAAGCGAGGGTCGTACTGGACAACGTCCATCGCGGGGATTCCAAGGGAAGGCCTCTCGCGCATCGAGCGGGGCTTTATCTTGTTGAGCGGGAGGAATGTGAGCCTTCCGAGCTTTTTCTCCTTGAGGATTCGGATGGCCTTCTCGGCGACCTTGTCGTCCTCGACCACAACGTTGTCGTAGTTCCCGCCGAGGGCGACCTCCACGGCCAGAGCGTAGTCACTGTCCGCGACCCTTATCAGCTCACCGAGGGGTCCGTAGAGACCGGGTATGTTCTGGCCCTTGAGGAACTCGACCGCGCGGTTTCCGCGAACCTCCCTCTGAGCCTCGGCCTTGATGAGCTCTTCCCTGGCCTTGGAAAGCTCCCCCTCAATCTTTCTGAGGGCTTTGGTTTTCTCCTCAAGCTCTTTTTCAGACTTTCTGAGCCTCGCCTCGGCCCTGGACATCTTTCCGTCTATCTCGCCGAGTTCGGAGCGCTTGGCCTCAAGGGACTTTTTGGCCTCCTCGATTTTGGACTTGAGTGCAGTTCTCTTGGCACTGTCCTGGGCAATCCTGGCCTTAAGACGCTCTATCTCCTCCTCGAACTTTCTGATATCGCTCTCCTTCATGTAGAGTTCCCTCTTGGCCGCCTCAAGCTCGTCAACGACCTTGTCGAAGTCCTGCTTGGCTATGGCGAAGTCCCTGTCTATCTCGCCGAGCTTGATAACCAGCTCGTTCTTGACGACTTCCTTCTCCTTTATCTCCGCCTTGAGCTTTTCGCGCCTCTTCGTCCAGCGCTGAACGGCGTTCCTGCTCTTCTCTATCTCCCCGGATACCTTTTTCAGCTCCTCCTTGGTCTTGGCAAGCCTGTGCTGGTCCTCCTCTATCTCCTTCTGAGCCATCTCGATGTTCTTCCTTGCCATCTCAATCTTCGACTGAACCTCGCTTATCTTCCGGGTAACCTCAAGGATGCCGTCCTCGCTCTTCTCCTCAAGCTCCCTCTCGATGGCGTTCAGCTCCTTCTCCTTGGTGACTATCTCCCTGGCTATGTCCTTGAGGCGCTCCTCTATGGCAGCTATCTCCGCCTCTATCTCCTTGTCGCGGAGGTTGTTCTCTTCAATCAGGGACTTCAGCTTCCTTATCTCGCCTAGGAGAAGAGTTACTTTGGCTCTTTCAACACGCTCCTTAAGGTCGAGGTAGCGGAGGGCATCGTTGCGCTCCTTTTCGAGCTTGTCGAGCTGGGTTTTGACCTCCCGGATGAGCAGGTCAACGCGCGCCAGATTCTCCTCCGCCTGCTTCAGCTCCTTCAGGGCCTTCTCCTTCTTTGCGTCGTACTCGGCTATTCCGGAGATTTCGTCTATGAGCATCCTCCTCTCGGTCGGGCTCATCTTGATGAACTTGGTGATGTCTCCCTGGAGGACCAGGTTGTAGCCCTCCGGCGAGATCATCGCCGCGCTGAGAACGTCGAGGATGTCGCTCCTGCTGGTTCTCTTGCCGTTGAGCCAGTAGGTGCTCCTGCCGTCGGGATAAACGCGGCGCTTTATCACAACCTCGTCTTCGTCGATTGGGAATCCCCTGTCCTCGTTGTTGAAGTACATCGCCACCTCGGCGTACTTTGCCGGCGCCTCTGTTTTTGTGCCCGCGAATATGAGGTCGCTTATCCTGGTTGCGCGCATGGCTTTGGCCGATAGCCCGCCGAGGACGAAGAGAACGGCGTCACCAATGTTGCTCTTACCAGAACCGTTGGCACCAACGATCGCTGTAAACCCCTTAGAAAGCGGAACGACTACCTTTCGATTACCGTAGGATTTGAAACCCTTCATTTCAATCTTCTCGATGTACGGCATGCCCTACACCTAAACTGGAGAACGATGAGGTTGGTTATATAACTTTACCTGCCCGCTCACCTGTCCGCTCACTCGACTATTCTGCGGAGGACGTTGAGTATCCTGTCATCCAAGCCATCGCTGACCGTGACGTAGAAGTCCGAGTTCTTCATGACGGCCATATCCCGTATCTTGCTGACAAAGCGAAGCGTGGGTTCGACCCCGTTCTCTATCATCAGATACTCGACGGCGTCCAGAACAACATCAGATTTCTCATTCTGGAGCTTGTCCCACACAATCTGTTCGATGATGTGAAGCCGCGATGGATGAACCGCGTTCGGGTGGGAGACTTTGGTGATCCATACTGGGTAAACGTTGGGGGCGCTGACTTCGAATGGGGGCCTTCGGGTTATGAGAATCTTTTCCCTGCCGGGGTTTTTCGCCAGAATGTCATCGAGGCGGCGGTAGTCCATTATTCGCGAGTCCCTCCTGAGGGGTCGCCCCCTAAACATCATAAGTCATCACTTCGTACACATTTACTCGGATACCATGCCCATCATGTTACGGTCACAGTAAGTTTGCTAATCCACTTATAAGCGTTACGGTATGAGACTGAACAGACAAATGTACAGATCATCGAGTTAAAGAGAAAAGAAAACAGTGAACCCAAAGCGGACGAATTCCCCTCAATCACTCTTTCCTCTCGCAGAGTTCGAGAAGCACACCGGTTACCGCCTTCGGATGAACGAAGGCTATCTTGGCACCGCCGGCACCGGTGCGCGGCTTCTCGTCTATGAGTCTGTATCCCTCTTCCTTGAGCTTCTCAAGGTGTCCCTCGATGTCCTCCACGCCGAGGGCGATGTGGTGTATGCCCTCACCGCGCTTGGCGATGAACTTGGCTATCGGCGAGTCCTCGGCCGTGGGCTCTAAAAGCTCGATCCTGCTCTCGCCGACGTGGATTATCGCGGTCCTTACCTTCTGGTCCGGAACCTCCTCGATCTCCTCGACCTTGAGGCCGAGGCCCTCCCAGACCTTGATGGCCTCGTCGAGGTTCCTGACGGCTATACCAACGTGGTCTATCTTCTTTATCATACCTTCACCCCCAGGGCTTTTTCAAGTACCAGATCCGCGGCAGAGTAAGGGTCGATTTCACGCATCACAATCTTCTCTATCAGAACCGCCACCTCCTCCTCATCGAGTCTCTCACTTATCGCCTTGGCTATCCTGCCGGAGACTATGGTCTTGACCTCCTCCTTGGCCCGGAACTTCCTCTTCCGCCTTATCTCACCGCTGCGCTCAAGGAACTCGCCGTGCTCCTTTATGGCCGCCCAGAGTTCCCGGATTCCCCTCATGGTTGTGGCGACGGTTTCAATTATCGGCGGCCTCCAGCCGCGCTTCTCCCAGCGCTCCTTCTCAAGGTCGAGCATGAGGTTGAGCTCGAAGTAAGTGGCATCGGCCCCTTCCTTGTCGGCCTTGTTGATCACGAAGACGTCCGCTATCTCCATGAGGCCGGCCTTTATGGCCTGCACGTCGTCCCCCAGGCCCGGAACCGTGACGAGAACCACGGTATCGGCGGTCTTAACGATGTCAATCTCGATCTGACCGACGCCGACGGTTTCAACGAAGATGACGTCGCAGCCGTAGGCATCGAGAACCTTTATGGCATCGTTCGCGGCCTTGGCGAGCCCGCCCAGGGAGCCGCGCGTCGCCATGCTCCTGATGAAAACCCCCGGATCGGTCGAATGCCTCTGCATCCTTATCCTGTCTCCGAGCAATGCTCCACCCGTGAACGGTGACGTGGGGTCTATGGCTATGACGCCGACGATTTTCCCCTCTTCCCTCGCCACTTTTATGAGCTTGTCGAGAAGCGTTGATTTTCCCGCCCCCGGCGGCCCGGTTATGCCGACGATGTAGGCGTTTCCGGTGTGCGGATAAATCCTTGAGATTATCTCCCTGGCCTTCTCCTCATCGTTCTCAACGAGGGTTATCAGCCTCGCAGTGGCGCGTCTGTCCCCCCGGAGCATGCGTTCTATAAGGTCCTCTATCATCGTCACCACTCGGACAAATTATCCAGGAAGAAATTATAAAGGTTGGGTTACTCCGACCTGAACTTCTTGAGCTTCGGAACGTTCTCGTCTATGAAGCCTATAATGTCGCCTATCGGGCTTCCCGGGCCGAAAACCTTGGCGACACCGGTGCTCTCAAGCTGTTCCGCATCGTCGGGCGGGATTATCCCTCCGGCTATCACGAGAACGTCCTCGTTGGGCTTTATGCCGCGCTCCTCAAGGAGCCTGAGTATCTTGGGAATCAGAACCATATGAGCACCGGAGAGAATGCTTATTCCAAGGACGTCGACGTCCTCCTGGATGACGCTCTCGACTATCTGCTCGGGAGTCTGCCTTATGCCCGTGTAGATGACCTCAAAACCGGCATCGCGCAAGGCCCTCGCAACGACCTTGGCTCCCCTGTCGTGACCGTCAAGTCCCGGCTTTGCAACGAGAACCCTAACCTTGGAGCGCTCGACCATTTTCACCACCGGATGAGTTTTGTTTCAGGCGGTATTTAAAGATTGTCAAAACTCAAGGTTGGGCTTTACTTTGGATATTTTGTCCATAAGGCTTTTTAATCCCCCCACGGAGTTCATAACATGCTCGAATTTCCCCACGACCTGCACACCCATTCAGCCTACTCGGACGGCGTTGGCGGGGTTGGAGACAACGTTGCAACCGCGGAGGTCAGGGGTCTGAGAGTGCTCGGGATAAGCGACCACAGCCACTACCTCACCGGCAGGGCCTTCAACCGCTACATCAGAGAGGTCCGCCGCTGGGGCGAGGAGAGCGGAATAACGGTCCTAGCAGGGGTTGAGGCCAACATAACCCCGGGCGGCGTTGACGTTGCCGCAGGAATGGTGGAAAAGCTCGATTACGTCACAGCCAGCGTCCATCTCTGGATGAACGACCCGGAGGAATACGTTGAGCTCGTGAAGGGAGCCCTCCTCGACGAGAACGTTGACGTAATCGGGCACTTCGGAGCGAGTTTTCCGCACATAGGCTATCCCGACGAGGAGAGCCTGAGAGAACTCATAGGGCTGGCGGAGGCGAACGGAAAGGCCTTCGAGATAAGCTCCCGCTACCGCGTTCCAGACCTCGGCTTCATAAGGGAATGCATAAGGCGCGGCGTAAAGCTGGTCTTCGCTAGCGACGCCCACAGACCGAGGGACGTTGGGAACGTCTCCTGGAGCGAGAGGGTCTTCAAGAAAGCGGGGGGGACGAAGGATGACCTGCTGCTCGGGGAGTTTTTGTAGGTCCAGGGCTTATTGAAACCGATGACTACAAACTCATTCCCAGCCGCGATTACGACTTTTCGATTCTCCTAAAGTCTTATTGGAACTCAAGGAAGGCAGACCCCCAGAGCCCCACAACGAGCCGCTTTCAATTCTCCTAAAGTCTTATTGGAACCCCTGCTGTCGCCAGCAAGAACAGAGCTATCACTACCCTTTCAATTCTCCTAAAGTCTTATTGGAACCCAATTTGGGTAGTGCAAAATATCGAGGTTGTCAAAACTTTCAATTCTCCTAAAGTCTTATTGGAACTAAGATGTACTACAGCGACGAGCTCGAACACAGGACGCTTTCAATTCTCCTAAAGTCTTATTGGAACCTTCTCCAAGGCCAATGGCAGATTTGCCTCCTACATCTTTCAATTCTCCTAAAGTCTTATTGGAACTGGATAGAAGGTGGTGGTGGAACTTTTGGTGGTGCGTCTTTCAATTCTCCTAAAGTCTTATTGGAACGTGCATACCTCGGCAGGCCGGAGCTGAGAGGGAAGACTTTCAATTCTCCTAAAGTCTTATTGGAACGAGACTCCACCTACAATAACCACCCGATTGACTTTTCTTTCAATTCTCCTAAAGTCTTATTGGAACTGAAGATGGCGACCGTGTGGGTAGCGGTAGGATACCTTTCAATTCTCCTAAAGTCTTATTGGAACTACTTGTGGTTGTAGGTTCCTGGGACCCGAACAATCGCTTTCAATTCTCCTAAAGTCTTATTGGAACATTTACTTCCTCGGCGGAAACACTGCGTACAAGTACTTTCAATTCTCTTAAAGTCTTATTGGAACGAACGACGCTCGGGTCGAACTCTACTTCTACCTCGTCTTTCAATTCTCCTAAAGTCTTATTGGAACAAGGAAAATACCCACCTGAAAAGGTGGAGGAGATTAACTTTCAATTCTCCTAAAGTCTTATTGGAACCTTCCATTCACCTTTGCATCACCCCTCCTCTCTCGTCTTTCAATTCTCCTAAAGTCTTATTGGAACACACTTTTGAAGAAGCAAAAGAATATGCAGAAAAGTCTTTCAATTCTCCTAAAGTCTTATTGGAACATTATTTATTTAAAAACGTTTCCCTTCGCGCCCGTCTTTCAATTCTCCTAAAGTCTTATTGGAACTCGAAACGGAATTGGGCTGGAGGGTCTATCCAAACAACTTTCAATTCTCCTAAAGTCTTATTGGAACGTCGGATCGACCTTGTAGACGACGTTTAGCTTCGCGGCTTTCAATTCTCCTAAAGTCTTATTGGAACAGAGAGTAAAAGAGTGGGGCTATTCAAGCCTGCTGACTTTCAATTCTCCTAAAGTCTTATTGGAACACCAATACTCTGTCCCACATCTCCAAGATTTCGTCCAACTTTCAATTCTCCTAAAGTCTTATTGGAACGACCTACAAGAAACAGATAAGGGGCTTCGTCGAGGCCCTTTCAATTCTCCTAAAGTCTTATTGGAACAGCCGTTCTTACTTTGACATCGAAATCCGTTCTTATCTTTCAATTCTCCTAAAGTCTTATTGGAACAGTTCCCAAAGTACAGATAAATCGTAGTGCTCCCGCCTTTCAATTCTCCTAAAGTCTTATTGGAACTCTATCTCCATTATTAAATTCCAGCTCGGAAACATCCTTTCAATTCTCCTAAAGTCTTATTGGAACAGGTGATTTGTGTGGCCAGGCGGAGGAGAACTTCTCTTTCAATTCTCCTAAAGTCTTATTGGAACGTCTCCTTGGTGGGAGCTTCACTAATCAAATCTTCGACTTTCAATTCTCCTAAAGTCTTATTGGAACCGATTTTTCCCGCATTTTTCCCCTATGGGGAAATTTCCTTTCAATTCTCCTAAAGTCTTATTGGAACAGGGCCCCTTTGCCTTCGTTCTCCCGAGTGGAGAGTTCAGAGACCTCCGATATTTAAGGTTTTCTGGAAAGGTTTGTGGACGGATGCTCCAATAATACCTGCCATCTCGGCCCTGCAAGAGCCTCATTCTGTTGGCAACAATCCCATTGAGGATATTTCCAACACATCTCACGATCATCCAAAGACCTTCCGGGGGACGTCCGCACAGTTTCTGACAAAAGCTTTTAGGTCATGCTGCCATATGGTGAGAAAAACGTTTTTGGCAGAGAACAGCCTATCCCGGGAGGGGAGCACTTTGATTAAAGCAGTTCGAAAAAATTTCGTCACAAAATTAGAAAATAACCCGCCACATAGTATCAAAGCCGAAAAGACAAAAAACCAACTTCCAACGCGCAATTGATGCATGTTTAAACAAAAAACCGGGTCGGAGAGCGGAATCGAAAACCGGGCGAGGGAGAGCGTGATAGCCATCATATAACCTCAAATCCGAGCTCCCTCAGCTTCCAGACTATCTCCAGCGGGAAGCCGACGACGTTGTAGTAGTCGCCCCGTATCCATTCGACGAACAGGCCCGCCCTTCCCTGTATGCCGTACGCCCCCGCCTTGTCCATGGGCTCTCCGGTCTCGATGTACGCCTCGATTATGTCATCGTCAAGCTCCCGGAACTTGACCTCAGTGATGACAACCCCCGATATCTCCGTGTCTTTGTGGATTATGCAGTACCCCGTCGTGACCCTGTGTACCTTCCCGCTGAGGAGTCTGAGCATCTCAAAGGCCTCCTTCCTGCTACCGGGCTTTCCCAGAATGCGGCCGTCTACGCTGACAACGGTGTCGGCACCGATGACGGTTCCGCCCACGCGCCCGTGGACTTCCCTGGCCTTTCTCCTGGCAAGCTCCAGGGCGTACTCGGCGGGGTTTTCTAAATCACACTCCTCGCTAGCCCTGCTCGGGATAACCTCAAACTTCCGTATGAATCTGGAGAGTATCTCCCTCCTCCTCGGTGAGGCAGAGGCCAAAACCAGCATGGTCTCCCCTTCGGGAGAGGGTTAAAAAATCTTGCGAGAACTCAACCTGGCGATGAAGATTTCGCCGACTGAAAACCATCGTGCGGCGTGATGAGTGCCCCGCAGCGAGCCATGGCAGGTTTTAATCCCCCTGACCGTTGACGTCGCCTGCTCCATTGCCCCCAGGGACTTTGAGGGACTCCACCTCCTGTTTGAGGGATTCAAGCTTCTCGTTGAACTCCCTCTGCATTTCGCCCATCTTCCAGACGACGAGGCCGAAGGCCATGACGAGGAGACCGAACCCAATGGCGCGCCCCTCGGTTACCAGAATACCCACCAGCCCGAGGGCGCTCAGAACGGCTCCAGCGGCCTCAAGGGTGTCGTAACTCTCCCCCATCTCTCGTGTCCTCCCTTCCGTTCCTGAGTGCCTCTAGCTCCTCCTTAATGGTTCTCACCTCACCGCTGAGCTCCCACATCTTAACGATAAGAACGACAAGCAAAGCCAGTGGCAGGAGTCCAAGGAAGATCAACATCAGACCGGGACCACCGGGAATGAACGGCGTGAATATCAGGAGTATAAAAAAGATCGCCCCAAGGATAGCCAGCACGTCGGCGGCTCCCATTCCTTACCACCATGAAAAAGAAGGTAAAGAACTATAAAAAGTTTTCTCAGGTGGTCGCCCATATCGGTATGCCCGCATCGAGGAGCCTTTTCAGTTCCTTGCCTATCGGCGTGCTCTTGCTGACCTTGACGAGGCCCTTCTTGCTCGGCGTCGCCGTGAAGACGTACTGCTCCCCGCCGTAGAACTTGAGCGGTTTTTTGGCGTAGTCCGGCGAAACCCTCAGGACAATCGTTTTCTTCTTCTCCTCGACCTCGACGGGGAGCTTCTCCCTGGGCCTCTCAGCTTCCCTCTCGGCGAAGCTCTTGACGTCTATGCTTATGCCGATTCTCTTCTCCAGATCAGTTATGCGCTTGCCCTTCTTGCCGATTATCGCGGGAATGTCAAACTCGTCGGCGTAGATAACCGCCTTGTGCGGGCTGACTATCTCAACCTCCGCGTAAACGTCTGGAAGGAACTTCTTTATCTCCTGCTTGAGCCTCTTCTCCGCCAGCCTCAGCGCCGGGGCTTTCTCCTCCTTCTTAACCGGAACGACGCTTATCTCCTCACCGTAGGTGTAGATTTCGTACTCAAGCTCGCCGGTCTCGAAGTCCCTAACCTCGATTACCGGCCTCGCTAGGTCTTCCTCCCGCATGCCGCTCGGAACCTTGACGAGGTATTCGAGCGTCAGAACCTTGGCGACCCTTCCAGCCTTGATGAAGATGACGGTGTCGACTATCTGCGGTATCATTCCGAGTTCCACCCTTCCGATGAAGCGCTGGACCGCATCTATCGGCTTCGTCGCGTGCACAACGCCGACCATTCCAACACCGGCCAGGCGGAGGTCCGAGTAAATCTTAAAGTCGCTCGTCTTCCTCATCTCATCGAATATCGTGTAGTCCGGTCTCACCAGGAGGAGTATGTCGCCGGTCTTCTCCATCCTGCCGCTCAAAGCCGTGTACTGGGTGATTTCCTCCCCAACCTGGAGGTCGCGCGGCTTTTCCATCGTCTTGACAATCCTGCCCATGCTCGCGTACCACTCAGCGAGAGCCTGAGCGAAGGTCGAGTTATGAACCAACACTGGAGTATTGCCAGCAATGAAGTTGTGGTTGGGAACGGTTATGTCATATACTTCAAACTCGCCCTCAATCACCGTGATTTCCTTAACCCTGTCCCAGAATATGTTCTCGTCGAGCATGAGACGCAAGTGGGCGAGATACTCCTCTATGAACTCGGCCTTGGTGTAGTAATCCTCCACTGCCTTTTCGATGAGCTCCTTTAGTGTTGTAACTCTAACCTCTGCTCCTGAAAGGAACAGACTCAGCATCGGCTGAGACATTACACCGTACGTCGAACGCCCTATCCTGTCAAAGAGGCGAGCGAGCAATACCCTGACGTTATCGCTGAGTGATGCCCACATTTTTGCCTCTCGTTTGAGCAGGCCTGTTTCTCTGTGAAACGCGCTCACCAGCTTGGCTATCGTTGAAGGCATTGGCGTTCTTTTGCCCTCCAGCCATAGCTTTGGCCCCTCCTGGTCAATTCCATTCCGCATGTAGAACTCTCTGGATACGCGAGAACTGATGAACTCAACGATTTCCCTCCAGCGGCTCAGCTCGTTCGCATAATCCATGAGGCTCTTGACATCTCTCTCAACTCCAACGTAGTCCCTGTAAATCTGGAGGTATTCCTGATAAATCCTTCCAAGTCTATCTGGGGAATACGAATTCTTGAGTGGGTTCTTGGTGGGTTTCCGAAGGAGTAAGCCGAGTGTTTTCACGGTCTCTCCCGCTGGAATCGTACCCATGTTGAGGTTTGTCTTGGTATCCAAATGCCTTTCAAAGCCACTAATCTTGAATTCAGGCCTGACGAGTTCGTAGAACTTCCTGATGCCCTTCGAGTTTTTAATGAGTACCCTGTAGTAAGCGCGCCCCCTGACTCTCTTCTCGGAAACTATCGAAGGAATTCCAAGGCGCAGGAGGAGGTAATGAATTCCGTGAGCGAAATCCCTGCTTGCAGTGGCTATCTCAAGCTCCTTACCGATGTAGCCGTCCCCCTCAAAAACTCCCCTGAGGAAGGCGGCTATTCTCTTCTCATCTGCTCTGAGAACAAGCTCAGGTACTCTCAGGGTTTTCGCCTTCTCCCTCTCAGGATAGCCGAGAGCCCTCAAGAGCTTCTCTATGGTCTTCGAGTTCCTAACGCGCAACCTCCCGGGCAAGACAAAGTAAAAGTCCTCCTCGCTCACGTTGAACAGGGACTTCATAAGCTTCTTGAAGTGCTCCACAAGCTTTTCATCGAAGTTATTGAACTCAAAGACACTCCCAGAACCTTCTGCCCACATCAGGCCAAGGAACTCGAAGAACTCCTCGTCGAGCTTGATAAATGGAGGGATTTCACGCGAACTCCTGTGGTTTCTTCCCCGGTAAAATACTCCAGCGGTTTCCTCGGGGTTCGCCTCGGCAATGGGAACAGCCCGTCCATCTCTTAGCCTCGCGAAGAAGCTTTCATTTACTAACTCACCAACCCAGAGTTTCTCTGGAAGGTCATGTTTCGTGGCGATTTTTCTTGGAACCGCTATTGGGGAACCCTCACTTAGGTTACCCGCGTCATCCCACACGACGAAGCCGTTCTTTATCGTTAAGACTGGGTGATTTGGACTGAGTGTTATCTCCCTCCCTGTAGAGGTTTTCAGCTTGATTAACCTTGTTTCTTTCCTCCTGTGGACCTTAATGACTTCCTGAACCTCGACCCGATTGTGAGATAGCGTTATGACTCTCGTTCCTGGTTTAAGACTTGAAATTGGAGCAAACGTTCCATCTGCCAACAGAACTGGAGTTTCAGGGGGCAAACACTTTCCCTCGCCAGGGGCACCGGCTATAAGAAGGCCCTGAGCCTTGTCCCTGAGCCTCTCCAAAAGCTTCTCGCTCAGCTCGTAGTCCTCTATGCTCAGCTTCTTGACCGGCCTGACGGCGGTAATCTCAATCCTGTCGGCGAAGGGCGGCTTCGCTATGACGATGCGGTAGTTCCTGAGCTGGACAACCGTTGCTCCGGGCTCGTCGAGCTCGATGAAGCTGTCGGGTTCTCTCTTGGCCCTCTCGACTATGTCGTCCGCTATCTCTTCAAGCTCCTCGTCGCTCAGCGGTTCTTCCCCTATCGGGACAAGTTTCCACTCGCCGGGCTTTCCCTTCTTCGCGAGCGGCCTCACTCCCCCCTTCAGGTGGACGCTCATGGTCGTCTCGTCGAAGAAGTCCTCAAGGCGGTGCCTTACCTCCCTCCTGGCGGTGAGGTAAATAACGTCTATACCCTTTGCCACCGCGATGTCCCTCTGCACCCCGTCGCCCGTTATCAGGGTGGCGCCCAGTTCCCTGGCTATCTCCCTGACCATGTTGTCTATCTCCCCGGATTTGGCTCCTTTTATCTGCCAGAGCTCCGGTCGTTCCCCGTGGAACTCCAGGATAATCCTGCCCTCGTTTGCCATTTCGCGGAGCTTTTTGAGCTCCTCAAGACCGGTGTGGCCTATCGCCTTCCCCTCGTTGGCCTGGTGCTCTATCTCCGCAACGACGGCCTCTGGTACGATGACCTTGACCCTTCCCTCAACGCCCGCGAGGAACTGTGTAAGTCTGCCGTCAACAATCACGCTCGTATCGGCAACAAACATTCTCATCTCTCTCACCTCAGAAGATTCGGAACTCTCCTTCGAGTATGCTACTTTCAATGGGTGCTACAGCTAAAGGTTCATAAAGGTTTAGCCGAAAAGTACATGGGTGGGACAATGGGTAGGCTGATATCCATAGCCTCCGGCAAGGGAGGCACAGGGAAAACTACAGTGACCGCAAACCTGTCGATAGCCCTTGGGAAAATGGGCTACAGTGTCTGTGCCATCGATGCTGATCTCACCATGGCCAACCTGAGCCTCGTCATGGGAATAGACGATGCTTACACGACGATTCATGACGTCCTGGCCGGTAGAGCGACGATAAACGAGTCCATATACGCCACGACCTATGAAAATGTTCACCTCATACCAGCGTCGATAGACTGGGAGCACGTTATACGCGCAGACCCTAGAAAGCTTCCAAACGTCATACGCCCCCTTAAGAATTCCTTCGACTTTGTGATTATAGACTCCCCCGCGGGACTGCAGATGGACGCAATGAACGCCATGCTGAGCGGGGAGGAGGTTCTCCTCGTTACTAATCCGGAAATCTCATGCGTCACGGATACGATGAAAGTTGGTATCGTTCTGAGAAAAGCAGGACTCGTTGTTCTGGGATTCGTTCTCAACCGTTATGGAAGAAGCGAGAACGATATTCCCCCCGATGTAGCGGAAGAGGTTATGGAGATTCCCCTTCTGGCAGTCATTCCCGAAGACCCTTCCGTGAGGGAGGCAACCCTGGAGGGTGTCCCAGTTGTCGAGTACCGTCCAAACTCGGAGGGTGCAAAGTCATTCATGGAACTGGCCGAAAGAATAGCAAGGATATCGGGCTTCAAAGCCAGGGTGATGAGATGATACTGGCCTTTGTGGGTACCGCCGGAAGCGGGAAGACAAGCCTAACGGAGGCGTTTGGGAGGTACCTAACGGAGAACGGCTACGGAGTCTCGTACGTTAACCTGGACACGGGTGTGAAGCGGCTGCCGTACAGGCCGGATCTCGACGTTAGGGCAGAGGTAACCGCCTGGGAGATTATGGAAGAGGGCTACGGTCCAAACGGGGCCATAGTGGAGAGCTACGATAGGCTCCTCCCAAGGGTCTCTGAGTACGTTTCTTCAATCATGGAACTGGATGGGGAGAGCGACTACGTGCTCCTCGACACCCCCGGCCAGATGGAGACCTTCCTCTTCCACGACTTCGGGGTCAGGCTGATGGACGGCCTCCAGGAGCCGCTCGCGGTTTACCTCTTCGGTCCGGAGGTGCTGAGGAAACCGACGGACTTCTGCTTCATCCGGTTCTTTGGCCTCATGATAGAGCTACGCCTCGGGGCTACCACCGTCCCAGCGATGAACAAGGTTGACACCGTGGGGAACATTGAGGAATACCGGAGGTACCTAGACGACGTTGAATACCTCACCGCCAGACTCAGACTGGAGCCGTCCACGCAGGGGCTCCTCGCCCACGGGATGTGCTCGGTCCTCCCCGAGCTGGCCCCTCCAACGAGGGTTCTCTACCTCTCGGCCAGAACGGGAGAGGGGTTCGATGACCTTGAGACCCTGGCCTACGAGCACCGCTGCACCTGCGGCGACCTGACCTAGTTCACCCAAATACGAGGTTTTTGAGAGGACTTTCAGTTGAGGATGCTGGTTGTGAAAACTCTTTCAAGGAATAAGGAAGAAGCCTTTTGGCATTGTACGTTCAAATCCGTACGGTGGGAGCATGTGCCTGATAGCCGGAGGAATAGGTGAGGGTTTAAGGGAGAGGTTCGCGAGGATGATACTCGCCGGAAAGCACAGGGGAGAGAACTCCTTCGGTGTGTGGACCGATACGGGAGTGCTCAAATCGGAGGACTTCTCGCGCGTTGCCGAGATTCCGGACGGGAGGGTTGGCCTCCTTCAGTGCCGGCTGGCGATGACGGGCTCGCCCGGCTACACCCAGCCATTCTACAACGACCTCGTCCTCGTCCACAACGGGGAAATATACAACCACACCCACCTGAGGGGTTACCTGGAGGGAAAGGGCGCCTCCTTCGAGACCGACGTCGACAGCGAGGTAATCCTCAGGCTCATCGAGCATCTGCTCGGGGAAGGGTTGCGCGTGGGGGAAGCCGTGAGAAAAGTCATGCTCATGCTTGAGGGCGATTACGCGGTGGCTTTCAGCGACGGGGAGAGGATATACCTCTTCCGCGACCCGGTTGGGATAAGGCCGCTCTACTACTCGCCGAGGGGTTTCTTCGCATCGGAGAAAAAGGTTCTCTGGGCGATAGGCGAGGAAGCGATTCCCGTGGAGCCCGGGGAACTCGTTGTAATCTCCCGGCAGGGCGTGGAGAGGAAGAGGGTTTTCACGCTCACGGAGCTGAAGGGGACAGCCCTAACGCAGAAGGGGGCAAAGCGCGCACTTTTGAGCGTCCTGGAGCACGCGGTGAGGGTTAGAACCGGGAAAAAAACCGGAGTCCTGTTCTCGGGGGGGCTGGACAGCTCACTCATAGCTCTGCTGGCGTCCCGCCACTCCAATGTCGTTCTGTATGCAGCGGGCGCCGAGGGCAGTCCCGACCTTGAGTGGGCCAGAAGGGCCAGCGAACTCCTTGGACTCCCCCTCAGGGAGTACGTTTTTGACCTGGATGACGTCCGCGAGGCCGTTTCCAGGGTGGTCTTCGCAATAGAGGAGCCGAACGCCATGAACCTGGCAATAGGCATCCCCCTGTACTTCGCCACGAGACTCGCCGGGGAAGAGGGATGCAGGCTCCTCCTGAGCGGACAGGGGGCGGATGAGCTGTTCGGCGGCTACGCGAAGTACCTCAAGAACCCGGCTCTGATGGAGAGTGACCTCCTCGAAATGGGGGAGAAGAACCTGGCCAGGGACGACAAGATAGCCATGCTCAACTCCGTCGAGGGGCGCGTGCCATTCCTCGACCTGGCGGTCGTATCCGTCGCCCTGAGAACACCGGCAGGCGCAAAGATTGAGAACGGAGTCAGAAAAGCTGTTCTCAGGAAGGCGGCCGTCGAGCTCGGCCTGCCAAAGGAGATAGCCGAGCGCGAGAAGAAGGCCGCCCAGTACGGAAGCCACGCTCAAAAGCTCCTCGAAAAGCTGGCGAAGATGGAAAACCTGACCCTGAGCGGGTACGCTCAAAAAGCCTTCAGAGAGGTTTTTAAACGCGAATAAACGTTTCTAAACGTCCGTTAATATTCCGGCCCTCGACGGGGGATTTTCGTCCCCCCATTCTCCTCGGCCCCGAACGGGGGCAAACGATTGCGTGAAAAAGGCTTAAATAAGCTTCTTCCCAATGTAGAAGCAGGTGAAAAGGCGTGATAGGGAAAAAAAGCCTTGTAATCTTCATCAGTCTTATCTTCATCCTGAGCTCCGCTCCCCTCCCGCGCGCGTCCGCGGAGAATGCCCGGCTGATCATCCTGGTCAGCGACAACGAGGCCGACTGGGCGATAGCCGGGAACGTGGCCGACCTCCTAGGGGCACATCTCATAGTCAGCCCCTGGGGCACCTACGACCCTGCGGTGAGCGCCGAGATACTCAGCGTCGAGCCGGAGAAGGTGATAATCGTGGGCGGCCCGGTGGCGATACCCGAGGAGTACACAAAGGATTTTGATGAGTTCGGAATCCCGTACGAGCGCTGGTACGGTGAAACCAGGTACGAGACGAACCTCGTGGTAATCCAGGCGCTCAAGGAGGAGTTCCCGGATGCCTTCGGGGAGATAGGAACCGTCGTCATAGCCAACGGACGCGATGCCCTGGCGATAGACGGCTACCTGGAGGCCATGAAGCTGAGACCCTACGAATTCGAAGGGAAGCCGATTCTCGTACTGACCGACGGGGGCAGGGAAAACGCAACGATAACCGCCCTGGAGCGCTTTACGCACGTATCTGAAGTCAAGTACGCGGCGACTTATTCTGGCCGGGAGGAGCCGATGTTCCCCCTGAATCGGGAAAAGATAGAAGCATGGATGAAGGGTCACTTAGCCTCCTACAACGAGGGCGACCTCGCCCAATCCCCCACGAGGGATGAAGTTTACTCCCTGCTCATCAACGTTCAGAACAAAACAAACCGCGCCGAAAAGCTGCTCGACGGTCTCAGAGTCCCCGATGCCAGAAGAAAGCTTGAGGAAGCGGAGAATGCCCTAAGCATGGCCTGGAACGCGTACAACTCAGGCGATTATTCCAAAGCGTACAGGCTCGCCATGATGGCGAGTTTCAACGCAGACTTCGTGGTATCGCGGGCGTACCGCGAGATGAGAACCGTGTATCAGGGACTGCCAAACATGCAGCTGCAGGCGGAGATTCATCAGTTTGAGGTTATGGCAAGGGTTCTTAAGAAGAAGGGCTACGACGTGGGCGAGCTTGAGTCCCTCATCAGCCAGGCGAAAGAGGCCCTACGGAAGGGCGAATACTCCATCCTCCTGAACGATTTGATTCCACAGATAAGGGATGCGCTGGCCGAACTCACCACCAAGAAACCCTCGCCTGGAACGCCCGGTGGAAGGCACAGAGGCAAACCATAATCCTTTTTAACGCCTCCCCTCCACTTTCTTCGGTTAAAATGCGGATTCTGATGGTAGGGCACTACCCACCCCACGGAGGGGGCGTCGCGAACCACCTGGACAACCTCGTGAGGGAGCTCAGGAAGCGCCACGAGGTCCACGTTCTCACCTACGGGCCGGTTGAGCCGAGACCCTTCGAGGCGGAGTTCGTCCATCAGGTCGCCGTCCCTCCTGTGTACGGAATCAGGGGAACGACCTTTGCCCTGCTGGGGGCAAAGAAAATATCCAGACTCCAGGGGAAATTTGACTTCGATTTGGTTCACGCCCACTTCGTTGGGACAACCAGCTACGCCGCAGTTCTGGCGAAAGGAAGGACAGGACTGCCCCTGGTAGTCACAGCGCACGGCAGTGACCTGGAACACACGGCAAAGCTGACCCTGGGGCGGTTCTACGTCAAGAGAACGCTGGCAGATGCAGATGCAGTCATAGCAGTCAGCCACTGGCTCGCGAAGAAGGCCGCATCCCTTGGTGCTGGAAGGGTCAGGGTCGTGCCCAACGGGGTGAGACCTCTCCAGCCCGCCGATGGAAGGAAGGGGTACATCACGTTCATCGGTGCGCTCAGGGGATACAAAAGCCCTGAGACCTTCGTAGAGCTGGCACGAGCCTTTCCGAACGAAAAATTTCTGGTCGTCGGCGACGGCCCCCTTAGAGGAAAGCTCCAGGAAATGGCGCCCCCGAACGTCGAGTTCACCGGCTACCGTCACGACGTTGGTGCGATACTGTCCAGGAGCAGGCTGCTTGTTCTGCCGTCCAAGAGGGAGGGCTTCGGGCTGGTCGTCCTGGAGGCCAACAGCCTGGGCGTCCCCGCGGTGGGGAGGCGCGTGAGCGCGATTCCGGAGCTTATACGCGAGGGGAAGAACGGTCTCACATTTGAGAGCTTCGATGAGCTTGTCGAGGCCGTGAAGAGACTCCTCGAACCAAGGTTCAACGCCAGGACGGGAATGCTGGGGAGGAAGATAGCCGGCTTGTACACGTGGAGTGCCGTCGCCCGGGAGGTCGAGGGGGTCTATGAAGAAATCGTCGGGTAACGTTTTTAACGGCCTCTTCTCGGTGAATCCTTGGTGGGAGAATGACGGTGGTAATCAACATGCGAGATGGGCTGGACGAGAGGAGGATGGAGATAGCCGCGAGGTTCATACTGGAGGGAAAGCTCGTCGCATTTCCCACCGAGACGGTGTACGGTCTCGGGGCGGATGCGCTCAACGAAAACGCCGTGAGGAGAATCTTTGAGGCGAAGGGACGCCCGGCAGACAATCCGCTCATAGTCCACATCGCAGAATTCAACGACCTGAAAAAGCTCACGAGGGAAGTTCCAAGGGAGGCAAGACTCCTAGCTGAGAAGTTCTGGCCGGGGCCCCTGACGATGGTTCTGCCCAAGGGAGAGGAGGTTCCCTACGTCACCACCGGCGGCCTCGACACCGTCGCGGTGAGGATGCCGGCGCATCCCGTAGCGCTCGCCCTCATAAGGGCCAGCACTCCGATCGCGGCGCCTTCGGCAAACATAAGCGGGAAGCCGAGCCCAACGCTGGCGGAGCACGTAATAGACGACTTCTACGGGAAAATCGAGTGCATAATCGATGGAGGCGAAACAAAGATCGGGGTCGAGTCCACGGTGATAGACCTCAGCTCGGAGAGGCCGACCCTCCTCCGGCCGGGGGGGCTGCCGCTTGAGGAGATAGAGAACGTCATAGGTGAGGTTGAGATACATCCGGCCGTCAGGGGCAAGCTGGTCGACGTCGCCCGTTCGCCGGGCATGAAGTACAAGCACTACTCGCCCAGCGCGCAGGTGATAGTGGTCGAGGGGAAGCGCGAAAACGTGAGGAGAAAGATAGGGGAGCTGGTGAAGGAGTACCGTTCCAGGGGACTGCGAGTTGGTGTCATGGCAACGGAGGAGTACGAGGCGGACGAGTTCTTCCACCTGGGGAAAACCGAGGAGGAGGTTGCTAGAAACCTCTTCAGGGCGCTCAGAGATCTCGACAAGAGAGATGTTGACGTGATAATCGCGGAGGGCATCGAGGAGAGGGGTCTCGGATTCGCGGTTATGAACCGACTGAGGAAGGCAGCGGGGTACAGAATAGTCTGGGCATAGACAATGCTTAAATATCCCGAGCCCTTAAATTTAGCCAGCAGGCCTGACTTGAATCATAACGAGGTGAGAAGTTTGCCGGCAAACATTGGGCTGGAAGGGCCGGAAGAGCTCGAACAGCTCGCCTTCAAAAGGCTCAATGAGGGAAAAATCAAGGACGGGCTCAAATTGGTCCTCCGCGCCGCAAAAGGCTATGAGGGGGAGGGCCGGAAAGAGGACGCCGCAAGGCTGTACCGGTATCTGGGGTACGTCCTTCTAAAAAAGACCAACTCCGTTGAGAAAGCCCGTCCATCCCTTCTGAAGAGTGCTTACCTGTATATCGACCTTATAGAGGAAGAGATTTCCCGTGCCGAGGTTGACCTCAACACTCTTGATGAATACTGCCTGAACGTCCTTGAGATTTTCATGACCCTGGAGGATGAAAAAAACCTGATGAAGTACGCTGGAGAGTTCGCTGCCATTTATGAAGATTTGGGAACCGCATACCAAGACAACGATGATATTTTCGACGCCATCAATGCCTACGAGTCCGCATACTGGTATTACAGGGTTATCGGCAATGAAGAGGCGTACAAACAGCTCGCCGGAATGCTTATCACACTCTACGGACAGCTGGCAGAGGAGTATCTGGGCGACGGAAAGATTGAGGATGCGGCAAATGCATTTTACAACCTCGCCAAGTTCACGTGGGCAATATTCGGCTACGACATTCACTTCATAGAGATGATGGATACTGCCGCCAAAAACTTTGAAAGGGCAAGCAAAATCGCGTACTCGGAGGGAGACTTGGACAGAACCACTACGAATCTGGTCAAGGCTCAGTACGCCTACCTGCTGGCCAAAAACTTCAACAGATCCAAGCTAATCGCAATAAACGCCGCTAGGATGCTCAACCAGCTGGTGAGCCATTACAGGTCAGAGGGCAAAGAGCAGTCTTTGATGAACAAACTGATCGAACTCTCCGAATCCCTCATTGGCATAGGTAAGTTCGAGGAGGCTTTTAACATCTACAAAAACCTGCTTGAGATAAAGAGCTCCGTTGAGTTTAGGGTCAGGGTAAGACTCGCGGTCATCAAGCATTTTGCGGCAACAGAGGGCCACCCAGATATCTTTGCCGGTATAACTGAACTCGAATATCAGATGTACAAGGGGAGATTCCCCAAGGCCCTAGAGTTATCCGAAAGGATAATGCTCCAGGAGGACCAGCTTAGCAAGCTCCTATCCATGATTCACAGGGCAGAAGGACTCTATTAAAATAAAAGTCAAACAGTCATCCTTTCTGCTGTACCTCCACCCTGGGAAGCGGTACATGGTAGGGCAGGCGCATCTCCTTGGCCAGAAGCATGAGTATCGGGGAGACTTCCTTCGTTATGAAGTTGACGACCTCTGCGAACATCAGCGAGTCAACCTTCTTTTCGTCCTCCCAGATGCCCAGTATCTCGTCTATCTTCTCCTTCTGCGGGGGAAGGTACAGCACCGCCCCCTCAACGAATCCCTCCGCAATTTTGGGGTTGTAGCTGATCGTGTACTTGAACAGAACCTCAACCCCGTTCATCTTTCCGGTCGGGGTTCTGAGCTCGCCCAGCCTGACCTCCGTGACCTGAGGTGTCAGCCTGACCTCAATCTGACCCACGGGCACCGCCTGAGCGACCTTCTCCATTCCGATTCTTGTTATGTTGAATCCCATCACAGGCATTTCTCCCACCACCAAGAACTCGGTCGGCACCTATAAAACGCTATCGGTAGGGCTTTAAACTTTCCCCCGAACTCCCTCAGATGCCGAGGGAAAAAGTCGTCAGGGTGTGGGACGAACGGGAAGTAATCTACTCCCCAAAGAGATGGCGCTACCTGCGGGAGAAAAGGGAGAAGGCGCTGAAGATAATGGAGCGCCTGAGCCAGTTTGACCCTCAGCTCTACGGCAGCGTCGCCAGGGGGGACGTCAGGCGGGAGAGCGATATAGACATCTTCATACCCTATCGGGTGCCGAGCTACCTCATCGAGCTGGCCCTTGAGGGACTGGTGAGCAGAAGGAAGATAGTCATGGCAACCCCGTGGCACCTCATAAAGGGCGTCATCGAGATAGACGAAGAAACGACGGTCACATTCCCTTTAATCGACCCTACAGACAGGGAGCTTGAGTTCTACCGGTGGGGAGGGGCGGTTGATCTGTGGGGCGTGGAAAAGAAGGAGCGCGTCCCAGGCGTCAATAAGAAGCTGATACTCATAGTCCCCACCGAGAGGGGGCACATCGAGAGGGAAGTCGTCGGGCGGGAGAGCGAGGTCGCCAGAATCCTCGGAGTCAGTGTGGACATCGTCACCGAGCGCGTCCACGTTCTGACGAGGAGGGACGCGATAGGAAGGACAGGAATCTACATCAACGAGGAAGTTCCCGACTGGATGAGCTTCGAGGAGGCCTTGAAGATAATCACCGACCGCGACCCGAACGTCAGGAGAAAGGTGAGGGAGAGGGGAGGGCTGTTTCATAAGTTGTAACTTTTGTAATTTTTGTGGGTTGTTGTTTTCCGTAATTTTTAAATATTCTTGGGTTTTATTTTGGGGTGGTGTGGCAGTCTCCGGTATGTGGGGTTTTTAAGCCCGAACGGGGACTGCTGAAAAGCCTGAAGATGTGGGGAGTCACCGTTCCCCCCGAAAGCCACCCAATGAAGACGGAAGGGTGGAAGGTTATCCGCTACGATTGGTTCACAAGCTCCAAAAATAGCGGATAACCAGAACGGTTTAGCAACCCTTATATGGTTCGGCGAGAAGATTGATACGGTGAGAACGTGGAGACCGTTAATGTGAGGGTCCCAAAGGAATTCGAGAAAAAGGTTAAGGCCTACCTTCAGGAACTCGAGAAACGAAGGGAGATTCTAAAAAAGACCGCGGGGATACTAAAAACGGAAAAATCGGCCACTGAACTTAAGGTGGAAATCTATGAAGAGCTTTATGGTTGATTCAACGGTTTTCGTTGAGCATTTAAAGGGGAATCCCACTGCCACGGACATCCTTGAAGCCCTTATCGAAGAGAGTGTAGCCGGGTACATAAACGAAACCGTTGCGTCCGAAGTTGTTTTTATATACCTAAAGCTCAAAACCGGCAAAAGTTTCAGAACGCTGAAGAAAAAGCCAGAACTTGTTAGGACAGTTCAAAAAGGGCCAGTTTACGGGCTTCTCTCGCTCTTCAGATTCCTTGAAACAAATGAGTTCGTCTTCTCCCTGTCTAAAAAGCTTATTGAAAAATACGGCCTTCTTCCCAACGATGCCATCATCGGCGCAACGGCCATTTTCTACAACCTTGATGGGATAATAACCCTTGACAAAGACTTTGCCGAAATGGCTCAGAACGAGAACCTTTTGATTGTGTCTTCAAAAGAGGAACTGCTGAACCTCTAATGGACAGCACACAGTACAACCCTTTATAAACCCTTGTACTGTGTACGGTACAAGAACCGGGGAAAAGGTGAGAGACGAAAGGCTCACTCACAACAGCGCTCCTTCATGCTCGCCGGCAGAATCTCCTTGAAACCCGTGTACTTCCAGAGGGCCTTCGGAAGCTTCACGACGCCCTCTTCCGTCTGGTGGTTCTCAAGGATGGCAACGATTGCCCTGGAGGTCGCGATAGCAGTCGAGTTGAGCGTGTGGACGAACTTGGGCTTCTCGTGGGTCTTGTCGCGGTAGCGGATGTTAAGCCTCCTCGCCTGCCACTCGGTGCAGTTGCTCGCGCTTACGACCTCCCTGAACTTGCCCTGGCCCGCCATCCAGGCCTCGATGTCGTACTTCTTGGCGGCGACATAGCCCAGATCGCCGGTGCAGATGTTCACGACCCTGTAGGGAATCTCAAGCTCCCGGAATATTTCCTCCGCGTTGGCTATGAGCTTCTCGTGCCATTCCCAGCTCTCCTCCGGGCGGGAATAGACGAACTGCTCGACCTTGTGGAACTGGTGAACGCGGAAGATTCCCTTCGTGTCTTTTCCTGCAGTTCCAGCCTCCTTGCGGAAGCAGGGGCTTATTCCGACGTAGAGGAGCGGCAAGTCCTTCCCCTCGATTATCTCGTTGGCGTGAAGGCCCGCCAGGGGGTGCTCGGCCGTCGGGATTAGGTACAGGTCTTCACCCTCCACCTTGTAGATGACGTCCTCGAAGTCGCCGAAGCTCGTGACGCCCTCCTCAACAAAGCGACGCACCATGTAGGGCGGTATGACGGGGACGAAGCCCTTCTCTATGAGCCTGTCGAGGGCGAAGCGGAGCAAAGCAAGGTCGAGGATGACCAGCTCGTTCATGAGATAGTAAAAGCGCGCACCGCTGACCTTCGCGGCCCTCTCAAGGTCGGCACCGCGGAGGAGTTCAAGCATATCGACGTGGAGCCTCGGTCTCCAGCTCAGAACCTCGTAGTCCATCTTCCCGAGGCTCTGCTCCTTGAAGCTCTCAAGGAAGCCCTCCCAAACTCTCGCCTTGCCCCAGAACCTTATCGGGACGTTCTCGCTGTCGTCCTTGCCGACGGGAACGCTCTCGTGGGTGATGTTCGGGAGACGCCAGAGGTAGTAGTCTATCTTCTTCCTCAGCTCCTCGACTTCCTTCTCAAGCCCCTCGATCTGCTCCACTATCTCGTTGCTTTTAGCCAGCAGATCGTCTATTGGTTCGCCCGCCTTTTTGCGCTTGCCTATCTGAACGGCAAGCTGGTTGCGCTCCTTCCTGAGCTGGTTTATTCGCTTGAGGTTCTCGCGCCACTTCCTGTCGAGTTCGAGAATTTCGTCTATCCACCCGAGCTTTTCGGTTTCGCCCCTCTTGATGAGGTCCTTTCTGACAATATCGGGATTTTCACGGATGAGCTTTATGTCCAGCATCGCCAACACCTGGGGAAAGAAGGTGAAGGAGTTTAAAAAAGGTTTTGATGGGAGATTTGGCGGGGCGACAACTCAGCCGAAGAACGTAACTTCAACCTCCTCGCCGGCCTCCAGTATCTCAACGTTCTCAGGAACCTCGATGAAACCGTCAGCGTCCACGAAGCTCGTGACCGCTCCGCTCCCCTTGAGTATCGGCACCGCTTTTTCATCCTCTACCTTGACCGGGAGGAACTGCCTCCTGCCCTTGACGGAAAAGACCTTGTGAGCGAGCCTCTTTTTGACCTTCCTAACCTCGCTCTCCCTTCCCAGGAGTTTTCTAAGGAGCGGGGCGACGAGAAGGGTGAAGTTCGTCAGGCAGCTTGTGGGGTAGCCTGGCAGGCCAAAGACGGGCTTTCCATTGATCAGGCCGATTATCGTCGGCTTACCCGGCTGAATCGCTATGCCGTGAATCTTCACCTCCCCGAGCTCCTCGATTATCGAGCTGGTCAGGTCCCTTATTCCCCCACTCGCGCCGCCGCTGAGGATTACCATGTCGCAGCACTCGATTCCCTTTTCGATGAGCGCCTTGAGGCTCTCGCGGTCGTCCCTGGCTATGCCGAGGAAGAGAGCCTCGCCTCCGAGCTCCCTGACCGCGTCCGCTATTGCGCGGCCGTTTATGTCGTATATCTGACCGTATCTCAGCTCCCTCCCGGGGAGAACCACTTCGTTCCCCGTGCTTATCACGGCAACCCTGGGCTTTCTGAATACGGGAACCTCGGCGATTCCAACGGCCGAGAGAAGTGCGGTGTCCTTGAAGGTCAGCCGGGTTCCGCGTTTGAGGAGGGTCTTTCCTTGGGGGATGTCAGCTCCGGCCTTCATGACGCCCAAGCCCGGATAGGCCGGCTTGTAGATGATGACCTCCTCCCCTTCCCTGTCCACGTCCTCAAACTGCACCACCGCATCGGCACCCTCGGGCAGGGGTGCGCCGGTGGAGATGTAAACGCTCTCACCGGGTTTGAGCTCCACCGCTGGCGTGTCCCCAGCGTTTATCTCCCCGACGACCTTCAGTCTAATCGGCTCGCTCTCGCCCGCCATGAACGTGTCTTCAGCCCTTACGGCGTAGCCGTCAACCGTGGCGCGGTCGAAGGGCGGGACGTTTATCGGCGAGGTCACGTCTTCAGCCAAAACCCTGCCCAGTGCTTCGCCCAGGGGAACGCTTTCGATTTCCGGCTCCATCGGGAATGAGTCTATGACATCGAGGGCCTTCTCCAGGGGAACGACCTTCAGGAACGCCATTTTATCACCTGGAGAAAAGAGAACACCGTTCTATAAATGGGTTGCGTAAAAGAAAACGTTTAACTACCACTCATCCTCATCTTCCCAGTCTTCCTCTTCCCACTCCTCTTCCCAGTCCTCATCCTCCCAGTCCTCTTCGAGTTCCCACTCCCTCTCTTCCTCGAAGAGCTCCTCCTCAAACTCCTCGACCTTCTTCTTTTTCTTAGGAGGCTGCATCCGTATCCCCCTTTCTACTTGCCGATAATGGCTTATAAACTTTTTTCCACAGAATCAAAGCCGTTCACGGCCAAAATCTTTGATTAGAACGGTTAGAAAGGTTTTTAATTGTGGAGACGTATCAGAAACCATGAGGGTGGCGATCGTAACAAGCGATGCCAGGGTCTACTACCTGGCAACGAAGGTGCTGAAGGAGTACCGCATACCCTTCCACAGCCTCCGGGTCGGGGATAGGATACCCTTTGATGTTGAGGTCGTCCTGACGGGCGAGGAGGACTACGGAAGGGTTGATTTCCCCGTCAAGGTTGTCGTGAGGGATGAGAACTTCATAGACGAGCTCCTGGCGAAGCTCGAAGGCAGGGAGAGGTTTAAAAGGGTGTACGTAGCCATTGACCCCGGTGAGAGGCCCGGCCTGAGCGTCGTTGCCGATAACCGCGTGCTTGAGGTTCACCACCTGAAGAGCCCGCGCGACGTTGAAATAATCCTCGACCTGCTGGAGAAGTACCCCGGTGCTAAAATCAAAATAGGGCACGGGGCCAAGAGGCAGAGGGTTCTCATGCTGAAAGCCCTCGCAGACCTGCTTGGATACGACTACCCGATCACCGTCGTCAACGAGTCGAGAACGACCCCCAAAGTCGGGGGGATGGATGTCTCCCAGGTTCAGGACATCGTGGCGGCCATAAACATAGGCCTGCGCGAGGGAAGGGAGGTTCCCATCGGAGAGCTTATAGAGGCGAAGGAGCCCACGAAGCGTGAGATTGACGATATAAAAAGACGGAGCCGCGAACTGAGCGGGAACATCACGATATCCTCAAAGCTCGCCCGTGAGGTGGCCCTGGGTAATTTAACGCTTGAGGAGGCCATCGAAAAGCAGAGGAGGCGGTCAAGATGATTTTTGGTAAGGACGAGGAGAGGTACGAGAAGATAAAGCTCCGCGTTGCGGAGGCTTTGAAGAGAGACGTCGGCAGGGGGATAGTCCGCTTTGACAGGAAGTACCAGAAGCAACTCGGAGTTGAGCCCGGCGACATAGTTGAGCTGATTGGGGAAAGAACCACCGCCGCGATAGTGGCCAACCCCCACCCCGACGACCGCGGACTGGACATCGTAAGAATGGACGGCTACATCAGGAGGAACGCCGGGGTGAGCATCGGCGATTACGTCACCGTCGCCAAGGCCGAGGTGCAGGAGGCGAAGAAGGTCGTGCTGGCGCCCGCCCAGAAGGGTGTCTTCATCCAGATACCCGGCGACATGGTCAAGGGAAACCTCCTGGGCAGGCCGGTGCTGAAGGGAGACCTCATCGTCGCGAGCAGCAGGAGCGAGGGCGGCTACTACGGCGGTTCGCCCTTTGACGAGCTTCTGCGCGGTCTCTTCGAGACCATGCCCATCGGCTTTGGAGAACTCAAGTTCGTCGTCGTAAACACGGTTCCAAGGGGAATAGTCCAGATAACCTACAACACAGAGGTTGAGGTTCTACCCCAGGCGGTGGAGATACGCGAGGAGGCCATCCCGGAGGTCACTTATGAGGACATCGGCGGTCTGAGCGATGCTATTCAGAAGATACGCGAGATGGTCGAGCTTCCGCTCAAGCACCCTGAACTCTTTGAGCGCCTTGGAATTGAGCCGCCGAAGGGTGTTCTCCTATACGGCCCGCCGGGAACGGGTAAGACTCTCTTGGCCAAGGCCGTCGCCAACGAGGCGAACGCTCACTTTATAGCCATCAACGGGCCGGAGATAATGAGCAAGTTCTACGGCGAGAGTGAAGAGCGCTTAAGGGAGATATTCAAGGACGCCGAGGAGAACGCACCTAGCATCATATTCATAGACGAAATCGACGCAATAGCCCCCAAGAGGGAAGAAGTCGTCGGGGAGGTTGAAAAAAGGGTTGTCAGCCAGCTGCTCACCCTCATGGACGGCCTGAAGGGCAGGGGCAAGGTCATAGTTATCGCCGCCACCAACAGGCCGGACGCCCTCGACCCGGCTCTCAGGAGGCCGGGAAGGTTCGACAGGGAGATAGAGGTTGGGGTTCCCGATAAGAAGGGCAGGAAGGAGATACTCCAGATACACACCAGGGGAATGCCCCTCGAACCGGACTACGACAAGGCCACCGTCCTCAAGGTTCTCAGGGAGCTCGTGAAGAGGGAAGCCTTTGAGAGGAGGAAGCTGGAGAGGCTCATCGAAAGGGTTGAGGCCGCGAAGAGCGACGATGAAGTGAGGGAAGCCCTGAAGAGCGAGAGCGAGGTATATCCCGAGGTCAGGAGCAGGCTGATAGACAGGATGCTTGAGGAGATAGCCGAAAAGACTCACGGCTTCGTTGGGGCGGACCTCGCGGCACTCGCCAGGGAGGCGGCCATGGTAGTCCTCAGGAGGCTCATCAACGAGGGCAAGATAAGCCCCGAACAGGAGAGGATCCCCCCGGAGGTTCTCCAGGAGCTGCGCGTCAGAAAGGCGGACTTCTACGAGGCCCTCAAGATGGTCGAACCCTCGGCCCTCAGGGAGGTTCTCATCGAGATGCCCAACGTCCGCTGGAACGACGTCGGCGGGCTCGAAGAGGTAAAGCAGGAACTTAAGGAGGCGGTTGAGTGGCCCCTCAAGTACCCGAAGGCCTTCCAGAGGCTTGGCATTGAACCTCCGAGGGGAGTCCTCCTCTACGGCCCGCCCGGAACAGGCAAGACCCTCTTGGCTAAGGCGGTCGCGACGGAGAGCGAGGCGAACTTCATCGGCATCCGCGGGCCGGAGGTGCTGAGCAAGTGGGTCGGCGAGAGCGAGAAGCGCGTGAGGGAGATATTCCGCAAGGCCCGCCAGGCCGCGCCCACGGTCATATTCATAGACGAAATCGACGCGATAGCCCCCGCCAGGGGAAGCGACATGAGCAGGGTCACCGACAGGCTCATCAATCAGCTGTTGACTGAGATGGACGGCATAGAGCGGAACAGCGGTGTCGTGGTTATAGCGGCGACCAACAGGCCGGACATACTCGACCCCGCCCTGCTCAGACCGGGCAGGTTCGACAGGCTCATACTAGTTCCAGCGCCGGACGAGAAGGCCAGACTGGAGATACTCAGGGTCCACACGAAGCGCGTCCCGCTGGCGGGCGATGTGAACCTCCGCGAGCTGGCGAAGAAGACGGAGGGCTACTCCGGAGCGGACATAGAGGCCCTCGTTAGGGAGGCGGCGCTGCTGGCGATGCGCAGGATAATGGCAGAACTCCCGGCGGAGCTGGTCGAGGAGGAGAGCGAGGAGTTCCTTGAGAAACTCAGGGTTTCAAGGAGGGACTTCGAGGAGGCCCTCAAGAAGGTCAAGCCGAGCATAACGCCCTACATGGTCGAGTACTACAGGAACTTCGAGGAGAGCAGGAAGTCAAGGGTCGAGAAGAAGGGAGGACCGGACTACTACACCTTCTGATTCCCTTTTCCTTTGGAAAAAGTTTTATACGTTGGTGCCCAAGAACTTACACGATTAAACCGAGGGGTGGCGAAAATGGTCAAGATAATAGCCTCTAAACTTAGGGACGTGGAGCTGATAACCGACACGGGCATAAGGCTCGGCTGGGTCTACGACCTGAGCTTCGATGAGGAAACCGGCGATATTCTCGTGATAGTTGCCGAGCCCGACGAAGACCTCGATACGAGCGAGTTTGTCACCGATCACGAGGGTCTTCTCCTCATACCGGTGAGCGCGGTTAAGAGCATCGGTGAGGTAATCATAATAGACTCGGGCAAGCTCGCGGTCAAGTCCAAGCTCAGAAGGGTCGGCACGATAAAGAGGAGACTCACGGAGGAGGAGTCGAGAACCCTCGGGGGATGACCCCCTTAATATCCCTCGTAGAGCCTCTCCGCAAGGAACCTCGGAAGCCCCGCTTCCACTATCTTCTCCGCGGCAGAATCGACATCGTACTCCACCCTGCAGAACTCAACGTTGTCCGGGGGTTCTTTTTCGGTATCGATTAAAGCGCAGGCCGCCCTCCAGTCTCCGTCCCTGGGCTGACCGACGCCTCCGGGGTTGATGATTCTCCTGCCCCCCAGCACCTTCAGCATCGGCACGTGGGTGTGACCGACGAGGAGGTCGTCCTGTCTGATATACTCCAGAACCGCCCTGAACTCCCCGTCGGAAAACCAGGGAAAGAGGTACTCGTCCAGGGGCGCCCTCGGGGAGCCGTGGATGAGGAGGTAGCTCCTGCCGGTATCGTCGGTGAAGAGCTGCCTCACGGGGAGTCTTCTGAGAAATTCGAGGTTTTCCACGGTCATAACGCGCTGATGCCACCTGACGGCCTGCCTCGCGTATGGGTTGAAGCCCCACTCGGCGCCGAAGGCTATCGCGTTGTCGTGGTTTCCTCGAACGCAGAGGAAGGTTCGCTTTTCCATCCGCTTCCCTACAAACTCAACGACCTCGTTTGGGGAAGCGCCGTAGCCGACCAGGTCGCCCATGCAGAGAACCGCGTCGGCTTTTCTTACCTCCCGCCAGACGGCCTTTAAAGCTTCAATGTTCGAGTGGATGTCGGAGATGAGGGCGACGAGCATGGAACCACCCGATGAATAGACGGTGAGGAAATAGAAAAAGGTTAGGTCCTCCAGAGAAGGCCGGCAAAAATCATCAGCAGGCCAAGGGAAAGGGAGAGCGGACCTTCGAGACCTACCTGATGAGTGGTCGTGCACTTCTCCGTTTCATTTCCGAAGGGATACCTGCTGTAGAGTCTCATGGAAGTAAACTTGAACCCCTTCTCAATCCGTATCCACGTTGTGTTCCTAGTGGGGAATTCGTAGGAGTAGTTCTTCTCAGTGCCGTTGACCTCCACGCTGCCTTCCAGATGAAGGACAAACGGCCCCTCGCGTGGATAGAGTATTTTGAGGAACTTTGGCACTCCTTCCACCGTTCGGTTAAGAATCGTCAGGTTCACGGAGTCATCGTTGAGAACTATTCCCGTGCTGCCGTTGTCAGGTATCCGGATGACTCCCCGGGGGTTTTCAATCTCCGCATAAAAACCGAGCCAGAAAGGATAGTCCGTGGTGGTGACGTACTTAAAACCTCCGGGAACGGGTTTAAAGCTGGGCGTGTCCAGCACTACGGTGGTATAGGGACTCTGCCAGTAAACCTCGACGGTCGTGTTTCCGAGACCCTCCACGCGGAAAAGTCTCAGGGGCAGGGGCGGCTCGACCGGAACGTAGAGTGCGCCCTCCTTTCTGTAAACCGGGGAGCGTCCGGTTTCTGGATCCAAAACGGTGACGTTCGGGGACTCCAGGGGTGCCCTGAAGGCCAGTATGAACCCTCTTACGATGTTCCCGTTGGTAACGTTGAGAACCTTCACGTCTACGGTCGGAATGACGGGTTCGACGGCACAGCTCACTGCAACGCGGGAGTTGTAATCCCGTATGGTTATGAGACTCCCAATGAGCACAAAGATGACGCCCAGTATTAAGATGGGGCGCTTCACAAGACCCACCGTCACAGAATTGGACAAACTTCCTAAAAACTTTTTGTCGTAAAAGGTCGAACAAAGGAAGAAAGAAAATCACTCCTTCTTCTGCCTGGCCTTCCAGTTGCTCCAGCGGTAGAGTGCCGCGAGAGCCTTTATGGCCCTCTCCGGCTCCGGATAGGCCGGGATTCCCTCCTCGTTGAGCATGTCAATGGCTTCCTTGGCCTCTATGCCGCCGACGATTGCAACGACGAGGGGCTTCTTCCTGCCGCTCTCGTTGTACTCGCGGATGACGATCTTGGCCAGGTCGCGCGGGTCGAGGACTGCCGTCTGGCAGTAGAGCACCGCTATGGCGTGCATGTTCGGGTTGGCGAGTGCGTCGCGAACCGCTCCTTCGTAGCTCTCAGCGCCGGCCATACCCGTGAGGTCAACCGGGTTCTTGTAGGAACCGAAGGGCGGCATGTGGTTGGCGAAGACCTTGAGGTCCTCAAGGTTGTCGTAGAGGTGCAGTCCCTCCTCCTCTGCGGCATCGGTGGCCATAACTCCTATTCCACCGCCGTTGGTGAGGATGACGACGTTCTCCCCAGCGGGCTCCGGAAGGTTGCTCAGCGTTCTCGCCCAGTCGAAGGCCTCGCCTATGGTAAGCGCCCTGAGAACGCCGCTCTGCTTGAAGGCGGCCTCGTATATCTTGTCGGCGCCGGCGAGGGAACCGGTGTGGCTTGCGGCTGCCTTGGCACCGCGCTCGCTCCTCCCGGCTTTGATGATGATAATCGGCTTCTCCTTGCTGACCTCCCTCGCGACGTCCATGAAGCGCCTTCCGTCCTTGATGCCCTCCATGTAGATGAGTATCGCCTTGGTGTTGTCATCGGTCTTGAAGAACTCAAGGAGGTCGGCATCGTCGATGTCGCTCTTGTTTCCGACGCTGACGACGGCCGAGAGGCCGACCTTTTCGAGGATGGTCCAGCCCATGAGGGCTATTCCGAGGGCTCCGCTCTGGCTGATGAGGGCCAGGTTGCCCGGCATGACGTCGGTGGGGCCGAAGGTGGCGTTCATCTTAGCTGGTGTGTAGACGACACCGAAGATGTTCGGGCCGAGGATCCTCATGCCGTACTTGTGGGCGGTCTCGACTATCTGCCTCTCGACCTTCTTGCCCTCCTCGCCGAGCTCGCCGAAGCCGGAGGTTATGATCGGAAGGACCTTAACGCCCTTCTTTCCGCACTCCTCTATAACCCCCGGAACGAACTTGGCCGGAACGACGATAACGGCCATGTCGACCTCGTCCGGAACGTCGAGAATGCTCTTGTAGGACTGGAACTTCCTTCCGTTTATCTCAATCTCAACACCCTTGACGTTAACGGGGTAGATTTTGCCATCGTAGCCGTACTCGACGAGGTTCTTCATAACGGCGTATCCTATCTTGCCCGGTTTCTCAGAAGCGCCTATGACGGCGATGCTCTTTGGTCTGAATAGAGCCTCCAGGTTTCCGTCCATCTCAATCACCTCATCCGAATGAAAGTCACAGTTTCACGTCCGTAAAACGAGTTATAACTTTTCTCTTCTCTTTTTGACGATAAGAAACTCGACGGACGTTAAAAGAACCGAAGGTTGGACACCGTTGATTCAAAACCCACCCGGAACCCCAAAATTCTTATTAATCCCAACGCCCAAACCAAGGATTCAGGTGATAGCGTGAGGGCTTTCGGGAGCAGGGCCGAGCGGAGGGCCCTCCGTCTGCTGAGCGTTCTCTTCGACTTCGTCGTGATAGCCCTGGGCACCCTGACCATGCTCTACGTTGTCAGAATGGTATGGGACCTCACGGTAAGCTCGCTCATCCATTTCGCCCCTGAGCAGGCCCTCCAGGGCATAGTTCTCATCCTGATATTCCTTGAGATTTTCGAGATAATCGTCATGTACATCATCTACCACCACGTTCCAATGAAGAACGTCGTGGAAATCGGCGTGCTGGCGCTCGTGAAGGAACTCCTCATAACGCTCGACCTAACGGAGCTCGGCTGGCAGGTGCTCCTCGGCATGGCGGCACTGATAGCGGCCATGGGCTGGGTGTACACGAGGGAACGGCAGAGGGAGGACAGCTACAACCGGTTCCTCATAGAGCGGGGCATCACGGAGAAGGATGTGGACGACATGACCAAAACCCTTGGAGAGGCCAGGGAATAGGCAAACCCTAAATAGGCCCGCGACGTTCTTTTGCTCAAGGGGTGATGGTATGGGCGTACAGATAGGCGAGCTCGTTCCGAGGAAGGAGATAGAGCTGGAGAACCTCTACGGAAGAAAAGTAGCCATAGACGCGTTCAACGCGATATACCAGTTCCTTTCAACCATAAGGCAGCGCGACGGGACACCGCTCATGGACTCCCGCGGGAGGATAACCTCCCACCTCAGCGGCCTCTTCTACAGGAACATCAACCTTATGGAGGCAGGGATAAAGCCGGCGTACGTTTTCGACGGGAAGCCCCCGGAGTTCAAAAAGAAGGAGATAGAGAAGCGCCGCGAGGCGAGGGAAGAGGCCGAGGAGAAGTGGTACGAGGCTCTGGAGCGCGGCGACCTTGAGGAGGCCAAGAAGTACGCGATGCGTGCAACCAAGGTCAACGAGGGACTGATAAACGACGCCAAGAGGCTCCTTGAGCTGATGGGAATCCCCGTAATTCAGGCGCCGAGCGAGGGGGAAGCTCAAGCAGCCTACATGGCCGCCAGAAAGAAGGTCTACGCTTCCGCCAGCCAGGACTACGACTCGCTCCTCTTTGGAGCCCCCAGACTGGTGAGGAACGTCACGATAACCGGCAGGAGAAAGCTCCCCGGAAAGAACGTCTACGTTGAGGTCAGGCCCGAGCTTATAGTTCTGGAGGAGGTTCTCAAGGAGCTCGGCATAGACAGGGAGAAGCTTATAGAGATGGCCATCCTGGTCGGCACGGACTACAACCCCGGAGGGATAAAGGGCATCGGGCCCAAGAAGGCCCTCACGATAGTCAAGCGCACAAAAGACCCCCTCGCCAAGTACCAGAAGGAGGGAGAGGTTGACCTCTACGCGATAAAGGAGTTCTTCCTGAATCCCCCGGTCACCGACGAATACGAACTCAGGTGGCGTGAACCCGACGAGGAGGGAATCCTCAAGTTCCTCTGCGACGAGCACGACTTCAGCGAGGAGAGGGTGAAGAACGGTCTTGAGAGGCTGAAAAAAGCCGTGAAAGCGGGGAAGCAGGCGACGCTGGAAAGCTGGTTCGGGAAGCGCTGACCTTTTCTTTTCCTCAAACCGGAATCTTCAGGTTGAGCTTGTCCACGAGCTCCTTGTAGCGGTTCCTGACGGTGACCTCGGTGACGCGCGCTACCTCGGCCACCTCGCGCTGGGTTCTCTTCTCGTCCTCCAGCAGGCCGGCGATGTAGAGGGCGGCCGCGACCAGACCGGCGGGGCTTTTCCCGCTCGTCAGGCCCCTATCGTAGGCTTCATCGAGTATGGCCACCGCGCGCCTTCTGACCCTCTCGCTCAGTCCGAGTTCGTCGGCGAACTTGTTGACGTAGTCGGTCGGCTTGACGAAGAGCTTCTTCGGTGTGAGGTTGAGGTTTCTCGCTATGAAGCGGAAGCTCCTTCCTATCTCCTTCTTGTCAACTCGCGATATGTCCGCTATCTCGTCGAGGGTTCTCGGAACCTTGAGGAGCCTGCAGGCGGCGTAGACGCAGGCCGCTATGACGCTCTCAATGGAGCGGCCCCTAATGAGGCCCTTTCTCACCGCTTCGCGGTAGAGCCTTGCCGCCTCTTCCTCGACGTGCCTGGGGAGCTTGAGCTGGCTGGCTATCCTGTCGAGCTCGCTGAGGGCGAAGGCCAGGTTCCTCTCGGCGGCGTCGCTCACGCGGAGGCGGCTCTGCCACTTCCTGAGCCTGTACATCTTCTCACGCATCAAACCGGAAAGGTTCCTATCAATCCCGATATCTGTTGAGAGACCCTTATCGTGTAGGAGGATGCTCTCGGGGGCACCAACTCTCGCCCTCTTCTCCCTCTGGCTCGCGTCAAAGGCGCGCCACTCCGGTCCCATGTCTATGACGTTCTCCTCAATAACGTAACCGCAAACCTTACAGACGACCTCTCCCCTACCCGGGTCGTAGATGAACTCCGTCGAGCCGCAGACCGGGCAGACCCTACGCTTGCTCACTCAAACACCCCCAACCGGCCGGCTATTTTATAAAGCCCTTATAAACCTTCTCCTTTTTTCACAACGTAGCGGAGTAACCAGGCGAGGTCCTCCCGCTTGAAGGTTATCCGCTCCAGAACGCGGACGTCCCAGTCCTCCTCAACTATGTTGGCATAAATCCAGAGGAAGACGGGGTCGTCGTCCGTTCCAACGTGGAGGTTCTTGTAGAGAACGTCAACCGTCCCGTCCTTGTTCTTCTTAACCGAGACGGCCTTCCAGGTTTCGAGACTGACCTCTCCCTTTTCGTCGAGTATTTCGATTATCTCCCTGGCGTTCATGGGAGCACCTTCCGCTACCACTTGATTTTGAAGTCCCGCCTCGTTCTGGCGTCTATCTGTGAGAGTATCTTCTTCAGCTTGGCGTCGTCTATCGGCTCCCTTATCTGTCCTGCCTGATAAAGCTGAACGAGAACCAGCTCAACCTGTCTCGCCAGTTCGGGACGAACCAGCTTTACCCTGCCGAGCCTCTCCCTGGCGTCCTGCGTGAGAATCCTCCTCATTATCGCATCGAGCTGAGCCTCAAGCTCCATCTCCTGCCTCAAAGCCTCCTCCTGAGCCTTCTGCTGCTCAAGGTACCTCTTCTGCAGTTCCATGAGCTTGCGCTTCCTGATCTCCTCTATGTCCTCGGCCATCCTCTCACCCCCACCATAGGGTTGGGGCTCGGGTTAAAAAGGTATTGGGCAAAAGGTTTAAATTCACCTCGGACAACCCGAAAATGTAACGTGAGCAATGCCGACTGGTGATAAAAATGAAGAGCCGTTCGGTGGTGTCCGCACTCACCGCGTTCCTACTGCTCGCTTCGCTTTTCTCACCAGTTAAAGCGTACAGCACGGCCTGGTGTGAGGTCTGCCACCAGCTCCTCGTCGAGAACAACGGCGTTTTTGCCTTCAACGGGAGCAAATTCGTAGATTTGACCCGTCAGATAGAGCCCCCTCCGCTTCCCGACCTGTACTTCCCCGAGTTCGTCTGGAATCTGGGGGTAGCCACGGCGGGGAACGTCACGGTAATATACTCATTATACCACGACTCCCTCGACATGGGGGTATACAACGGAACCTTCCCCGTTTTCCTCATCCCCACCATTTCCTGGTACACGGGGGGTGCTGGGGATTTTCTGTTCTACAACGGGAGCATATTCTTCGTTGCGTCGACCAGCTGCTGCGGGCCGCACTACGCGAGCGATGATGTCTACAGGGTCGGCCCGAGGACCATGGAGAGCTGGGACCTCATCCGGTACGCCCGGAAGATAGTGCCGCAGGAAAAAGAGAGCCTCACCCCCATGGCGGGGATTAAACTGGGGCTTGATGAAAACGGCCGGCTCTGGGCGGGGGTGTACCTGTGGGACTCAAACGTCACGCTCTACTACCTCTACAACGGCACGAACTTCACGCTCGTTAACGCGAGCCCCCGGCTCCACATCCCGAAACCGGAGCCCCCCTTCAGGATCGAGGTCAGAAGGGGGATAACATATTATTTGCACTATCCCCTGCGCCCCTACACCCCAACGAGGTACATCCTCATCAGGAACGGAACATCGAGGGATGTTACCGATGAAGTCAGGAGGCTGGCCTACTCGGTCAGGCCGGTGGAGGTTTTCCACGGCTTCTGGGACGGCGGAAGAAGGGAGTGGGTGGTCTCATTCAGCATGTACGACCTGCCCGTGACGTACGCGGCAAACGGAAGCTGCCGCAGGCCTATTAACGTCGAAGGCCTGCCCCTCGGCGTGTACAACGGTTCCTACGTTCTCCTCGGCAACGGCACGCTGGGCTGGAGGAACCAGACGGTGAGAACGCCCCAGCAGAGCTACCCCTGGTCGAAGTCCATCGTAGATGTCGAGGTGTACGTGAGAGACGGCCGTCCCGTGGTGGCGTTCCCGTGGGAGACTGAGGTAAACGGGACTGCAAGGAAAGGATTCGTCCTGTACGAAGCTACCGAAAATGGCTTTGAGGTTCGCAACGTCACCGGCACGGAAGAACCCGGCAGAGAACTCCTCGTCTACCCGATTAGTGGGGGAGAGGAGTCATGCAGGGCCAACGCTACTGGAACACTGTGCGTGGACACGGAAACGGGAACCGCCTTCATCCGGACCGAGAACGGAACGGTGCCGGTCAACTATTCGGTGGCCTCGCGGACGGAAGTGGTCATCGTCGGCAATGGAACCTTCCTGCTCCTGGGGGAGGGGAGCACCTACATAGTCCCGCCCTACGACAGCCCAATAGACGTTCTCTCCCTGCCGGTTTGCGTGGAGAAGAACACCACCGAGAATCAAGGAGAAACTACAGGGAGCCCTAAAACTGGCCAGAATGCCGTTCTCTACGGAATAGCCGCACTGGGAGCGGTTGTTCTGATAATCCTCCTCAAAAGACGTTAAGAATAGAATGACTGGAGCTCAGTACTTCTTGAGCTCCGGAATCTGTTCCTCAAGCTCCTTTTTGAGCTCGGTGGCGATCTTGTCGAGGAAGCTCTGTCCCTGCGGGGTGACGATCCTGCCCTCACCCGGAACCTTCTGGACAAAGCCGGCGGCCTCAAGCTGCTGGAGGGCCTTCCTTATGATACTCCCCCCCGCCTTGTAGAAGTGCTCCGGGGCGTGGCCGCGGTTCTTCCTGCCGCCGTACCAGGTGCGGAGCCTCTCGATGCCGACAGGACCGTCGACGTAGACCTTCCTGAAGATGCTGGCAACGCGGTAGTACCACCAGTCGTCCTGCTCGGGAATGCGCTCCTTGTGCCTGCTGGTCTTGACGAACGGGGCCCACTCGGGCGGCTTTATGGCCTCAATCTCCTTGAGCTTCTGCGCAACCCTCTCAACGAGCAAATCACCGGGAACGTCATAAACTGTCGCCACTTTCAATCCCTCCCCTTCTTGAATTTCCTCCTGAATTGAGCGATATCGAGCCTGACTTTCTTAACGGGCTTCTCCTCCCGCTTTTCCTTCGAAAGCTCCTTTCTCTGGAGCTTCCTTAAATACTTTTCCCAACCTTCCCTCGGTTTGAACAATATAAACCTTTTGCCGCGAACCTCGATGAGTTCGCTGTCCGTCATCTCCGCTACCTTCTCGGCAAGCTGGCGCCTGTCAAGCTCGGTGCTTATGAGCGCCCCCTTCCTTATCTCAACCTTCAGTATCCCGTCCTTCTCAAGCTGGGTGTTTATCTCCTCTATGACACCATCATCCAGCCCTCTCTTACCTATCCAGGCTCTCGGGGGGATGTCGTAGTATCTCGCCCTTATGGCGCGTCTCACCTTTCCGGGTAAGCGTTTCTCCATCTCTCTCACCTCTTAGCTCTCGCGGTCAAGCACTTTAAAAAGGTTGGCCTTTTAAACCTATTTGCCGAAGCGCTCCATAGCTTCTTCCGGGGTAAAGACCTCGGGGAGCCACTCAAAGTGCTTCTTGTTGTAGGTGATCAGCGGGGCGTTGAGTTTCAGTGCCAGGGCACCTATCATGTAGTCCCTGGCGTTTTTGGAGAAGTTCCAGCGACCGATAGCCGAGTTCACAGCGAGTTCAGCGCATGTTTCATCAAATCCATTAATCTCAATTGCTAAAGAGCCAAAAATCGCCATTAACTTGCTCCTTGCTTCGGGTAAACCCCTACGTCGGGCGTACCTGTAGAGCAGTTCCATATAGACAACGGCGCTCGTAACGGGTTCAAGGCTCGATTCCATCAACCATTCTAAAAAGGCAATGTTATTAAAGGCGTTTGTGTCCAGGACTACCTTCATTCTCCTCCCTCCAGCTCGCGGAGAGAGCGCCCTATGCCCCTCGCAAGCCCCTGTCTGACTTCTTCGATGGTCTCGTCTATGTCCCTCGTTATCTCAGCAAATTCCTTGAGCAAATCAGTCAGCTTCATCAAGACGTACCTGTCACCTTCACGAACGAAAACAACTTCGTCCCCGGCCTTTATTCCCAGTGCCTCCCGTACATCCTTGGGAATCGTCACCTGGTATTTCTTTGTCACAACTGGCATTACCTTCACCGATAGAGTATTACCTCTTCAGACCTAATAACCCTTTTGGGGCGAGATTAATAAGGTGTTCCTGGTACTCAAAGGGGGGACAACCATGAAGGTTCACCATCTCTACTCCGGCGGCAAGGACTCAAGTTTAGCCGCGTGGATTCTAACCAAACTCGGCTACGAGGTGAAGCTGATAACCGTCAGCTTCGGCCTCCTCGACAACTGGAGCTTCGCCAGAGAAACGGCGGAGAGGCTGGGCTTCGAGCACCAGGTCGTCTATCTGCCGGGGGAGACTCTAGAGAAAGCCGCAGATATGGCAATCACAGACGGCCACCCAAACAACGCTATTCAGTTCATCCACGAGAGGGCCCTTGAGGCGGTGGCTTCAATGCCGGAGGTCGAGAGGGTCAGCGACGGAACGAGGAGGGACGACAGGGTTCCCTTCCTCGACCTGCCGAAGGCCCGCTCCCTGGAGGACCGCTTCAACGTCGCCTACATAAGACCCCTACTCGGCCTCGGCTACAAGACGATACGGGAGCTGACGGAGAAGCTCTTCGTCGTTGAAATCCGGGAGAGCGAGGAGCTTCAGAAGGCGGACTACGAGGTTGAGCTGAGGCACCTGCTCCGCGAGAAGGGAATCGACCCGCTCGAAATCTTCCCCAAGAGCCACTATCAGTCGAGGGTTCTCGGCTGGAGGGAGAAAGGGATTTAAATTTTCTTTCCCACTTTCGCAGGGGGGCATCTATGAAAATCCTCACGGTTGTAGGCGGTAGATTTCTCCCAGGCAGGGTCAGAAAACTTGTCGAGGAAATCTCCGGGAGGATCGAGGTTCTGGAGAACGCGCTCCTGTTCCCTGAGAGCGTCAAGGCCGAATACGGAAGGTTCAACGCGGCAAGTTCCGTCCTTATAGGCCCCAGGATAGGAGGGAGGGGTTCCAGGTACTACACATCGGCCTGGCTCTTCGATACATCGAGAAAGTTCGTGCCCGAGAAGAGCGTCCTCTCCAGCGAACTCCCATTAACTCCGGCCGAATACAGGCTTGAGCTCGACGTCCCCGGCTCCGGAAGGATTGAGCTTCCTGGATACAGGCTCAAAAACGGGGTTCTCCTCCTCTACATCACGCCGAGCTACAGGTTTACGTTCCCCAGCGACGTCATGACGGCCGGAAACCTGGAGGACTACGCCCAGGTATCGCTCAAACCCCTGGAAAACGGCTTCGAAGGTGAGGTCAGCCCAAGCCTCCGGAAGGCAGACTACGCCGACCTCTCCCTCGTAGGCAAAATGGTCGAGGACATAGTCTTCTTCGGGGACGAACCCGGGAGATTCACCTACGAGTTCCTGAGCGAGCCGATTCTCGTGGTGTCCCATGAGAAAATCCTTGATCCGCCGAAGCTTCAGAAGGCCATGAACGGCCTCTCAAAGGTGAGCGGACACGGAAAATTTACGCTCAGACTCAGCGTTGGAAAGGCGAGGGAAGAAATGGAGTTCAAAGTTGGGCTTGGAATGGAATAGAAAAGGAAATCAGAGCCCGCTGAGCTTTCTGATGATCGGGTTCTCGGCCTCTTCGGGCTTTATCTCCTCGACGCTCTCGATCCATATCTTGTTCCTCGGAACGCGGTGCTTGCTGCCGACCTCGGAGTAGAGCATCTCGACGACGTCCTCGGCCTTGAGGCCGCGGTATTCCCTGGTGAACCTCTCCCTCTTTCCGTTCCTCTCGAAAACGCCCTTAACGCGGAAGACCTTAACCTCCATAGCTCACACCTCCATCATCAGTCAAGGAAGCCCAAGGCTTCTTCAATCTTCACTATCTCGGGTCCGGTGGTCAGGTGCCCGACGACGACACCGTGAGAGTTCGCCAGCATGCAGGAACCAACGAAGGGAACGCCCATGTTGGCGGTTCCGACATATATGTCAACCTTGAACAGGTCGCGGAGCCACTCAAGCTCCTCATCGGTCGCCTCGGGGTGAACGAGTCCCCCCCTGTTGGTGACCACTCCAACGCTTCCAACCGCGTGGAAGTCGCCAATCATGCCCCTCTCGACCTCGACGCCGAGTACGTCCTCAAGTTTCTTGGCCTCCTCGCGGCTGAACTTTGCACTCACCAGCGCCGCCCTGTCGTTTGCCAGTATGAGGTTGCCAAAGGCAGTGAGGGTGCTCTGGAACGGGACTATCTCGGTGTCAATCCCGTGCTCTCTGAGCTGACCGTTTATCTTCTCCAGCTCGGCGTCCCAGACGTACCAGGGGACGACTATCGCGTTGGAGTTTCCGGCCGCGAATATACCCACTATGCGCGACTTCATTATGCTCGTTTCAATGAGCGGAACCTTGAGAACCTCCATGAGAACCTCTAGCTTCTTCTCGCCGAGGCCCTCCCTGATAAGGGCTAGCCTGTCTGTGGCGGTGCCGTAAACGCCCAGGTATGGAGAGTTCTCAAAATCGAGCCTTTCTATGTGCATCTCGTCACCTCGTTAAATTAAAAGTAATCAGGCGAGGGAGACCTTGGCAATCCTCTTGCCCTCTTCCTCTTCAACAACGACCTTAACGCGGAGCTTGTTGGGCGGCTTCTCCGCTCCGCGCTCCCAGAGCTTCTCGTTGACGTCGGTGCCGATGACGACCTCGTCGGCCTTGGCGTGCCTGGCTATCCACTCGCGGACGAAGCGGGCAGCCCTCGGGGCCCTCTTCCAGCGCGGAACGCGCTTCTTTATCTTCTTGATGGGAACGACGAATATGACTTCCTCTCCGGGCTTGATCATCTAAATCACCTCACTCCTTAAGCTTGGTCCTCCTCCACATCCTTCTCTTCGGGTGGGTCATGACCTTCCTGTTGGTCTTGACGATGACCCAGACCGGAATGCGCCTGTTCTGCTTGGCGGCCTTGGCAAGTCTGAGCTTCTTCGCAAGCGGCTTGTTTCTCGCCATAACTACACCTCCCGGGATTATCATGATGCCTGTTGATGCTTTGGCTATCCTTTTTTAAGCTTTTTCGTGGGGTCTAAGTGCTTCTCGAATCAGCTCGTCAACTCCGTCTTTTCCGCATACGTATCCCAGCTTTCTCATTCTAGAGTAGCCAATAACTGTATCTTTGCCCCTGTAAAATACAACGTCTGCATCAAAAGGATACTTTTTGAAGCCCTGGAGGCCATCTTCGGATATTTCGCCCCTGAAAACGATGCATTTGCCGTCTTTGCACTCAAGAACCTTAACGTCCTCCGGCCAAAGAAGGTTGAGCCTCAATGCGTAATCCAGCACTTCCTCTTGGAGTTCGAGAGTGGAAAGAGTGCCTTTCGACCTGTTGTGGTCGAGTATCATCATCAGAGCCTTCGTGAGGGCCCATAGTGGAGGGTCATTATGCTCGTAGTCTCTCCCCAAGTTAATGTACGGGTTGGCATACAGGAACTCCGGAATCCTGCGCTTCCACATCATGAACTCGGCTATTCTTGTTAGGCGAATTATCCTGTTGGAGATAACCCTGTAGTCCTCGTACCATCTTATATCGTTGCCCCACTTGAGGTTCACACGTTTGAGCTTTCCAAGCCAGATATCCTCGCTGAGCTTTGTCTTGAACAGATTGTTTTCTTTTGCAAATTCGTATGCTTTAAGAAAAATCTCGTAAGCTTCTTTCACCGGCTTAAACTTTCGCATGGCAAAGTTGTAAACAACGGCCTCGCTCAGATTCCAAATGATATCCTGAATGGAGCCTACGGGGTCTTCGGCTTTTCCGTTCTTCACTAACTCCCACTCTCTCTTTGCCTTCTCGTGGAACTTTTCACCCTTCTCCTCGAATTCTTTTAGTGTTTTCTGGTATTCTTCCCAGTAATCAATCTCCTTAGGCTTGGAGAACCTCTCCAAGGCCTTTATGAGCTCCTCCGGAACTTCAAAGTTGTGGGATTCAAGGTATTCTTTAAGTCTGACGAGAACCTGGTAGAAAATATCCTCCCTGGCTTCCATCAATATTAAGTTACAGAGTTCCACTACTTCTTCCTTAGATATCGGGGAATCGTTAGAGATTTTAGAATAGAGGCAACATAATGTCCTTGCAATTTTAAATTTATTGTAGACATCAGGATGATTTTTTAAGATGTCTAAGATGTCCACATTTTGAATTTTTGAGTAATTTAGTATTTCTTCAATATACGAACATGCTTCTCTAAGGAGTATCTTTCTATCCGAGGTTCCCAAGGAGATAACGAGCCCGAGTTCGTTCCTTAGTGTAAGTTCATCGCTCCCGAAAAATCCAATAACTCCCCATGAAAAGTTAAAAAGTAGTTGTGGAAGTCGCTCCTTTAATTGTTTCAGGGCTTCTTCCTGAGATAGTGGTTTCTTTCTGGTTACACTTATTCCACTTTTAACATCATTCCATATGCCCTTGGCAGAGACGTAGTTTAGTACAATTGAGGGGAGATTCACTGCAATTCCCCCTTATGAAGCGCTTCCGTAGATAAATGCCACATAAAGGTTTGACTTATACATCCTGTAAACGGAGACTATTCCTGGCTGACCTTCCAGATTGCGGTAGTATCCATCCCGTATCAATGAGGTAACTCTGAAAACTGTGGTTCCCTTTGCCTCCCATTTAGTTAAGGAGACACCCGGAATCTTAACATGAGGAAAATCGGGACCTTTTTCGTTCGGATTTTTAGGTACGGTTATGCTTTCAGCGCCATAGACTTTCTTCATTGCAAGATATGCCACAGCCTTCCAGTTGCCCCAATAATGAACCTAATCCCTTTTAAAGCCGCCAGCTCCCAGTTACCCTCCTTTAAATTCTTTACAGTAGCGTTAAGAGCAAGTTTGCCTGATGGCACGATGAGAATTATTCCAACCAATTCTCCAACGGTAACTTTAAAATCCTTATCTTTTTTATGGATAAATTCCTTCACGTAAATCCTCTTAGGAAGACCTCCATAAAACTCTCTTTCATAGATGTGGATTGTTTTTTCATCCCTTTTTCTCTCTTCTATGTAGTTGTAAAAGTATTGATAAGCACTGTCGAGCTTTTCACGAATTTCGTCACTGTATTCGTAAATGGCCTCGGCAACTTCGATGGAGAACATTACTACCGCCATTGTAAGGAGTGCATAAAGTGCGGTTAAAACCCATTCACCTACTACAAAAACCGGAATGAACATGACAGCCATAGCCGATGGGACGAACACACTAGTACCCGTGGACATCGCGATCCCCATAGATTTCACCCAAAGCAGTAATGGATGTTCGTTTGACCAAGTTGAATGTGCTAAACCCTGCGTGGATGTGGCAGATTTAACGTTAATAGCAGACCCGCCCATAAACTCCTCAGGAGAAACATGAGTTTCAATGAATGCCTTAACTTCCTCCGGTGTGTTCAAGCTGGAGTTATCGGCTATAACGAGCTTCACTGGGACACCGTAAATCTCAATTTCATAAACCCTCATTCCCGCGGTTGTCTGCTGAATCGCATCCTTGGTGGCGAGTGCGGGCTGTAGAACTAACCCGAATATTAAGATTGAAATAATCAGTCCAATAACTCTTCTCACTTACATCACCAAGAAAGAATCTAATGGTGAAGTTATAAATCTTACTTGATAGAAATTAAAATTCAAACTGACACCTAGAAGAAAGATAGAAAGCTCAGAATATCAGCGGAGCCCTGTACTCGCCCCAGACCTCACGGAGGACGTCGGTGACCTCTCCGAGGGTCGCGAGGTGCCTGTGGGCCTCGATGATGTAGGGCATGAGGTTCTCGTCCTCGGTTTCGGCCGCCTTCCTGAGCCTGTCGAGGGCCTCCTCGACCTTCTTGCTGTCTCTCTCACTCCTGAGCTTCTTGAGCCTCTCGATCTGCTTCTCCCTGATGCTCGGGTCGACCTTGAGTATCTCGACGTCGAGCGGCTCGTCGACGATGAACTCGTTGACGCCGACGATGATGCGCTTCTTCTCCTCGACTTCCCTCTGGTACTTGTAGGCGCTTTCCGCTATCTCCTTCTGGATGTAGCCCCTCTCGATGGCCCTCATCATTCCGCCCATCTTCTGAATCTTCTCGATGTACTTCAAAGCTTCTTCGTAGATGTGGTCCGTGAGCCACTCGATGTAGTACGAACCTCCGAGCGGGTCTATGGTGTCAACGACCCCGCTCTCGTAGGCGATTATCTGCTGGGTTCTGAGGGCAATCCTGACGCTCTTCTCGGTCGGAAGGCTCAGAGCCTCGTCGTAAGAGTTGGTGTGCAGGGACTGAGTTCCTCCGAGAACCGCTGCCAGGGCCTGAATCGCAACCCTGACTATGTTGTTCTCCGGCTGCTGGGCGGTGAGCGTTGAGCCGGCCGTCTGGGTGTGGAAGCGCAGGAGCATCGAGCGCGGGTTCTTGGCGTTGAACCACTCCCTCATTATGTAGGCCCAGAGCCTCCTCGCTGCCCTGAACTTGGCAATCTCCTCCAGGAAGTTGTTGTGGGCGTTGAAGAAGAAGCTCAGCCTTCCGGCGAACTTGTCGACGTCCATGCCCCTGTCTATGACTGCCTTGACGTACTCTATACCGTCGGCGAGGGTGAACGCAACCTCCTGGACGGCGTTGGCTCCGGCCTCGCGGATGTGGTAGCCGCTTATCGAAATCGGGTTCCACTTGGGGACGTGCTCGGCGCAGTACATGATGATGTCGGTCGTAAGGCGCATGCTCGGCTGCGGCGGGAAGATGTAGGTTCCCCTGGCTATGTACTCCTTGAGGATGTCGTTCTGAACGGTTCCCCTGAGCTGGTTTGGCTGGACTCCCTGCTCTTCAGCAACCAGAATGTACATAGCAAGGAGGTTGGCGGCGGTCGAGTTGATGGTCATACTCGTCGAAACCTTGTCGAGCGGGATTCCGTCGAAGAGGACGCGCATGTCCCAGAGGGAGTCGATGGCGACACCGACCTTTCCGACCTCACCCTCGCTCATGGGATGATCAGAGTCGTAGCCTATCTGGGTCGGCAGGTCGAAGGCGACGCTCAGACCGGTCTGGCCCTGCTCCAGGAGGTACTTGTAGCGTCTGTTGGACTCCTCAGCGGTTCCGAAACCGGCGTACTGCCTCATCGTCCAAAAGCGGCCGCGGTACATGGTCGCGTAAACTCCGCGGGTGAACGGGTACTCACCGGGGAAGCCGAGCTTTTCGAGGTAATCCCAGTCCTCTCCGAGGTCGGCGGGGGTGTAAACGCGCTTTATTTCAAAACCGTCGTCGGTCATGAACTTCTCCTTTCTCTCGGGCCTCTTCTCGATGAACTTTTTAACCGTCGTTTCGTCCCAGCGCTTTTCCTCCTCCCTAATCTTCGCGAGCTTCTCCTTATCGAAAGTCATGCCTACCACCTGCCCCTATTTGGGCGCCGGCCTATAAAAAGCTTTTACATAACTAAAGGCTGTGTTTGACATCGGATAAATTATCCATCAGTCGGGAAAGTCGCGATTTATTAGAACCGCCCAGGCAGCGGCCAGGAAGAGGGTCACAACCGCACCAAAAAAGACGGCGGTATGGGAGGGATTCCCGATGAAGGCGCTCAGGTCAACCTTATCGAACCCGGCCTTCAGCAGAACCACAGCCTGATAGCCGAGGGTGTAGCGTTCTGGATTTTTAACGTAGGGAATCTGGGGCAGGAGGAACTGAAGGAGGAACACAACCCCGAAGGTGGCCAGCGAGGCGTAGAGCGGGCGCGTTATGATGACCGAAATCACCATGGCCAGTGCCCCGAGGGCGGCCAGAACGAGGAGCGTCGCCCCCAGTGCAAGGAGAAAGTCGGGCAGGCCCTTCCAGAGACCGTTCGCGCCGGTGCTGTAAACGACCGGGTTGTAAAGCCAGATGACGGTGTAGGGAACCCCGAAGAGAACCGCGAGGGCACCGAGTCCAGCGAGGAACTTGGCTGCGACAACCTCGCTGAGCCTCACCGGCCTTGCAAGCAGCACCCTTATCGTCCCCCTGTCTATCTCGCCCGCGAGGAGGTCGCTCATGAGGATTATCGCGATGAGCTGGCCGATTATGCCGAGCCAGTAGTTGGGGACCAGGTCGAGCATGAGTGCCTGAAACGACTTGAGCATGGCATCAACACCGGTTCCTGAGGCATTCGGGCTGAGGAGGTAGATGAACGCGGGAGAGAACGTGACGAGGAAGAGAACCTTAAGCTTCCTTGAGCGAACTAACCTCCTGAACTCACTCTCAAAGACCACCCAAAGGGCGCTCTGGAAGGGCCTCACGCCTTCATCGCTCATTCCTTCCACCCCACGTTGAAGCGCTTCATCAGGATTCTCTCCAGCGGGCTCGTATGGGACTTGAAGAGCTTGAGGGCGAGTCCCTCCTCGGCCAGAAAGGCGGGCAGCTCAACGAAGACCCGCTCCACGAACCTCTCGTCGAGCTTCACCCTGAGGATTCCCTCTTCCTCCCAGGCTTCCCTTACGTAGACCTTATCCTTCAGAAACTCCAGGAGCTTCCCGTTGTCCGAGACAACAACGTCGTAATCAGTCCCCTCAACGTTCACCAGATCCCTAACGCGCCCCTGCTCGATGAGCTGGCCGTCCTTGATCAGGCCGACGTGGTTGCACATCCTCTCTATCTCGCTGACTATGTGCGAGCTTATGAATATGGTCTTTCCGGCCCTGGCCAGCTCCAGAACCTTGCCGATGAACTCCATTCTCCCGAGGGGGTCGAGGTTGCTCGTGGGCTCGTCAAGGATGAGAAGTTCCGGGTTTCCGAGGAGGGCCATGGCAAAGGTGACCCTCTGCCTCTGGCCGCTTGAGAGCTCCCTTATCCTGTTGAAGGCCAGCTTTCCAACTCCCGTGTAGGCCATCAGCTCCCTCGCCTGCTTTATTGCCTCCCCCTTCGGAAGTCCAAGGAGACGGCCCATGTACGTCAGGAACTCGAAAATCGTCATGTCTTCATACGCGAGGGGCTTTTCGGGCATGTAGCCGACCTTCCGCATTATTTCGACCCTCTCACCCGGCATATCGAGGCCAAAAATCCTTATCTCGCCGTAGGTCGGCTTCAGAGCCCCGATAAGCATCTTTATCGTGGTGGTCTTTCCGGCGCCGTTGGGGCCGAGAAAGCCGTAGACTGCCCCCTTGGGAACCTTGAGGTTGAGATGGTACACAACGTTCATCCTGCCGAAGAACTTGGTGAGCTTCTCAGTCTCGATGATGTAAGTGGACATCTCAACACCCAAAGGAATATCGAAACGAAGCTAAATAAGGGTTTCGGGAGCTTATATTCAAGTAATGATAATAGGTAACGTCGGCCTCGACAGCTCCGCAAAGCTCGCCTTCCAGAGCCACGCCCACACCGACCACTTCGTTAGTGCGGAGGTCATATACGCCACCAGGGCTACCAAATTCCTGAGTCATCTGCGGAAGGGCGGCTTCTACAGGGAAATTGAGTTTGGAAAGGCCTTCTACCTCGGCGATTTCAAGGCGAAGCTCTATCCAGCTGGGCACATGCTCGGATCGGCCGGGATAAAGCTGTGGCTCGAAAACGGGACGCTGTTTTACACCGGCGACACCAAGTGGTTCAAGCTCAGAACGGCCGAGAAGAGCCGCTTCCCAAGGGCGGACTTCCTGGTAATCGAGGCCACCTTCGGCGTTCCGCACTTCACGTTCCCAACGCCGAGGGAGGCCGAGAAGAAGCTAATCGCCTTCGTCGAGGAGGCCCTTGAGAGGGGCAAGAGACCTGTTCTCTACGTCAACCAGATGGGGAAAGCCCAGGAGGTCATGAAGATACTCGATATCCACGGCTACACCGTCAAAGCATCGCGGGAGATGGTCAAGGTGGCGCGCGTTTATTCAAAGTTCGGCATCTCCTTCGGCAACATCGCGGCCGATGGCGAGGTCGTCCTGCGTTCCTACCGCTCGCCCCGTGTTGAGAACTCCCTCTCCCCCTGGGAGCTTACGGTTTCCGGTTTTGGAACCCTCAAACTCAGCAACCACGCCGACTTCTGGGAGCTGATGAGGATCGTGGAGAAGGTAGACCCCGAGAGGGTTTTCACGGTTTACGGCTTCGCTGAAGAGTTTGCAAGGATTCTCAATGGTATTGGATATGAATCAGTGGCTATAGAATCCACCACAACATTGCCAGAACGCTGGGAATTCTTTAACCAAATTCTTTAGTCGTTGTTTAATGTACAACAAAGAACACGAAAGATTAATATATCTCCTGACACACACATTAAAGTGCAAGAGGCGTAGACGACTGGCATTTAAGTTCGGTACGTAGCAACGTTGCGGGCCCTAGTAGGGACGCCCGCTGCCCGGAAGCTTGAGGTTTCCCTCAAAAAACATGAAGGGGGTGATGCCCAAGCTTCCCCCTCCCTCTTTGTACTTCTTCCAACGACATCCATGTAGCGTTGCTGTTTCTCCACATCCCCCGGTATGCCTCCTGACCTTCTTTAATGATCATCTATGAACACAAAACTTTTTAAACTTCACTCTTTTAGTTACTATCGGTAACCAAAAGATTGGGGGGTGGGAGTATGGCCTGGAGGAGGGACCGCTACTGGGATCCCTTCGACCTGATGAGGGAAATCCAGGAGGAGATCGACGCCATCTTCAGGGACGTCTTCCGCGGACCGAGGCTCTGGAGCTACCGCGAGCCGAGCGAGCGCTACGAGTTCGTCAGCGAGACCTGGCGTGAGCCCTTCGTGGACATCTTTGACCGCGGGGACAAGTTCGTCATAACCGTCGAACTGCCGGGAGTGCGCAAGGAGGACATCAGGCTCCGCGTTACCGATGACACCGTCTATCTTGAGGCCCAGGTGAGACGCGAGAAGGAGCTTGAGACGGAGGGGGCAATAAAGATCGAGCGCTACTACAGCGGTTACAGAAGGGTCATCAGGCTGCCGGAGGAGGTCATTCCAGAGAAGACCAAGGCGCGCTACAACAACGGCGTCCTTGAGATAGAGATACCCAAGAAGGCTCCCAAGAAAGAGGAGGGCGAGGGCTTCGAGGTTAAGATAGAGTGACAGGGAAGACAGGGGGGACACCCCCTTATCTTCCTCTACCATCAAACCCCCGATGTGGGGCTTCGCCCCACGACCCCGCTTTAATTTAAAACCGGAGGGGGCTCCGCCCCCTGCAACCCCAGGTAAAATAAAAACATTGAATCTCACGATCATCGGTCATGAAAAGTATGGAGGTGGTAAAAAATGGCCGAAAAGAGAGAGGTCAAGCTCAAGGTTGCCTCTGCCTATCAGCGTGACGTTGGCAGGGGAATAGTTAGGATAGACCGCAAAGCCATGCGCGAGATTGGTGTCCAGAGCGGTGACATCATCGAGGTAATCGGAACCAAGAACACTGCCGCCGTCGTCTGGCCGGCCTATCCAGAGGACGAGGGGCTAGGCATCATCAGAATGGACGGAACCATAAGGAAGAACGCCGGCGTCGGCCTCGGTGACGAGGTTACGGTGAGAAAGGCCGAGGTCAAGGAGGCGAAGAAGGTCATCGTAGCCCCGACCGAGCCGATTCGCTTCGGCCACGACTTCGTTGAGTGGTTCCACAGCAGGCTCGTCGGAAGGCCCGTCGTCAGGGGCGACTACATCAAGGTCGGAATACTCGGCCAGGAGCTGACATTCGTGGTCACCGCGACGACTCCGGCCGGAATAGTCCAGATAACCGAGTTCACCGAGTTCACGGTCAGTGAGAAGCCGGTTAAGGAGGTCAGCAAGACCGCCGCCCTCGGCGTCACCTACGAGGACATAGGCGGCCTCAAGGACGTCATCCAGAAGGTCAGGGAGATGATAGAGCTCCCGCTCAAGCACCCGGAGATATTCGAGAAGCTCGGGATCGAGCCGCCGAAGGGTGTTCTCCTATACGGCCCGCCGGGAACGGGTAAGACTCTCTTGGCCAAGGCCGTCGCCAACGAGGCGAACGCTCACTTCATAGCCATCAACGGGCCGGAGATAATGAGCAAGTACTACGGCGAGAGCGAGGAGAGGCTCAGGGAGGTCTTCAAGGAGGCTGAAGAGAACGCGCCGGCGATAATCTTCATCGACGAGATTGATGCAATAGCTCCAAAGAGGGAGGAGACCCACGGCGAGGTCGAGAAGCGTGTCGTCAGTCAGCTCCTCACCCTGATGGACGGCCTCAAGAGCCGCGGAAAGGTCATAGTCATAGGCGCAACCAACAGGCCGGACGCCATAGACCCGGCCCTCAGGAGGCCGGGAAGGTTCGACCGCGAGCTTGAGGTCGGAGTTCCCGACAAGGCCGGCAGGAAGGAGATACTCCAGATACACACGAGAGGAATGCCCATCGAGCCCGAGTTCAGGAGGGGCAGGGTCATCGAGATACTGGAGGAGCTGGAGAGGAACGACGCCTACCGCGAGAGCGCCGAGAGGGCCCTGATGAAGGTCAGGAACGCGAATGATGAGGAGATTCCGGAGATACTCAGGGGCGTAGACGAGAAGCTCTACGACGAGGTCAAGGCCAGACTCATCGATGCCCTGCTGGAGGAGCTGGCTGAAGTCACCCACGGCTTCGTCGGTGCCGACCTCGCGGCACTCGCCAGGGAGGCGGCGATGGCAGCGCTCAGGAGGCTCATCAAGGAGGGCAAGATAGACTTCGAGGCAGAGCACATACCCAAGGAGGTCCTTGAGGAGCTCAGGGTCACCAGGAAGGACTTCTACGAGGCGCTGAAGATGGTCGAGCCGTCAGCCCTCAGAGAGGTGCTCCTTGAGGTTCCGAACGTCCGGTGGGACGACATCGGCGGCCTTGAGGATGTGAAGGAGGAGCTTCGCGAGGCCGTCGAGTGGCCGCTCAAGTACCCGGAGGCCTTCATGGGACTCGGAATCACCCCGCCAAAGGGCATACTCCTCTACGGCCCGCCCGGAACCGGTAAGACACTGCTCGCTAAGGCCGTGGCAAACGAGAGCGAGGCGAACTTCATCGCCATCAAGGGTCCAGAGGTGCTGAGCAAGTGGGTCGGCGAGAGCGAGAAGAACATCAGGGAGATATTCAGGAAGGCGAGGCAAGCGGCTCCGACGGTGATATTCATCGACGAAATCGACGCCATCGCCCCGCGCAGGGGAACCGACGTCAACCGCGTAACCGACAGGCTCATCAACCAGCTCCTCACCGAGATGGACGGAATCCAGGAGAACAGCGGTGTCGTCGTCATAGCAGCTACCAACAGACCGGACATCATAGACCCGGCCCTGCTCAGGCCAGGAAGGTTCGACAGGCTGATACTAGTTCCAGCGCCGGACGAGAAGGCCAGGCTGGAGATATTCAAGGTGCACACCAGGAACGTGCCGCTCGCGGAGGACGTCAAGCTCGAAGAGCTGGCGAAGAAGACGGAGGGCTACACCGGTGCCGACATCGAGGCGGTGGTCAGGGAGGCGGCGATGCTGGCCATGCGCAGGGGACTGCAGGAGGGCATCATCAGGCCCGGCATGAAGGCCGACGAGATAAGGGGGAAGGTCAAGGTGACGATGAAGGACTTCGAGAAGGCTATGAAGAAGATAGGCCCGAGCGTGAGCGAAGAAACCATGGAGTACTACAGGAAGATTCAGGAGCAGTTCAAGCAGGCACGCGGATGATGTCCGCAGTCCACACGGCAGGGGGTGAGCTCCCCCAACCTTTCAACTTTTGAGGCCAACTCTTCTGCGGTGGTTCCACGAATGTTGGGGGCTTGAGCTTCTTTTCGCGCTCACGCTGATTCTGGTGGTGTACATCCGCCCGCTGGCCGTCGTAGGCCTCTGGCTCATCATGGGAAGCTCATGGAGTACCGAAAGGCCATCAAGAGCCGCTGGTTGTTTTCACCGCATCACTTCTCTCCTAATAGAGCTAAGATAATCCTCGGAATCTCCTGATGGACCAAGACCATTGGAATAACCTCCGTGGAGGCAACCCGGTGGTGAACACCGTCCACGCGACTTTCTGGCTCTGCAGTTCCTGAGCCCCCACATTTTTGAAGTCTCGTCTTTTGGAGCTGTGATCACCCACTACCAAAAAGTTAACCCACAACAACCCCCAAGACACGAAAAAATCAGTCCCCACCCCAAAAGGTCGGCTTTCGAGAAGAATGTAATTTAAAAACAACTAGAAAAAGTAAAGATGAGGATTATTTCATTCTTCCTTTTCAAATTTGTGAGATTTTCTAATAGAATTCTTCTCACACTAACAACAATTTAAATAATCCCCCAAGTAGCCAAATCTGGTGGTTTCCATGGGGACTTCCAAAGGTGGAATAAAGAACGGGGTACACGTGCTGGCTGAAAAATGGAGCAGACTGAGCCTTGTCAAGCGGATACTCCTTGGCCTCGCCATGGGTATAATCCTAGCCATCACAATCCCTGATGCAGCACGACCACTCTCAATTCTCGGGTCTCTGTTTGTTGGAGCTCTGCGAGCGGTAGCGCCGATACTCGTGTTTTTCCTGGTAATGGCTGCAATCTCACAACACAAAGGAGTCCAAAAAACCACAGATGTTATGAAAACAATAATAATCTTGTACCTATTAGGAACTCTAGGAGCGGCATTTGTCGCTGTTGCTGCCAGTTTTATACATCCCGTGACAATAGAGCTTGGACTTGAAACTCCTCCTGAACTTGCCCCTCCTGGGGGCGTTGGTGAAGTTCTCAAGACACTTCTTATGAACCTTGTTGATAATCCCGTAAATGCCCTCGCAACCGCCAATTACATTGGCATCCTCGCCTGGGCAATCCTCCTCGGGATTGCCATCAGGAAGGCTCCCGAACCTGCCAAAGTTGTTATCGGCAGTATGGCAGATGCAGTGTCCCAGGTTGTACGATGGGTGGTGAATTTCGCACCCTTCGGTGTGATGGGTATCGTCATAAACATAATAACAACCCACGGCTTAAAAGCGCTGACAAGCTATGGACAGTTAATTATACTGCTCGTTGGAACCATGCTCTTTGTTGCCCTTGTGATGAATCCCCTTATAGCATTCCTCCTGTTGCACAAAAACCCATACCCTCTAGTGTTCAAGTGTTTGAAGAACAGCGGGATCACTGCTTTCTTTACGCGTAGCTCCGCCGCAAACATTCCTGTGAACCTAGCGTTGTGCGAGGAGCTTGGATTGGATAAGGATGTTTACTCAGTTTCAATTCCCCTGGGGGCGACCATAAACATGGAAGGTGCTGCAATCACGATATCTATACTTGCTCTTGCCACAGCCAATACCCTAGGAGTTAATGTCAGTATGGGCATGGCGCTCCTGTTGAGCTTTGTTGCCGCCATTAGTGCGTGTGGTACTTCGGGCGTTGCGGGAGGTTCACTGCTACTGGTTCCGCTCGCATGCAGTTTGTTTGGTATTCCAAATGATGTGGCAATGCAGGTGGTCGCAATAGGGTTCATAATAGGGGTTGTCCAAGACTCATGCGAAACCGCACTCAACTCTTCAACCGACGTTCTCTGGACTGCGGTGGCAGAGTTTGCATACTGGAAAAAAATGGGCAGAGAACTGCCCTTTTAATCCTATCAAGCGAAAGCTCTCTCCCCCTTCGGGGGAGGAAAGCCCGAAATCCTGAATATCCATTTTTTCCTTTCGGGCATTGTCCTCATGGGATGCCATAAAACAGTCCTCAAAGTGATTTCACGTTCCCCTTAACTTCTGAGTGGTTGACACTATTAAGAACCTCCAAAAACCGAACCGCTCACGGTAGAAGGTTGAACCGCTAAAATCCCAGCAGAGTAAAGAGATGCCATTTATTGCAACGGGAATAGACTTGAGCAGACGAAGGGGACGTTTTGACAGTAGGGGAAGAAAAGGGAGTCATTCAAGCTTTTCAAGTTCGAAGACCCTTGCGTCCTTCCGCTTCATTTCCCTTACCGCCATCCTTCTGGCTTCATCGGCGCTGTCGGCGTGGAAGATTATTGTTTCGCCGTGCTTTTCCCCACCGTGGAGGGTAAGGGCCCATTTCATCGTATCACCGGCAGAGCTTCGTCACATCTCCAAGATTTATAAGTCTAACGGGGGAGTTGTAACCATGAGGCTGATAATCCGACAAGAGGATTTAAAAGAGATCATCAAAATGACAGAAAAGAGCGACGTCGAAATATGCGGATTCCTCTTCGGGAGGCGGGAAGGGAATGACTTCCTAGTCGAAGAAATCCACTTCATTCCCAACAGGCTGAACTCGCCCACCGCCTTCGAGATGGAGCCGCTTGCGATGGTGGAGGCCATAGACAGGGCCGAGGAACGGGGCCTTGAGGTTGTCGGAATCTTCCACTCCCACCTGAAGTGCCCGCCGAGACCGAGCGGCAGGGACTTGAGAGGCATGAGGCTCTGGCCGGTCGTCTGGCTGATAGTCGACGAGAAGGGAAACTACGGGGCTTTTGTGCTGGAAGGGGACAAAATTCGGGAGGTAGGGGTTGAGATCACAGGGGAATAAAACTTTTAATTCTTTAATTCTCTGGGGACAACTTCTTTGAATTGAGATATTTTAAGGTGCTGATGATCTAAAGCCATGTAAATGTTTTAAGCATTGCAACCAATTACTGACTAGGTGGATGGGAGTATGGAAGACCTCACGATAAAAAAACTCATTGGAGAACTCGATGTTAGAACGGTTCGGGAGTTGCTTGAGGCTGAGGAGGTAAGGAGAGAGATAAGAGAGCTCGCCAAGACAGTGAGAAGGGGGATGTTCGGGGAGGGCGGAACAAACGAAGAGTTCAGAATGCTTCGGGCAGAGGTGAATGAGCAGTGATATGCATTGACACGAGTGTCTTCTACCACTACGTTACCAACGGAGAGTTTGCAGACCTCGCGGAGGAAATCCTGACCTCAAAGGAGCCTAAAATAACATCGGATACTGTGGTTGATGAGTTCCTTTTTATTATCATCAAGCGAGAGGTCAAAAGGAACTTTGGCATAAACTCCACCCTCAGCCTTAAAAAGAGGATTACAAAAGATGACGAGCTCCTTGAATTTGTTTACGAAACAGGAAAGCGGGCGCTTGCGGTTCTCGATAGGTTTGACGTCATGGCCGTTCCAGATTCCCGTGACTGGGCAAAGATCTGGTTCTAATGAAGTTCTACAAGCTCCTGCCCCACGACGCGAGAATAATAGCCACAGCACTCGAATATGGGGCAAAGAAGGTTGCAACTTTTGACACAGACTTTAAAGTAGCGGGGGAAATAGTAGAACTCATACCACACTCATTTTGGGAACCTACTCATCTCTAATCACGATCTCTATCCTCCTCCCCCCGCGGTAGCCCTTCATGGCCGAGAGCATGCCCTTGATGGTCTTCTCAACCAGCTCCTGCACCCAGTCCTTCATCGGGAGGACCTGGCCGTCTATTCTAACGGTCACCTTCGGCTTCTGACTGAGAACCACACAGTCCTTGGTCGTCTTCTCGCCCCTCACTATCATCCTCGCCATCTCGGCGCAGCGGAAGCCGCAGAGGCCACAGTCTATGTTGGGGAGCATGAAGGCTCTCTTTTCCACCAAATCGGCGAGCCTCTCGGGTTCCTTCGTCGCGTCAATAACTGGAAGGCCCTCAACATCATCCACGCCGGCTGAAGCTATGACCCCGCTCACCGCTATGGCGAGGCCGTCGTTGAGCTCCCTCACGTCCTCCTCGCTCCTCGCGCATATCACCTTGGGAACGTGCTGAATCGATTTGAAGCCCTCTAGCAGGAGGAAATCGGCGGAAACCATCGAGAACAGCGCGTTGATGTCCTTGGCGTTGAAGAGGAGGGCATCGGTATCGTTCGCCCTGACAAGGACGGCATCGGCGATCTTTGAGAGGCGCCACGTGTCGCTCCCCTCCCTGTCAAAATCGACGTGCATGCTCTTGGCTACCGCAACGCGGTAGCCCCTCTCCTTGAGAACCCTTGCGACTGATTCAACCGTCGTCGTTTTTCCGCTCTTCTTGAAGCCAACGAAGGCAATGCTCCTCATCCCAATCCCTCACAGGAGCATTATCCAGTTGAGGTCGTCTATCTTCACCACGAGGGCCTTGGCCCTGTTCCCGGCTATGTCCACCACGTCCCTCAGGAGTATGACCTCCTCATCGAAGTCATCCAGGATTCCGGTGAAGGAGTGCTCGTTGCTAACAGCCAGGACAATCCTCTTTCCCTTCCAGGCCTCCAGGGTTCTGTCGAGCAGGTACTGCCTCTCGCCCATGCGCTCACCTCCAGAAACCAAAAACCTATAAGGCTTTTAACCGTTTCCGGTTCGGTGATAGAATGAGGTTCGTTACGAAGAGTGAATCCGTAAAGAAATCGTTTTTGGAAGACCTGAGAAGGGAAGGCATCAAGTTCGAGCTTCATGAGAGACTCGGATACGAGGCGTTCGTGGGATACCTGCTTGAGGGGACTCTTGAGGAGATAAGCTCGCAGATAGACGTCATAGATGGGGCCGACAGGGAGGCCCTCAAGGAGGGCTTCGTTTCGTTCAAGGAGAGCCTCAACCACATACTGGAGCACATCAAGGTCGGCGAGAGGTTCGAGACCCTCCTCCAGGAGGGCCCATGGGTGGCTGAACTCCTCGACCAGCTCACGAGAAACGGCGCCATCGATTACAGCGACGGCGTCATCAAGCTGAGGGAGGGCGTTGACGTCACGAAACTCCGCTTCGAGTTTAAGTTCCCCTTCAACCTCGTTCACAGCCCAGAGAGCGCCGAGAGGATAGCCAAGCAGTTCGCCTTCGCAGACCTCACCATGGAGTACGAGTTCGAGATACTGGAGCTGGACATAGCCAAGATAAACACCCTCGGAAAGATAGCGTCGCGCTACTTCCCTGAGGACTACCTTCTGAGGGTCTACTTCGCGCTGATAGGCCGCTCGATTCTCTCGGGGGAGATACTCAAGTCCCTCGGCAACGAGAAGATTCCGGAGGAAGACCTGATCAGAGGATTCGTGAGGGCCTCGCCCATCTCGATACCCACGGAGAAGGGAACCCTCGTCATCAACTACTCCCCAAAGGCCGTCGAGGAGGTCCTCCGCTTCCTCAAGAGGGCCGGCTACGTCGAGATAAAGGCCGGAAAGGTCAAGAAGCTCAAGGATTTGGTCTAATAAACTTCCTCTTTCTATGTTCTATTTTTGAATTCTCGATAATCGCCCACCTGTGGGAACAAACGTTTATAAGTTGGTTTAATATAATGACCAAATTGGTGGTGTTATGGTTCAACCAGATGACCTAATCGTGGAGCACCTAACGAGCACCCCCACTCTGCTCACTCCATACAACAAGCCCCATAAGAGACACCTCTACGACTGGCTGTCCTCAAAGGTTGGGACATACCTGAAGGGTGGAAACCCCGACACAATCCTTCTGCTCGGAATCAGGGGAGTTGGAAAAACTACCATTCTCGCCCAGCTGTACTTTGAAGCCCTGAAAGAGGTCGGCCCCAACGGGGTTCTCTACCTCTCCCTCGACCGGCTGAGGGTCCTCGGCCTAGAGATGCTGGAGGTGGTTGAGGCGTACAAGCGACTGGTAAGGCCTGAGAAGGCGGTGCTTCTCCTCGACGAGGTTCAGTACGAGAAGGATTGGGATTTGAAGATCAAGCTCCTCCACGACGAACGTAGGTTCTTTATAATAGCAACGGGTTCTTCAGCGATAAAGCTCAGGGAAAGCCCGGATCTCGCGAGGAGGGCCCTTCACAGGGAGCTCTTCCCGATGACCTTCCGGGAGTACCACCACCTCAAAACGGGCCGGGAACTGCCGGAACTCATGGGGAGAATCATGAGAGGGGAAGAAATCTCGATGCCCCCTGTGATGGAGGACGTCGAGACCTACGTCAGAGCCGGCGCGATGCCGCTCGCCCTCGAAATGGAAGAATGGGAGGTTTACGAACGATTGACGGCGATGCTCGACCGCGTTGTCTACCGCGACCTGCGGGAGGTTCACGAGTTCGACGCCGAAACGCTCGACCGGGCCTTCGACCTGCTCCATCTTCTCGCGACCCCGAAGGGCGAGCGCTTCAGCTACGAGAGGCTTTCAAAAACCCTCGGGCTGGCCAAGGGGACCGTTATGAAGCTGGTCGATGCCCTGGAGAAGGCCGGCCTCGTGCAGAGGATTCCACCCTGCGGTTCTCCCGCAAAGGCCGTCCGGAAAAGCCCCAAAATCAAGTTCCTCGCGGTTCCGATCAAGTCGGCCCTGCTCTTCAGCTCGGGCTCCAACCTCAACAGAAAGGATGTCTTCGCTTCTCTGCTCGAAGACGTTGTGGCGTTCTACCTGTTCCTCCTCTCAAAATCGGGAAACGGTAGGTTGTGCTACGAGCCCGGCAGGGGCGGAGCGGACTTCGTCCTTGAGCTGAACGGGGAAAGGGCTGTCGTCGAGGTCGGTCTCGGCAAGGTTCGGAAGGACCAGGTAGAGAGGAGCATGGAACGCCTGGGGGCAGAGAGGGGAATCGTGCTGGGTGAGAGATACGAGATAAGCGAGAGGGTGGCGTTTTACCCCTGGAAGGTCTTTGTGGCCGGGTTCTGACCGAGGATTACCCCAGTTCAAGGGGTCAGATAATCGATCCTCGCCTTTCCATTCTTCTCCAGCCATTCCAGCAGTTCCTTCGCGAACTCGAACTTCTTCCTCTTGCTCTCCCATATCGGGGCGTGCTTCCTCAAGCCGGGCTTGCTCCACCTTCCCACGGTCTCGCCGAAGTCGAAGCCGACCAGAACTATCTTCCTCGCGCCCAGCTCCTCGGCCAGAAAAGCGGCCCTGTCGCCGTCGGTAAAGCCGCCGAAGTTGTAGACGATGTCCAGCGGTTCCGTCTGGGTCGTTCCCATGACCCTTGAGAAGAGCGGCACGTAGGCGGTCAGTTTATCCACGTTGTCTCCGTGGGCGTGAACTGCTATGAACGCTCCCCGGTCGTTCGCCAGCTTCAGGTCGGGAATCCTGCCGTCAAGGTCGGAGACGATGATGTCCGGCACCATATCGTGTTCCAGGAGTGCGGAGGTTGCTCCATCGGCCGCTATAAGAGTTCCATCGGAGAAATCAAACTCCCGAAGGGCATTCTCCAGGCCAGGCCCGCAGCCGAAGACGTAGGCCTTTCTCCCGACGACGGCCGCCAGCTCGTCCCGCAGGATGTATTCGTCCCCCTCAAGAAGGAGCGCCCTCAACAGCTCGGCTGCCCTGCGGTCTTCCTCAATCGAGTACCCCATCTCCATAACGATGCGCAGGTAGAGGGGCTTCCAGTCCTCCCAATCCATGGATGGAGGTGGGATGGAAGATATATCAACTTTATCCCGGACTCAAGTCCGAACTTCGTCAGTTCGATTATGGCCACTACGAAAGATTTAAATGCATGGATGCCCGTAAACATTCACTGGTGACATCTTATGCGACGGCAGTACGCAACATTGGCTCTGGTGTTTTTGGTACTTTTTTCGGTAGTGGCCAGCGGCTGTGTAAGCAGCGGCGGTGGCGGCGAAGAAAAGCCAACGACGATAGTGATAGGAGTCACTGACAAGGTAACGGACCTTGACCCGGCAAACGCCTACGACTTCTACACCTGGGAGGTTCTCAACAACGTCATGGAGGGCCTGGTGAAATACAAGCCGGGAACGCTGGAAATCGAGCCGGCTTTAGCCGAGAGCTGGGAGGTCAACGAGGACTCGACCGTTTGGACCTTCCACCTTAGGAAGGACCTTAAATTCGCTGACGGAACACCTCTAACCGCGAAGGACGTCGTCAGGAGCATCGAGAGGGTAATGACCATCCAGGGCGACCCGTCCTGGCTCGTTACTGACTTCGTGGACAAGGTTGAAGCGAAAGACGACTACACGGTTGTCTTCTACCTCAAACAGCCAACCGCATACTTCCTGGCCCTCCTCACGACCCCGCCGTACTTCCCGGTTCACCCGGACTACGCGGCAGACCAGATACAGAGCGACCAGACCGCCGGCGGTGCCGGCCCATATAAGATAACCAAGTGGGTGCGCGATGAGGAGCTCGTTCTTGAGGCCAACCCGAACTACTACGGCGAGAAGCCCAAGACCGAGAAGATAATCATCAAGTTCTACCGCGATGCCTCGACAATGCGCCTCGCCCTCCAGAACGGCGAGATAGACATCGCCTGGAGGACTCTCAGGCCCAGCGACATAGACAGCCTGAAGAAGGACGAGAACTTCAACGTCATAGAGGTTCCGGGTGGATACATCCGCTACATCTGCCTCAACACCAAGAACGACCCGACGAGCAACGTCAAGGTCAGGCAGGCGCTCGCGGCGGCCGTTGACAGGCCGGAGATAGTGAAGAAGGTATTCATGGGGACAATGGAGCCGCTCTACAGCCTGGTTCCGAACGGAATGTGGAGCCACAAGGACGTCTTCGAGACCGCCTACGGCGACGGCAACATAGATAAAGCCAAGGCGCTCCTCAGCGAGGCCGGCTACTCCGAGAGCAACCCGCTGGAGATACAGCTCTGGTACACGCCGACCCACTACGGCGACACCGAGGCCGACCTCGCCCAGATGCTCAAGGAGCAGTGGGAGAAGACCGGAATGATAAAGGTTACCATCAAGAGCGCCGAATGGGGAACCTACACCGACTACGCCAGGAACGGCCAGATGCAGGTCTACCTGCTCGGCTGGTATCCCGACTACCTCGACCCCGATGACTACACCACGCCGTTCCTCAAGAGCGGCGCCAACAAGTGGGCCGGAACCGGCTACTCCAACCCGACGATGGACGACCTCTTGAGCCAGGCCCAGAGGCTCAGCGACCAGAACGAGAGGGCGAAGCTCTACGAGCAGGTCCAGGACATACTCGCCCAGGACGTTCCCTACATACCGCTGATACAGGGCAAGCTCTTCGTGGTGACCCAGAAGAACGTCAAGGGAGTAACCATAGGACCGGACATGATATTCCGCTACTCGACCCTCTACAAGGAGTGATTTCCTTCTTTCACTCCTTTTGTCTCAATTAAGGAAGGGGTGATAACGTGGCCAGGGGACTCGGTCAGTATATAATAATCAGGGCGCTCATGATAATTCCGACGATCCTCATCCTCTACACCCTCGTGTTCTTCTTCCTGAGAATCCTCCCCGGAAACCCGGTTATGGCCGTCGTCGGAACGAAGAACATTCCCCCGGAGCAGCTGGAGCACCTCATGCAGATGGCTGGGCTCGACAAGCCCCTCTACGTCCAGTACTTCGACTACCTCAAGGGCGTCCTCCACGGCGATTTCGGGGTTACGCTGGCGTTCCCGATGGGGAAACCCGTGTGGGACTACATAGCCCAGCGCTTCCCGGCAACGCTTGAGCTCGCCCTCTGGGCCTTCACCGTCAGCGTGCTCCTGGGCCTCCTGACCGGAGTGATAGGGGCCACCAGGAAGGGGACGAAGACCGACAGTGCCATGAGGGTCTACAGCATAATCGCCTACACGCTCTTCATACCCTGGTTCGGCATGATGCTCCAGTACCTCTTCGGAATCCACCTGCACTGGCTGCCCACTTCGGGCAGGCTCGATCCGGGGGTCAACCTCCACACGGTAACTGGCCTCTACGTCCTGGACAGCATCATTACCGGGAACTGGGACGCGCTGGTGAGCTCGGTGAGGCACCTTATCCTGCCGGCGCTCACCCTCGGAATCGTCCTCAGCGGAGCGTACACGAGGCTCGTTAGGAACAACATGGTTGACGTCCTCAGCCAGGACTTCATAAGGGCCTACCACGCGAGGGGCGTCGCCGACAGGAAGGTCATGTGGTACGCGCTGAAGAACGCCTTCATACCGGTCGTTACCCTCATGGGACTCCAGTTCGCCATCCTCCTCGGCGGTGCGGTTCTTACCGAGACGACCTTCAGCTGGCCGGGAATGGGAACGTTCCTCGTGGACAGGATAGACTACCGCGACTACAACGCCATCCAGGGTGCGGTGATATTCTTCGCCTTCTTCGTCGGGGTCATCAGCCTCATAGTGGACATAGTCTACGCGCTGCTCGACCCGAGGGTGAAGTACTGAGGTGGTGGAGATGGAGATAGCAGGAAAACTTACCGAGTTCGTCTTCGGGAAGAAGCCCGGCAGGGGCATGCTCATCTTCGGCATAATCATCGTCCTCATAGTGGTCATAATGGCGGTCTTCGCCCCATGGATAGCCCCCTACGACCCGACTCAGAGCAGCGACGACGTCTTCGCCCCGCCCAGCCCGGACCACCTCATGGGAACCAACAGGCTCGGCCAGGACATGTTCTCAAGGATAGTCTGGGGCTCAAGGGTCGTCCTCTACGTCGTATTCATAGCGACGCTGCTCTCGATGGCGATAGGAATTCCCCTCGGACTGCTCTCCGGCTACCACGGTGGAAAAATCGACAGAACGCTGAGCGTGATAATGGACAGCATCTACGCGTTCCCCGCTTTGATCCTCGCGATGGTCATCGCGGTGGTTCTGGGCCCGAGTCCGATAAACACGGCCATAGCGATAAGCTTCGTCTACGTGCCGACCTACTTCAGGATGGTTCGCGGGCAGACCCTCAGCTTCACCGGCCAGCTCTTCGTTGAGGCGGCCCACGCGATAGGCGCAAGGGACAAGGAGGTCATGTTCAAGTACATCCTGCCCAACCTCGCACCGACCATACTCGTCGTCTTCACCCTCAGCGTCGCAGATGCCATACTGACGGAGGCCGGCCTGAGCTTCCTGGGACTGTCGGTAACGCCGCCGACGCCCGACTGGGGATACGACCTGCGCGTCGGCCAGCCGTTCCTGCTCGACGGCTACTGGTGGCTGGTCTTCTTCCCGGGAATAATGATAATGCTCCTGGCCATGGCCTTCGCGCTGATAGGAGAGGCCCTCAGCGAGAGGCTCTCCCTTGGAACGAGGTGATGTGAATGCTGCTGGAAGTCAAAAACCTTAGCATCTACTACTACACCCTCGCTGGGGTCGTCAAAGGGGCCGAGAACGTGACGTTCAGCATAGGCAGGGGAGAATGGGTCACCTTCGTCGGGGAGAGCGGAAGCGGGAAATCCACGGTCGCGCACGCGATAATGAACATCGTCCCGTCGCCGGGGAAGATAGTCTCTGGCGAAGTCATCTTCGAGGGAAAGGACCTGCTGAAGGTGGGCAAGGAGGAACTGAGGAAGATCCGCGGAAAGGATATCAGCATGATATTCCAGGACCCCATGACCAGCCTCGACCCCCTCAGAAAAGTCGGCGACCAGATGGTCGAGGTCATGACCGTCCACGGTGTCCCGGAGGATGAGGCGAGGGAGAGGGCGAAGGAGCTCCTTGAGAAGGTCAACCTTCCGCCCGACAGGCTCGACTACTACCCCCACCAGCTCAGCGGCGGCCAGAGGCAGAGGATAAGCATAGCGATGGCGATGGCCTTCAACCCGAAGCTCCTCATCGCGGACGAGCCGACGACCGCTCTGGACGTTATCGTGCAGGACTCCATAATGGACCTCATAGACGCCCTCAAGGCTGAGGGAACGAGCATCTACTTCGTTACCCACGATATCTCGCTTGCAGCCGAGAGGAGCGACAAGATAGCCGTCATGTACGCGGGGAAGCTCGTCGAGTTCGGAACCGTCGAGCAGATAGTCGAGAACCCGCTCCATCCGTACACGAAGGCGCTCATCGAGGCGGTTCCAGACCTCTGGAAGGAGAGCGAGGTCAGGGCGATTCCGGGATACCCACCCGACCTGAGGAACCCGCCCAAAGGCTGCCGGTTCCACCCGAGGTGCCCGGTTTTCAAGGAGCGCTCGACGCTTAAGGGTCTCTGCGACGCGGTCGAGCCAGGGATGATAGAGTACGAGAAGGGTCACTTCGTGGCCTGCCATCTCTACGGGGGTGCGGGGGAATGAGCGAGCCACTGCTTCGCGTCGAGAATCTGAAGAAGTACTTCCCTATCAGGAGGAACATCCTGGAGGTTCTCAGGAAGGAGCCGCCGCGCTACGTCAAGGCAGTCGACGGCATCAGTTTCGAGATAGACAGAGGAGAGGTTCTGGCGCTCATCGGCGAGAGCGGGTGCGGTAAAACGACCGCCGGGAGGACCGTTTTGAGGCTTATAGAGCCCACTGACGGCAAGATAATCTTCGACGGGACGGATATAACGGAGCTCTCCCGCGAGGAGATGAGGCCCTTCAGGCGGAGGATGCAGATAATCTTCCAGGACCCCTACGCCAGCCTGAGCCCCAGGATGAAGATTGGCGATGCGATAGCCCATCCGCTCCTCGTGCATGGGATAGCCGAGAAGGAGGAGGCGAAGGAGATAGCCCTCAGAATGCTGAAGCGCGTCGGCCTGACCCCGGAGGACGAGTTCTACGACCGCTATCCCCACCATCTGAGCGGCGGCCAGAGGCAGCGCGTTGTGATAGCGAGGGCGATGGTCCTGAAGCCGGAGTTCGTGGTGGCGGACGAAGCGGTCTCGATGATAGACGTCTCCATGCGCGCCTCAATCCTTGAGCTCCTTGAGTCCTTCAGGGAGGAGTACAACCTCAGCCAGCTCTTCATAACCCACGACATAGCGGTCGGCAAGCTCATAGCGGACAGGATAGCGGTGATGTACCTCGGCAAGATAGTCGAAATCGGCCCGACCGATGAGGTCCTGAAGAACCCGGCGCACCCGTACACGATGGCCCTCATCCATGCGGTTCCATCGATAGCGCGCAGGAAGAAGGAGAAGAAGCTCAAGATAACCGGGGAAGTCCCCAACGCCGCCAATCCGCCGAGCGGGTGCCGCTTCCACCCGAGGTGTCCGTTTTCGAGCGAGACCTGCACGGCCCACGAGCCGGAGCTGGTGGAGATAAGCCACAACCACTTCGTTGCCTGCCACCATCCGCTTCACTAGCTTTCTTTTCTTAATTTCCGGTCTATCTTCAGCATTTCCTGCCACTGCCTTCCCGGCCAGTAGATTTGACCGCAGTTCTCACAGACGTAGAACTCGTCATAGCGCTCGTAGACTGCTCTGGGAACCCGGTCCCTAACCTCTTCCTTCTGGACTGGCCTTATCAGCCCGTTGCATTTGGGACAGCGTGCGCTGGCCGGAAAAAGCTCCCTGAACTCTAGGCCAAAACGCCTGAGTTCCTCGACCTGCCCCTCAAGGGAGTTCGAGTTCAGCAGGATTGATTCAACCCCGAACTTCTCCGCCCTCTTTGCGAGGCCCGAGTCCCTGGTCAGGAGAACCCGGTTCTCGGCCAGGGCAACCCGGAGTATCTCGTCGTCGTCCTCAACGCCGTAGAGCGTATCGTAGCCGTACAGCCTGAGCCATCTCGCGAGCCGGCCGAGCATCATATCAGCTATGAACCTCATGTTCGGGAGTTGGCGGCAATCCTTATAAGGGAACTATTTCACAGCCATGAAATAGGTGGTGGGTTTGATAGTCTACTTCATCGGCACCGGCGGGAGCGAGGGAATTCCGGCGCACCTCTGCACCTGCTCTACATGCAGCGAGGCGAGAAAGCTCGGCTTCGCCCAGAGGAGGCCTTCAACACTCGCAGTTGTCACAGACAACAAAAAGGCCGTCCTCTTCGACGTAGGCACCGACATAAGGGACTTCCTTAACGTTCCCCTGGAGGCTATTTTCCTGACCCACTGGCACCACGACCACATCTACGGCCTCTACAAGCTCAGATGGATGGCCAAGGAGACCGTCCTCTACGCGCCGGAGGGGCACGCCGATGCCCTAATCCTGCGCGAGCCCAAGAACCTCCAGCCGAGAGCGATAAAACCCGGAGATACCGTTGAACTTGATACCCTTAAAATCACCGCGTTCCGGCTCAACCATCAGGTTGAGACCCTCGGATACCTCATCGAGGAGGACGGAAAGAGCGTTGCCCTCCTCTACGATACTAAAGGCCTCCCCGGGGAGACGTGGGGGCTCCTCGGGGAGAAGGCCCCGCTCAGGCTGGCGATAGTTGACGCAACGTATCCCCCGGGAACCGACGACCCCTATCACAACAACGTTGATGAGGCGGCGGAGATAGGGCTTAAGCTTGCTGAAAGAACCGTCCTCAGCCACATCTCCCATAAGAACCTGCCCTTCCTTGAGCTGACCGAATACGTGAGGAAGAAGTGGGGGAACAGAGTCCTGGTAGCATACGACGGCATGGTGTTCTACGTCTAAACGTTTTTATCCGTTTCCGCCCAAAAGAAACCGGTGATGCCATGCGCGTTCTTGAGCTGGCGAAGAGGAGAAAGACCGTGAGGCAGTTCCTCACTGAGAAACCGCCAAAGGAAGATTTAATGAAGGCCATCAAAGCCGCCAAGGAAGCACCGAGCGGTATGAACGCCCAGCCCTGGAAGTTCGTGGTTGTGGACGACGACTGGCTCAAGGGCAAGATAAGGGAGCTCTGCGAGGAGGAAGAGGAGAAGTTCTACGCAAGGACGAAGGGCGACCTGATGGCATGGCTGAACGCCAAGGGCTTTAAGCCCGAGAAGCCCTTCCTCAGCGAAGCCCCGTATCTAGTCCTCGTGTTTGGACACACGAAGGCGCCGTACTGGCTTCAATCAACCTGGATAGCGGTCGGCTACCTTCTCCTTGCGCTCGAAGAGCTCGGCCTTGGAACCGTCACATACACGCCCCCGAACCCCAAACCCATCGAGGAGCTGTTGAACGCACCAAAAGACTACAAGCTTCAGACGATTCTGCCCGTTGGCTATCCGGCAGACCCGAAGCCGAAGTACGAGAGGAGAAAGCTCGAAGAGGTGGTGAGCTTCAACGGCTTCTGAAGAGCTTTTCCAGTTCTTTTAAAACCCCTATCTGCTCATCCACCTCAACCGCACCGGGTCGTACCCTGCGAACCCTTCTCAGGGCGTCCCGCAGCGGGATGCCTTCCGAGTACATCACCCATCCAACTGCCACCGTTCCGCTCCTCCCGAGGCCGCCCATGCAGTGAATCAGAACCCTTTTGCCCTCCTCAACCCTCGCTTCGATCCAGCGGAGGATTTCGAGAAGCTGTTCTAAAGCCGGGGCCGAGAAATCCCGGACCGGACTGTGGAAAACCTCAACGCCCCGTTTCTGCCATTCATCCAGGCTGTAGGGAAGCTCAAACTCCTCAACGAGCACCACCACCGCACCGAACGTTTCGGCGACTTCGTCTATTTCACTCCCCGTCGGCATCCTCGAAAAGGCAACGTTATCGTCGATGAACTTGGCCGAGCGCCACATGCTACCACCCCCTTACACTCCGGAACTTTTCAAATAAACCTTTTGACGAAGCACCCGTTTTGCATGGCCGGATGAACCAAAAGGTATTTATGAACTTTGGGTAAGATTATTCTGAGGACACCCCAAACGCGGAGGGATGTGGATGAGAAGGCTTTATGCGGTCGCTGTGCTGGCCATTATTGTATCCGGAATTATAGCCGCGGGCTGCATCGGAACAAGCGAAACCTCAACGACCTCCACCGAAAGTCCGGCGCCAACCAACACCGTTCCAATCGTGGCGGACTCAAACGGCGATGTGAACACCAATGATCTCCAGTCATATATAGACTCCCTCCCCGCGGAACAGCTGACTGACGCAGAAAAAGAGGGACTTCTGTACATGGTGGAGGAGGAGAAGCTCGCCCACGACGTTTATACCAAGCTCTACGAGAAGTGGGGACTCCAGATATTCAGCAACATAGCCAAGAGCGAGACCACCCACGTGGAGTCAGTGAGGGCGTTGCTCAAAAAGTACAATCTAACCGACCCGACCGCCAGCGAGGGCATCGGCGAATTCCAGAACGAGGAGCTTCAGGCCCTCTACGACCAGCTCATGGAGATGGGCATGAAGAGCGAGGTCGATGCACTCAAGGTTGGCGCACTGATAGAGGAAACTGACATAAAGGACCTCCAGGAATGGATTTCCCGGACGAACAAGGTGGACATCATAACCGTCTACGAAAACCTCATGATGGGGAGCAGGAACCACCTCAGGTCGTTTGTGAGCCAGCTGAAGAACAGGGGAGTAACCTACGAGCCGCAGGTTCTCCCCAAGGACGAGTACGAGGCGATAATCAGCAGTCCGATGGAGACAGGAGGACAGGGAAAAGGCAACGGCCCGTGAAGCCATTAAACCTCATTTCTTTGCTTTTCCCAGCACCTCCCTTATTATTTTAGCCGCCGCAAAGGCGCTTATCCCACTGCAATCGTGTCGTGGGTTGAGCTCAACGACGTCGAATGCGACAACCCCAACGTCCAGGGATTCTATCACCCTGACCAGCTCCCTCGTGCTCAAACCGCCGGGCTCGGGATTGCCAACACCCGGGGCGAACGCGGGCTGACCTCCTCCCCGCCCTGAAGGGCGAGGGTTCCAGCGAGGAACCCCCTACCCAACTGGCAGGGAGGTTTGAGGGGTTCTCATTAGAGCAACCCCCAACGAGGGTTCTTCGAACCCCTCGGGGAGGGCCTTCCCCCCGTTACCCCTACCTCCCGATAAAGCCGGAAGGCTCGGGGTTATGGTTTTTATGGCTTTTTTCAAAATGTTAAAAGCACCAACTAAATCCGCATTCATAACAACGCCCTCTCCGTGGCACTTGAACAAACCCCTAACAAAACGAGCATTCTCATGGCGTTGACCACAGAGAGGGCAAGTTTGAGAAGTGAAAGCCTCATTCACGACTTCGACAGTGATACCATACTCTTCTGCAACCTCTGTGAGGCGTTTAATCACATAATTAAACCGCCAGACGTGGGAAAGGATAAAATTCTGCCTTTTACCCTTGTTGGAGTTTCTGGCGATTCCCGTTGGGTAACCAACGACAATTTTAGAAACACCCAACTCGTAGAGTCTCTTAACAGTCCGCCTGACTGCCGTGTTAATGTAGTGCTTCGCCTGAAGTTTGGCCTTCCCATGCATTCTCCTGAGTTTTCTGCTCGTTTTAGCTCCTGATTTGTTGAGTTTTGACTGGTATTCCGCAATCTTCTTCCTCCAGTAAAAGTCAATGCTCTTGAGTGGTCTTCCATTCACGAGAAAGCTCTCTCCACTCTCCACGTAAACAGCCATCAAGTTGTTCACTCCCAAGTCTATCCCCGCTGAAAGGTTTCCTTTTGGCGTTCTTGGGAGTGCTACCCACTCCTCACCTTCAAGTTTTTCCTCGACGGTAAAGCTCAAGTGAGCATACCATTTTCGCCCTACCTCGTCGAAAGTGATTTCTAAGCGTCCCTGTTTTCCCTTAGGTGAATTCTACCCTTGAACTGGATTTCGAGTTTCCCAAACTTGCCGAGCCTTCTCAATTCGATAACGTTCTCCTTAATTTTGTACTGATCGTTTCTCAGGGGGATTATGAAGAGTTTTCTGCCGTTCTTTTCTCTAACGAATTTTCGTGGTTTCGGCTTGAACCATTCTGGTAGTTCTCCCTTCTTTTTCTTTCTGTTGAGGGTGAAGAATGAACGCCATGCTTCAGCGTTTTTTCTGGCCAATTGTTGGACTGTTGAGCCACCAATCCAGTTTTTGAACTCGTGATAAGCTTCTTTTTCTGTTGTTGAGAAGTCTATTTTGCCGAATTCTTTGAACTGTTTAAGCCTCTGGTAGTTGAGTTTGTTCCAGATTATTGCTGTAGCGTAGGCTAACTCGAAGAGTGTTTTCCCCTGTTCTCTTGATGGTTGAAGTTTTACTGTTACTGCTCGCTTCATTTCAAAGTATGGTACGGTTTTTGGGCTTTAAAAAAGATTGCTTTCCTCTTTAACGGCTAATTTGCAGAATACTCTACCCCGCCGTGAACGGCGAGGCTTGGAGAAGAGAAAAGTCATTCACATCGTAGAGTTCCATGGGACCACCGAATAATCTTTGGCGGGGCTGGGCTTAAGGTTTTTGGAGTTCAGACCTCCACAACTAGGATTTCCTCTCCCTCCGATGACGCCAGAAGCTTCCCATCGGAGTCAAAGAACCACGCACCGCCGAAGCTGTCCCAGTGGCCGAAGCTGTTTACGATGAACGTTCTGACTCCAAGTAGGGCCACTCGCCTGCCCATATCCGCCACTTCCTCCGCGAGGTTGAAGTCACCCCACGGGGAGCGATCCATCGGCATGAAGATGAAATCCGGCCTTTTTCTCCGTATCCACTTGGCTATCCTCTTGTTGTAGAGGTCGCCGCAGATGATTATCGCGACCTTTCCGAGATCAGTCCTTGCGGTCTTTACCGTGTTGCCCGTGCAGAACTTCATCGGCTCCTGGAACTTGCGGTGCTTCAGCAGGATTTCCCCGTTCCGACCGATCAGCAGGGCGGAGTTGTAGGTACAGTTTTTGTAGGGTTCGAGGAGTCCAAAGACGACGTAAACGCCCGCCTCCCCGGCAAGTCGGCTCACCCTTTCCACGATTTCTCCGTAAAGTTCCGCCCCGCTGAAGTCCCACTCGTCAAAGCCCGTCAGGCAGTATTCGGGGAAGACGACGAAGTCAGGGCCATGCTGCATGGCCTCGCTGAACCTCCGTTCGAACTCCCTCCAGTTGACCTCGAAATCGTTAACCCTAACCTTCATTGGAATCAAAGCGACCTTCATGGTTCCACCTCCTCATCGTTAAAGGGATGAGCAGAGCCAGTGAGAGGACAAACGCAATCACAGGGGGCATTTTTACGCTCGATGGAGCGTACAGGACAAAGGTGAAGGCTTCGAGAAGATATACCGCAGGCCCAACCATTTTGAGGCACGAGCATATTGAAGGGCTCGAAAGCCGCTCGTAAAGGTAGAATACTAACAGCGAGACGAGAAACCAGCCGAGGTAGTTAGTCCAGGGAATCCCGAACCAGTTTATGGCCGTTGACGTCTTCCACACCCAGGCATTCCAAGACGTCATCAGCGGGTCTATGGCGAGGTCAAGGAGTACCATGAGCAGGGAGGCGAATAGAAGCCGGTCGACTTTCCTCGGGAATATGGAACTCGCCGTTAGGTAAGCAACGGAACCAAATATCGCCCAGGCTAGGGGCACGAAAAGGGCAACACCGAGGAGCTGTGGTTGGAGGTTCACGTACTCGTAGCAGCCGAAGGGAAGGCAGAGCCGCGTTCCAATGAGTTCGGCAAAGAATCCAACGGAAATTGCAAGTCCCGCGAGCACGGGCAGGCTTTTCCACTCTTTCAGAGAGAAAAGGACAAACGCCAGAAGGTACAGCAGAAGATACACCGGTGATTTCTTTAGAATATTTGCCAGCAGGATTAATAGGAGTGCGGCCTTTAGACGACTGTTCATGGGGAGCGTTTCTCTTTCGGAGGATATAAGCCTGTTGCCCGCATGAAACCCGAAAGACTTATAAAGCTTTAGCACATATGTAATGTTAGAATTACATATGGGAGAAGGTGATGAAAATGCTGGGAAAGAAAACATTCGGACTGCTCCTCATGGGGGTCGTCCTGCTGGGGGTGTTCAGTGCAGGGTGCATAACGGGTGACTCCTCCACTGCCACAACGTCCACCGGTGGTGCCGAAGCGGCCCCACATGGTCCACCCTCAAACGCGACCGCCGGCGGCGCCGTTGATGCATACAGCACGGATTACGTCGCATCGCTTCCTCCGGAAGACCTCAGCGCGGATGAGATACAGGCCATCCTCTACATGCGCGAGGAGGAGAAGCTCGCCAGGGACGTCTACCTCACCCTGTACGACCAGTGGGGAATTTCGATATTCAGCAACATAGCGAGAAGCGAACAGACCCACATGGACATGGTGCTGACGCTCATAGAGAAGTACAACCTGACCGATCCAGCGGCGGACAAGGACATCGGTGAGTTCGAGAACCCCGAGCTTCAGGCCCTCTACGACCAGCTCATAGAGGAGGGCATGAAGAGCGAGGAGGCGGCACTTGCAGTCGGTGCACTTATAGAGGAGGTCGACATCAAAGACCTGCATGACTGGCTGGACAAAACCGACAACCGGGACATCGAGTACGTCTTCGAGAACCTTGTGATGGGTAGCGGTAACCATCTGAGGGCATTCACCGGCGTGCTGGCGAGGCAGTACGGCGTGACCTACGAGCCGCAGGTTCTCCCCAAGGACGAGTACGAGGCGATAACCAGCAACCCTATGGAGACCGGAACGTCCTCCTGGTGAGTAGCTTTTCCTTTTGATTTTGCTAAAAACTTCCCAGGCATTGTATCCGTGTCATCCCCCAGTTTCTATGACGATTAAAAACGCCTCACAGGGGCTTCCGTGAGTTTTTGCCCGTCCGAGGGTTACATCCTCAACGATTCTCAGGCAGTTTTCATCGGCAAATGCCCTCACCTTGCTCCTGAGCATATTCAAGTCAAAGTCGCCGAGGATAATCCTGCCATCCCGGGCTAGGACTTCAATGGCCCTTCTGAGAAACGGTTCCGGTTCGAGGTCGTGGAGGATGTAGGAGAAAACGACAACGTCAAAGTCCCGACCAACATCGTCCCTGAGGAAGTCGCCCTGAATGAACTTCAGCCGCTCGTTCTCAAGCGTCCTGAGGAACGGAAAGAAGTCCGGAGCCTTTTCAACTCCCGTAACGATCCCCTTCTCGGAGAGCGCTAGGGCGAGCAGCCCTGAACCGGAGCCAACGTCGAGGATTTTTCCCTCCGCCCGCCGTACGATTTCCTCCATGGCTCTGAGCCTCAGCATTATCTCCTCCCGGTGTGACGGAAACAGGGCCAGTCTCGAACCGACCAGCCACATCAGCTCTTCCTCGGTTCCGCCAAATTCCCTGAAGGTATCAATGGCCTTGGAATAGAAGGTCTTTACGGCTTTCATCATCTCACCCCGCCCCCGGTTCGCCCAGGTTTTCATCTCGGGAGCGACGTCCTTTGATGAGCTCAAGCGCGAGGATAAGTCCTCCGAGCGCGAGCGCCTGCCAGAGGGGTTCCTCCATCTTTTTCATGATTAGAGACATAACTACGATGAAGAAGACAACACCAACGGCTCTCTCCGCGGTTTTCCCAAGGCCGCGCTTTTCGACCGCGTAGAGCGTAAGGAGGTAAACGGCCACGAGTAGAACGTAAGGCGGCCCGATGTAGTACGCCGGCAGGAAAAAGAGGGCGATGAGGAAGAGAACAGCGAGAAGGGCCAGAGTTTCCTTCATACCACCACCCCGGTTCTGAGGAACGGGAGCGAGAGCGAGAACCCCTCGTCGAACCACACCCCCGTTAGCTCCTTCCCGATGCCTGTGGCGTTTTTGAGGAGCTCCCAGACGTTTCCCCTGAGCTCGAAGCGTGAGAAGCCCTTAACCTCGCCCCGCTCGATTACGAGGGCCGGTGTGACGACCACCGAGAAGTCGCCGGTGGCCCTGTCGAGGGCGTTCGCACCCCTGAGGCCGAGGGCAATAAAACCTTTATCAATTTCCGAAATCAGCTCTTCCAGCGTCCTGTTCCCCGGTGCGAGCGTTAGGTTGTGCGGGCCGTCGATGATTCTCTCCTCGATTCTTATCCCGTTCCCAGTGCTCTCCCTTCCGGCCATCCATGCGCTATGGCTGTCCCAGAGCAGGCCTTTGGCGGTGCCCTTCTCAATCAGGATGTTCTTCCTTGTTCTAACCCCCTCGTCGTCGGCCCTCACATAGCGGAGAGATCCTTCGTCGAGCGGGTCGTCGAGCAACGTCACGAGCGGCGAAGCGATTGCTTTCCCTGGCTTTGCTGCCGTGCCTCCCTTCACCTCGACGCTCCCGCGGAACTTCCAGAGGGCTGCGGGAAGTAGGAGGTCGGAAAACGGGGTTGGTGCTATGATAGCTTCCATTCTCCCCTCCGGAGGTTTGACGGCCCCGAGACCTTCAACGAGGTTGATGTACGGGTTGAGGATTTCCTCAACTTCAACCCGCTTGGAAAATCCCAAGAAGACCTGAAACGGGACCGCCCCTCCAACTTCAAGGTCAGTCCTCATGAGGGAATGGGAACCTTCAACGTCCGCCCCTGCGGTGCTCTCGACCGAGAAGCGCCTCGTTATGACCTCAACCGTTCCCGAAAGCGAGAGACCCCGCCTTTCCAGCTCCTCACCCAGTGAGGAGAGCTCGCCGGCGAGGTCTTCCACCTCGACCTCAAACGTCCTATCCCAGCGGGCCCTGCATCCAGATGGAAGCCCGTAATCCTCTTCTCTGGGAAAGCGGAGTGTTTCGCGGGCGAGCCTTAGGGCTTCTCCCTCGTCCCGGCCCTCGGCGAGCGCCGAACCCACCTTCCCGTTCTCGATGAGCCTGACCGCGGTGAACTCTCTAACGCGGGCAAATGGCCTAACGCTCCCCTCCAGAGAGACCCCGGCGCGCTCCTCCCTCAGACGGTAAACCTCCCGCTCCATTCACATCACCCGGATTCCCCTCTCAAAGAGAATATGCGGCCCTCCCATGCTCACCCTCACCACCTGCCCCTTTCCGCAGTAGGAGTTCTCGAAGTCGAGCTCCCTTCCAAGTCCCCTGATTCCGGGGAGTGCATCGAGGGCCCTTCCGCTGGCGGTTGCACCGAATATCGGTTCGGCAATCTCGCCGTTCCTGATGACGTAGCCCTCCATGACCCCAACCGTAAACGAGGAGTCGAGGCCTGTCTGACCCGGCCCCGCACTCACGAGGTAGTAGCCCAGCTCGACCTCTTCAAGCAGTTCCTCGAACGTCCAGTCGCCTGGCTCGAAGTACGTGTTCCTCATTCTCACCATCGGCTCGAAGGCGTAGCTCTCCGCCCTCGCGCGCCCGTTCGGCTCGACGCCGAGCAGAAAAGCCCGCTCCCTGTCCACGAGGGGCTCGTTGAAAACCCCGTTCTTCAGGATTTCAGCTTTCCTAACAGGAACCCCTTCATCGTCGTAGCGGTCGTTTCCGTGGCCGTCTTCAACGTTCCCGTCGCTCAAGCTGACGAACTCCGGCGCAATACTCTCTCCGAGCTTTTCCGCCAAGGGCGTGTTCGGCAGTTCGTCGGCCTCCGCGAGGTGGCCCAATGCCTCGTGAGCAATCATGCCAGCGAAATGGGGCGAGAGGAGAACCGGAACGTCCCTGAGCTTGGGCCTCTCGCCGTGAAGGAAGCACTCCAGCTGTCCCCGGATTTCGGTGAGAACCCGTTCCCTCATCACCTCAACGGCCTCAAAGCCCCTCTCAACCGAGCCCGTGAGACTGAAGAGCCACGCACTCCTGCCGTCGGAGGAGACCGCCAAATCGGCCTCAAAGGAAATCGCCCCCAGCTCCCACTCGATTTCAGTCCCCTCGCTCGTGACGAGCCGCTTGAAGCCGGAGAAGTCGGAGTACTTGACGACCCTCCGTGAAGCATCCGGGAGGTCATCCACGAGAGCTCTAACTGCCTCTACCTTTTCCTCAAGGGGCACATCTGAGGGTTTTACCCGCATTCCGCTCCCCACGCGGTCTCGAACGGGCTTGATCTCGGCGAGCTTAACGCTTCCTTCCCCAACCCGCGCCAGCTTCAGGGCTTTTCTAACGGCCCATTCAAGGTCGTCCTCTGAGGTCACGGAGGCAAAGCCCCATGAACCTTTAGCGAGAACTCTGACCCCGAATCCACCCGTGGAGCGGGCGGAAACGTTTATCTCATCCGAGCCGGAGATTTCAGTCTTGATCAGCCTCTCCAATCGAACCTCCGCGTACTCCGCGCCGAGCGAGAGCGCGAGCTCAGCGGCCCTCTCAGCGTCCATCCTAAACACCCCAAATTCTAAATCAAAGTAAACCTTAAAAACCATTCGGGGTTGTAAGGTTGGGGAATGCAATGAAAGTCATGGGAGTTGCGTTCAGTGCCAGGAAGGACGGCAACTGTGCCCGAATCCTCAGGTTCTGCCTCCGGAAGTTCGAGGAAAAAGGCCACGAGACGGAGATGGTGGAGGCCTATGACCTGGAGATAAGGCCCTGCAGCCGCTGTGAATACGAGTGCTTCACAGGGAACTGCCCCATAAGCGACGACGTGCCTGCACTCTACGGGAAGGCTATGAATGCTGACGTTCTGATATTCGCCGTTCCAACCTACGGCGGCCATGCCTCAGGTCTCTACAGAGCCTTCTCCGAGAGGGGCCAGGCTGTTTTCAAGAGCTACGAGGAATGGGAGGCCTTTAAAGGGAAGCTGAACTTCGTAATCATCGGAAACACCAGCTCCGGCGGGGACATGACGCTCCACGAGGTGCTGTACGGACTGACCGGCGGCGAGAGCTGGCCGGAGGCGGTTCTGCTATCCTCGAACGAGTACGGCGGAGGCTCCCTCCGGGGGGGCCTCGTAGAGCACCCGGAAGTTCGGGCGAGGCTTGAAAGGTTCGTCGGGAGGATTTTAGAAAAGATGGGGTGATGGTATGTTCCGGAACCTTGGGCTGACCTTCGAGCCGACCTACGAGGAGAAGCCTTGGCTTTACGACCCGAGGGGCGAAACCGGGCGCAAGCGGCTCGAACGGATGAAGGAACTCCTCAGAGACGTTCTTCCACGGTTTGAAGGAAGGGCCCTTGACGTCGGGTGCGGCATGGGCGTTTCCACCCTCGCCCTTGAGGAGCTCGGCTTCGAGGTCACCGGAATAGACACCCAGGAAGGACTCGTGGAAAAGGCCAGGGAAATAGCGGGGGAGCTCGGTTACAGGGCGGAGTTCCGGGTCATGGACGCCAGGAACCTCGATTTTCCGGACGAAAGCTTCGACCTCGCAGCGTTCCTCGGCAACCCCCTGCCCCACATGAGTGCTTACGACTTTGACTCGGCCGTTGGGGAGGCCTTCCGCGTCCTGAAGCCGGGAGGAGTTCTGGCAGTAGAGTACGCCGACTGGGTTAGACTGCTCCACGAGAACTACCGCGAGGTGCTCGTCGAGGAACCCTTCACCTCGTTCCACGTCCGCTTCGACACCATCACCGGGACGGCGGAGAGGCTCTTCGTAAACTTCGAGAAGGGATACTTCTTCAGGACTAAAATCAACGTCTGGGCCCCTTGGATCGTTGAGTTCATCATGAGAAAGGCAGGTTTCGACGTAAAAACGCACTACCGGGGCATGTTCAGCGTCGTGACCGTCGGGATTAAGAGGAACCGGGGGTAAATACTCCACGAAGTAAGATTAGATTCGGGGGGTGAACATGGTTCGGGGTCGAAATCCGTTCAAGTTCGAAGCATTGGGGGTAGAAACTCTTTGTAGTCCCCTCGTGGGATTCATCAGGGGGTTGAGGTTATGAGAACCTACTCCTTCGGGTCTGAGACGGTTCCGGTGGCGATGGCCGGGGAGTTGCTCGTTGGTATTGTTCACGACGGGAGGAGCTACAAAATCATGCTCGCAAGGCTCGACGGCGAGGAGATAGCTGAGACCCGCTTTTTGTCGGGGCAGAACGACTGGGAGGGCCACAGTGCACTCAAGCTCGACGACGGCTACCTCATCGGCGGGTCGGTCGAGGGAACCGCGACGCCCGACGGCGGCGAGGGCTGGAAGGCCTACCTCGCAAGGCTCGACGAAAACCTCGGCCTCCTCTGGGAGCTGAAGCTCGACGTTAGAAGCAACGGAGCGGTTCACTCAATCCTCCCGGGCAGGGATGGGATGTTTATAGCGGACGAAACCGGAAGACCGGGCGACAAGGGCTTCTTCATCGGGAAGGTCTCCCCGGAAGGCGAGCCCCTCTGGCTGAGGGATTTCGGGAGCTGGGACGACGTCCTCTTCACCGCCCTGCTTCCATCGGAGAACAGGTTAAGGCTCATCGGGAGCGTCAAGACCGGGGATGGACGCTGGGAAGTGAAGTCCTTCGATTTCAGCGAGAACGGCGAACCGGTGGATGAGGAAGCTCTCGCGGAAGGGATAGCGCTGACGGCCTGCCTCTGGAACGGAGAACTCGTCCTGGCCGGCTACCGCGGGGAAAACTTCTGGGTCCAGATCGGTGAGCGGGAGATTCAGCTCGGCGAGGGAAGCGCCACCTCGCTGCTGCCAATCGGCGATAAGCTCCTCGTCGGGGGCGAGCTCGAAGGAAACGCCGTCATCGTTGAAATCGCCGACGGAAAAGACCCAAAAGTTCGGGAGCTCTGGGGGAACGGCTGGGTCGAGGTTCTTGGAAAGAACGTGGTCGCGGGCGTCACAAGGGATTGGGAGATGGTACTGTTATCTACTGCGGAAGCGATGCGTAGAACCGCACGCCCCTGATTTCGAGCCAGCCCTCGCGCTCGAAGCAGGCCTCGAACCTCAGGTTCCCGCACTCGAAGACCCCCCACATCGGCGTGTACACCCGGAAGATGCCGGTTAAACGGTAGAACGGAGCCGGGACGTCGGGGGCTTCCTCCCTGACTATTTGGAAGCGCTTAGCGCTCCCCAGCGCGGAGACCCTGAGGGAGGGCGGCAGAACCTCGACTTCCACCGTGGAGCCGACCATCTCACCAAGCTTCTCGGCGTGCTCTCCAACCGGAAAGAAGACGCTCACGGTGGTTTTCAGCGGCTCAACGAGGAACTCAGCCTCCCCCGAATGAACCGTTCCGTGGTGGTCTCTAATTGGAGCTACTGACACGAGACGGAGCCTGCTGACGACGGCGGGGACGGTGTAAGCGAGGCTGCTCTTCATGAGCGCCCCTCCGATGACACGGGTGCGGGCATCTTATGACGGCATCGAAGAAAACCTTAAAACTCTTTCGCGGAGTAAAGGTTTATAAGGAACCTTTTCGTTGCAGCCACGGTGAGGAGAATGCGAAAGCTCGCCCTCTTCGCGCTCCTCTGGTTCCTCTTCATCAACTGGGGGCTTGAAATTGCAGTTAGCATGGTTTTTAAAGAGGTAACCGGCTCGTGGATTTCGAAGACTGCTTATATGTACCTCGCCAAGGTGTGGACGATAAACATTCTAAAGCTTTCGGCTGGAATTCTAACTCTCAAATGGCTGAACTTAAATTTCGGGGACTTAACAAATGGGAAATTCGGAAGGAGAGAGCTCGCCTATTCGACCGCCGTTGTCCTGCTGTTCCTCGCCGTCGAAGTTGCATATTTCAAAGGAAGTTACACTCTCCAAATTGTCCGCGGACTTCATCACCATCTTCGCATCTCCCCAAACGAATTATTCGCTGGTCTGTCGCTGGCCTCTGAATACATCTACTACGTCATCGAAATTCTTATGGTGAACCTCCTCTACGTCGGAGCATTAAAGCTGGGCAGTGAAAAACTGGCAGTCTTACTGCCAACGTTTCTCTGGGGCTTTGCTCACGCCCTTAACGTTATCGTCATGCCACCTGTTCAGGCATTCCTCCTTGGAGTGTACATGATGCTCTTTGCCATGCTGACCTATGGGCTTGCCCTAAAGACGAGAAGCCTCAAGGTTCCGATTTTTATTTGGTTGGCCACCGTAACCCTTTAGGCTCCCCGCGAGCTTTAGGTAGATAAAAATCGATGCCAGCTGGGTAACTGTATAAGCGAGTACCATGTATACATGCCCCGTGGCTGTTCCCAAGAGCCATTCAACTTTTTTAACCGTCATCATCCTGTCAATCGCATCTCCCAGACCGTGGGCAAGTATCAACCCCTCTATCCTCCGGAACTTCCATCTATAGACACTAAACACGAATCCACTCAGCAGAGGATTGTAGATTCTCCAGAAGTTGGCAAAAGTTGGCTCAAAAGTAAATCTGGCAGTAATGTGACTGAGCCCGAATATTATAGCGGTTAGAATTACAGCCACTCTTTCCCCTTTCCAGAGTTCAAAGCCCCTCTGCATTAGACCTCTAAAGACTAGCTCCTCGTAAAGGGCCACAAAAATCAAGTACTTTATCAGCAAGGCAACATAAATCAGGGGATGCAGGGTCTTAATACCGACCCCAAGTGGCAGAACCCACAGAATGTTCATGAGCATTACAGCAACGGGAAGAACCAAGTGGAGTTTCCAGTTAAAATAACCAGCCAAGCCAAGGTCTTCTCTCGTATATCCGGCCATTCTAACGGCAAGGTAGAGCAACAGGAACGATAAAAGGCCAATTATGACAAATCCTATTTCCCTCCTAAGGGCTAGATACACCAAGCTTACTATAGCGATTACACCAAAGCTTGAAAGAACTCCCCTAACACCCTTGTTCATCTCATCACCAATACCGAAGTTGAATATGAACCTAATAAGATTTACGAAAAAATTTACGTATACTTGACTTGAATTAAAGTTAAATTTTTAAATTCTAAATCAACAGAAAACGTGGTAGCGAAATTATAAAATCCCAAACCAGAGGAGCAGTATGATTAGGAAAAGTTGCTATCTAGGTACTTAATAGGCATGTCTAGGAGGGTATTAAATTGAAGAAACTCCTTGCCTTTGCCCTGGCGTGGTTCCTCTTCGTCACATGGGGGATTGAGCTCGGGACAGCGTGGGCATTCATAAAAGCAACGGGAACATGGCCAACAGACTCACCTGTCCTCCGCTTTGCCCTCATCTGGACGATAACACTCCTCCGTCTGACGGCGGTGTTTTTGCTGCTCCGCTGGCTTGGCCTTCGTTTTGGGGAGCTCTTTACTGGTAGATTTGGTATGAGGGAGTTCATAATTTCGGTCCTCATTGTCCTCGCTTTCATTGGGCTGGAGGTGGCCTATTCGGGAAGCTACACCCTCCAGTCCCTGCAGGAGTTCAGGTATTTTCTCGAAATCTCCCACAGTAGCTTCCCCCTAGCACTCCTGCTTTTTGCGTCCCAGTACGCGTATTACTTCGTCGAGATAGCGGCCGTAAACCTCCTCTACCTCGGCGGGCTGAGGCTCTCCGGGAAGAAGGCAGGAATAGCTCTGCCAGTGTTCCTGTGGGGCTTTGCGCACTCGATAAACGCCCTGCTACTACACAGCGTGCAGGGGCTTTTGCTCGGGCTCTACGCGGGCCTTCTGGCTTTTGCGATGTACTACGCGGCTTTGAGGAGGGATAGCCTGAAGCTTCCCGTCTTCACGTGGTTCTTGAACCTGATTTTGTGAGGTGGTTTAGATGAGGCCGCTAATTCTCAGGGGAGAAAAAGTCTCCCTGGGCGTAATTCTAAGGGAAGACATTCAGAAAATCTGGGAGTGGAACAATGACAGGGAGGTTACCAAAACTCTCGCCGACCCTTCGGACGTTTCGACGCTTGAAGAGTGGATGAAGTGGTACGAGAGCCTGACGGCTAAAAAGCTGGCCAAGAGGGCCTTTGCAATACTCAATGAAGAAGGTGAAATCGTTGGGACGGTCATCGTGAGCGGGATAGACTTCAGGAACGGAACGGCGGAAATAGGGTATTTCCTTGGGAGGGAGTACTGGAATCGGGGCTATGCAAGTGAGGCAGTGAAACTAACCTTAGAGTACTGCTTTCGCTACATGAACCTGCGCAAGGTCTACGCGAGGACGTACGAAAACAACATTGCCTCAATTCGAATTCGAAAAGAACGGCTTTAAGCTCGTTGGCAGGCTGAGGAAGCACGCACATACACCCGACGGATATGTTGATGTGCTCTTCTATGACCTGTTCAGGGAGGAATGGGAGAAATGAAGCCCGTAATACTAAAGGGTGGAAAGGTCTCCCTAGCAACTCTCCTAAAAAAGACCTCGGCAAAAGCTGGGTGGTTCAACGACAGGAGCACCGTTAGGGCTCTCTTTAACTCTGCCCAATTCACCTGCCCGAAGAAGAGGAGAAGTTCTACGAGGAGCTGAAGAAGAACAGGGCGAAAAGTTCCACTTTCGCGGTGATAAAAAACGAGGGCGGAAAGCTCGTAGGCATAGCCGGATTCAACTGGATTAACTGGCAAGCAAGGTGGGGGAAGATACTCTACTACCTCTCACCGGAAGAGCGGGGAAAGGGCTACGGGACGGAGACGGTGAAGCTCCTCTGTGATTACGCCTTTGCTCATCTCAACCCCCACAAGGTCTGGGCAAAAGTTCATGAGGACAATCTGCCATCCATACGCGTCCTTGAAAAGAACGGGTTCTCTTTGAGTGGACGGTTCAGAGAGCACGTCTGGAGTAATGGGCGATATCTCGACGAGCTTATCTACGAGAGGTTTAGAGAGCAATGAACGACCCATCAAAACAACTTGGAAGGGAAAAGTATTTATAATTTGAAATCCAAAAATCTCCGGGGTTTCCCATGAGACGCGTCGAAATTATTGTTTCATGTATCATCATAATTCTGATCACAATGTCCTGCGGATGCATCAACAGCCCGGAGGGAGAGAAAACCAACAGTCCGGCGATTGAAACGGCCCACGAGGGTGTGGATGAGGGGGTCCCCGAAAACACGTCCGCACCGGAGGAAGCAAAAGCCACGTTCCCCTCGGGAACCTTCAAGCCGAAACGGGTGGACTGGTTCTCGTATTCTCCAAAGTACGCAGTTCTCGACGTGGTCTCCAGAATTTCCGAGAAATACAACGTCACTGAAAGCCCCGTGAACATACCCCTACCCCAGAGGAGCCTCTCAGCCTTTACTGGAACTGCGGACGGCATTGAGTTCGGCCTCTTTGCCTACCCAAATTCAACCGCGGTCGAGGAGGCCATGAATGACGTGGTGGAACTCCTGACCGAGAACGGCTTCCAGCGGGGAGATGGAAACTTCTGGGAGAGGGGAAACGAGAGCTACACGGCGTTCTACACCTACGAGCGCTACTTCTATGTCCTGTTCGTGGCAAGAATCACCGGAGGGAGCGCGGAAGAGAGGGCAAAACGCCTCTCAGAATTTACGTGGAGTATCATCACGATGGGACCCAGCCCCAGCAAGGTTCTCGGCCTCTTCCTGCCGGTCAAAGTGGTTGAGGGCAACTGGAGCAGGGGGAGGGGGTTAATATTCTCCGGCTACCTCGACGACCTAGAGGGAACGGTCGATGGAACCAACATCAGCACGGTTTTCCTCGTTTACCGGCCACGTGAGGGGAGGGAGGTTTATCTCCAGCTTAAGGAGGCCTTCCTGGATAACGGATGGACTGAGAAGGAGTACGCCAACACCTATACCCAGAATCCCGCGGGCAGCATGGTGGCCGGCGACTACTTCGAAGCCGATGGTACAGGGGTCTACATCGAGCTGGCGAGGATTGCCAGCATGGAACGGGTATCACTGCTGTTTGGGAACCCCAGAGAGGTCAAAGCCCTCGTGGGCCTGCTCTGGCGGTGGGGAGACCCAACGGAAGGGCTCTCCTTTGAACAGGGAAAAGACCTACCAAAGGGCGTTTTTAAGCCGGTCAGTGAGAGGGGCGTGGGGCCGGGAACGGTGATATCGATGGTCCTCGGTGACCTGCGGAAGGATTTCAACATCACCACGGACTTCGTCGATATCCCTGAGGTTCCAGCGGCGGACTGGTACACCGGCAGAACTGGCGACGTTGAGTTCATGCTCCTCGTTTATCCGAACGCCACAGCATGCCTAACCGCGCTCGATGAACTGACCGAGAAACTCCTGGGAGAAGGCTGGAAGAGAACCGACAAAGGAAGGGAACCCTACGCGAGAACCTTCTCCCGAGATTCAGACACCCTAACGGTTTTCGCCCAGTACCGCTACAACCACTACCTCGCGGTCGTCGTCAAGAAGCCCCGATACTCGACCAGCGACTTCTTCTGGCACGTGGTCGGCACGGGCGGGGCCAGTCCCGGCGAACTACTCTCCTTCGGCAAACTGAGGAACGACGTGAGGCCCTGGAACTGGACAGCCGATACCGGGCTGGGGTTCGACGGATACATCTACAAGCTGGAGGGCAACGTCTCTTCCGGGGGAGCAAGGGCGGTAGTGTTGTTCTATCCCCACGCTCTGGGCAGTGAGGTCTACCTCCAGCTGAAAAAAGCGCTCCTCGAAACCGGGTGGGTCGAGAGGGACTACGTCGAGCTCTCGTCTCACGATGAGAGGAGACGTCTGGCGGCCAATGACCTCTTCGAGAAAAGCGGGAAAGCGGCTTACATTGAGGTTTCCACTTACGGGGACATGGACGTCCTGATACTGCTCTACGGGGACAAGCCGAGTGTTAAACTCTCCGCCAGGGCAATGTGGGAGTGAGCGGGGGAAGCGGCTATTTCCCGGAAGACCTGAAAAGCGTCTCCCTGAGCGGCGAGGCGGGGTCAAAGTCCCTAACCAGCTCATCGACAACCTCTGCTGGAAGGCCTCCATCCAGAAGCGCCCGTTTAAAGCCCCGCTTCGCCCGGTTCGTTATCCTGACCATGCCCGCCATCCTGAACGCTAGCACTGGCAGTCGAAGAAAAAAGTGAAGGAGGCCTCTCAAGCTCACTCCTCCTTTCGCTCATCCCCTCCAAAACCCATTGGGGGGCTGGGGATATTTATGTTGCCGAAACCGCCTTTTCCAAAGCTAGCGATCATCTCCATGAGCTTCTTTCCGGGGTTTATCGCTTCCATGTACTCCTTCGTCAGCTCAAGGGCCGCATCCCTGTCCATCCCGGCCTCGGCCAGGTTCTTGTAGAACTCGGCCACGCTCCTGCCCATAGCCTGAACCCTCTCCGGGCTGTAGAGCTCATTGAGGAGCTCCTTGAGCGGCCCGAGGATGTCCTCGATCATGTCGCCGACCTTCTCCATAAGGGCGGGTATCTTGTCGAGGTCCCTGTCGCCCTCGTAGGCCTCGATGAGGTCTTCCACAACCTCTGCCTTCTTCTTGAGAACCTCTACCTCCTCGACACTCTGGGCGTTCCTAATCCCCTCGACCAGCTCATCGAGGAGCTCCTCCAGTTTCTTCGGAGTTCCAACCTTCTCGTTCACCATATCAACCACCTCAATAATCATTAGTGTGGTCAAGCCTAATCGGCATTCCGATCATTTCGAGCCACTTTTTGACCACTTCGCGGGAGAGGGCGTAGAGCTTCCCCCTCTCGCCGGGAACCTCGACAACGATGCCGAGGTTTTTTAACTCGACCAGCTTCGCCCTAACGGTGTTCCGCGAGGCCTTTCCGCGCCTCCCCTTCAGCTCCCGCGCTATCTGACTCACGTTGGCCCTCTTCAAGTCGAAGAGGATCCGAACGATTTCACGCGCTATAGGGTCGCTCCTGACTTCCGGAACGACTAGGTCTATGCTGAGCCCACCGTACTGGGCGTATATGTTGATGAGCCTCAGATATGCCTGCGCCATCTGAGAAACGACGGCGAAGCTCTCCCTGAGTTCCTCAAGGGCTTTTCTGAGCTCCTGAACCTCCCTGGCAAGGTCTTCGTCTGGCATGGTTGTTCATAGGGTGGTCAATCATTTAGTCTTTCCGGTCAGATGTGATCAGGAAACTTTACATTTTTCTTTTGAAAGCCTCGCCCTTTAGGGCGGGGATGCAGTAAACCACCCGACAAGCCCTAAAGCAGGAAAGCGACACTCTTTTAAAGCCTAAAATTCGTACCATGCTTTGAAATGAAGCGTTCGATAACAGTAAAACTCCAACCCTCGAAAGAGCAAGAAAAAACACTCTTCCAGTTAGCCGACCTTGGGGCTAAAGTCTGGAACAGAGTAAACTACCTGAGAAGACAACAATTCTTCAAAAAGCAAATCGTGGACTTCAACAGCACAGAAAAAACGTTTATGAAGAGTTTAAACGGGAAATCGGCTCCGCCACAGTCCAACAAATAGCGAGAAAAAACTCTGAAGCATGGCGTTCATTCTTCTCACTCCTTCGGAAAAAGCGGAATGGTGAACTTCCCTCTTGGCTTAAGCCCAAACCACCAAACTATCTCAAAGAAGACGGAAAGAGAAAACCCTTAATCGTCCTGAGAAACGACCAATACCAGATTGAAGGGAATAAGCTTATTCTAAAAGGTCTCGGCAAGTTCAAACGCCTCGAAATCCAGTTCAAGGGTAGAATTCACCTGAAGGGCAAGCAGGGGCGATTAGAGGTAACCTACAACCCCGTTAGGTGGAAATGGTACGCTCACATCAGCTTTACTGTCGAGGAAAAACTTGAAGGTGAGAATTGGATTAAACTTCCAAGAACTCCAAGGGGAAGCCTTTCGGCAGGAATTGATTTGGGAGTAAACAATCTCATGACCGTTTATGTGGAAAATGGGGAAAGCTTCCTCGTGAACGGGAGGCCACTCAAGAGTATTGACTTCTACTGGCGGAGAAAAATCGCCGAGTATCAGTCAAAACTCAACAAGTCTGGAGCTAAGAGGAGTAGGAAGCTTAGGAGAATGCATGAGAAGGCTAAACTTCAGGCAAAGCACTACATTAACACTGCCGTAAGGCAAACGGTTAGAAGGCTTTACGATTTGGGCGTTTCCAAGATTGTCGTTGACTATCCAAAGGGACTAGCTCGGAACTCTGATAAAGGCAAAAAGCAGAAACTTCCTCCTCTCCCACGTGTGGCGGTTCAATTACGTTATCAAACGCCTCACAGAGGTTGCCGAGGAGTATGGTATTGCCGTTGAAGTCGTTAGTGAGGCTTTCACTTCCAAAACTTGCCCCGTTTGCAGGAAGCCCCACGAAGGGACGAGGTTTGTCAGGGGATTATTTAAGTGTCCTGCAACGGGGCTTATCTTTAACGCGGATTTAGTTGGTGCTTTTAACATTTTGAGAAAAGCTGTAAAAACCATAACCCCGAATCTGAGCGGTCTTTACGCTCAGAGGAGGGGTAACGGGGGGAAGGCCCTCCCCGAGGGGCTGAAAAGCCCATTTTTATTGGGTTTTGGTGAAACCCCTCAAACCTCCCCGTCAATGGCAAGGGGTTAAGCCGAACCCTTGCCCCTCATGGCGGGAAGGAGGTCAGTGCAGTTGGCAGGAAATGTCGTAGAACACGGCAACTGGAAAACTTTAAGCCACGAACACCACTAATTGGAACTGGACTAATGGGGTGCCCCAGCAATGAGAGGATTCATGTCCGTAATGCTGGTACTCATAGTCATCGGCATAGCAGTTGCCGGATGGTTCTACTCGCCGGAAGGGTCCGTGATATCGGGGAATTCCCGGGAGCACAACAGCGGTGGCGACTGCGTTCATCCCGGCTACGGCGAGCTGAACGCCCACGTCCTGAATCTGACGGAGGAGAACGTGAGCCTGCACGTTGGAGAGAGCGCGGAAATCACCGGCGCCGTTGAGGGGAAGGCTTTTTTCGTTGGGAACGAAACCTGCCAATACTCAGGGAACGCGACTCTGAGGGCCTACCTCGGTCCAGAATACACAAAAGACTCATGGAGCTACGTGAGCGGTAAGCTGAGAAGCGTCGAAGGACTGAAAGTCAGGATAGACCCATCGGGAATAGCCCTCGAACCGGGAAAAACCGTGCCTTTCACCCTCAAAGTGACGCCCGAAAGAACCGGGACATACTACCTCTACGCTGTTGCCTTCTCCGATGCAGGCTGGAGGAGCTGGGCGGTCGTCAGGATTAACGTGAGCTGACCATTTCAACAATCCAGACGTAGCGGTTCACCCTCTCGAACCGGCACTTCAGCCCCAGCTTCGTGCAGATTTTTCTCAGCACATCAACGGTGGCGAAGTACTCGTCCTCTATCTCCTCCCTTAGACCGTCCTCCTCCCCGATGCTCATCTTTTCCTCCTCCGACTCAAACATCACATCGGCGATGACGATTCTCCCGCCAGGTTTGAGAATGCGGAGCATCTCCTTAATCGCGTCCTCCTTCTCCCCATCCGGCACGTGGTGGAAGGCGTAAGTCGTTATTACGGTGTCGGCTACTCCATCCTGCAGGGGAAGCGCCAAAAAGTGACCGTTGAGCGGTTCGAAGCCGTGCTTCTCCCGGAACCTCTTTCTCATCCCATCTGAGGGCTCAACGCCGACGTAGTTTTCCGAGCCGAGAAAGCGCAGTATGTTGCCCGTACCGCACCCGATGTCGACAACGGCTCCCCCAGTCCGTCCAGCAACAAGTCTGAGAACCTTCCAGTAGTCCCTGTGTATCCAGTCCTCCGTTGTTACGTCCTCGTCGTAGCTTTCGGCCCAGTCATCAAAGTCCCACTTTTCCATTTTGAACACCGCATGAAGTTTGATTCATAATTTTTTTAAATCCTTCTCCCAATCCCGTTCCATGAAACGAACCCTCTACCGCCTGCATATGCTCACATCATCCTTTAGAATCATCGGGGATGCAGTAGAGAGTGTCGCCCTACCCTGGAGTCTGCTGGGCACAACAGGCTCGCTGGTGAGCATCGGCGGTTTTGCGCTCTTTACCCACTTACCGTGGGTTATTCTCCCCCCAATCCTCGGGAGAACCCTCGACAGGACGGCTAAAAAAGTCAGACTCGCTTTCCTAGCGCTCATTCTCCAGTCCCTGCTTGCAGTCCTCATAATCCCACTATCCTCGAACGTCTGGGCATTCTACCTTATAGTCTCCGGAATCTCCGCGCTGGACATCCTACACCGCTACTACGGGTTTTCGCTGATAGCCTCGATGACCTTTGACGAGAGTGAGCTTCAGGGACTGAACGCGGCGCTGGCAACCCTGGGGAACGGAGTCTCCCTGGCGGCATTTCCGCTGGCGGGGTTCTTGGCGTATCGCTTCGGGATAAGGGCAATGTTCCTCGACGCGATTCTTCTTCTAATCGGTGCGCTCACGCTCCTCCCATACCTGGACGTCGAGGTGAGGCGCGATGGAACTGGTGAGACGAGAGAGGGGGAGCGGTTGCAAATCAGCCATCGCCTCGTGGTTGGAATACTCGCCTCGGTGCTGCTCTTCAATTTCGCATTAGGTTCCTTCAGGATATTCGTCTTCGCCTCCCTGAGGGAACTCACAAAAGGTGAGGTCCTCTACGGCCTCCTCCAGGGGCTCACGACGGTCGGGGGCCTCGTGGCGGTTGCGGGGCTGACATATCTATCCAGCAGGAGACTGGCCGGGCTAAAGCGGCCGCTGATCCTCGGAATGCTTCTCCAGAGCATCGCGCTCCTCATCGTCGGTGTTCCCGCGGTGGTAGCGCTGTTTCCGGCAGTTTTTATCCTCGGCTTCGGCAGGGAGCTCCTCAACGTCTCCTTCAACAGCCTGATGCAGAAGTTCATTCCTCTGGAGAGCCTTGGAACTGTCAGGGGCGTTTTTGACGCCCTCGCGACGCTGGTGATTCCGCTGTCGCAGCTGACCTTCGCGTGGCTGATTGAGAATGGAATAGCGATTTTAATGGCCTCACTCCTCGCGGCCGGAGTGGCATGTGTGGGGATAGCTCTGTTTTATGTAGTTGTCTACATGATCCGAATGGGATAACTCCGAATTGTTGAATAATCACCAGTCTTTAGCTTACTCTTCAAAGTTACACTACTTTAATCCCAGCTATTTTTAGAAACGCGGGGTATTGCTAGTTACTCTTTTTTTTGAGTGATTTTACGTATATAAAGTAGAGATATTTAAATAGTTTGAAGTACACAATATTATGAAAAACCTATGTGGTGATGCCAATGCGATGGAAGCTGTTAAGTGTTTTGTTACTTAATTTGCTGATTTTGAGTTCTTTTAGCAGTGCAAATATTGTTAAGAACAGCAGCGACAAAGCTTGCCAGCCTGTGAACTACTGGGTCTTTAAGAATGGAGGGTGGATTGAGAAAAGCGAGCCCAGAGTCTGGTGGTACTGCCAAGAACCTGAGAAAGCCGAGGGTTTTGAAGGGTTTGCCTTCAAGGAAATGCCCTATGGTTTGTTCAAGAAGCCGGATCCAATGACATTGCATCAAGCTGCGAGGGATTTAACTGGTTTGGTGGGAATTAATGAACTTCAGGGGAAATTCTCAACAGACTTGCCTTCCTATGGGGGAATGTTTATTAACGAGGGGAAGGGATTAATCTTCGTATATGTGAAGGATGAGGAAGGTAAGGATAAAATCAAGCAAGCCTTAGAAAAATACAGAGGAAAAGTGAACGTGGTATTCCTGAGGGGAAAATACAGTTTTAAACAGTTAGTAAAATGGAAACATTTAATAGAAAAACTTAATAGCAAGACTATCAAACAGCTTGGAATCACAATGATTGACGCGGACGAGGCCCATAACTCTCTAACCATTGGTTTGGAGGAGGTAACGCCAGAGATATTAAGATCACTTGAAAGTGAATTGAAAAAGCTTGGGATACCAAAAGAGGCAGTAAGAGTTGAAAAAAGAAAATACATGAGACCAAATATCAATACAGATTTAATTAGACCTCTTATTGGAGGTATCCAAATAGTAAACAAAGAGTTGGGAGGTATTGGCACATTAGGTTATGTTGGTTATTACAATAATGAAAAATATGCTATAACAGCTGGTCATTTTGGGGTCTATGGTACTAATGGACAACATGTTTATCAACCCGATACAAGTAGTGAAGAGTATTATATTGGCCAGATTGAGTATAATCCTTTTTTCAGAGATAGTGGATCCGTTCCTTACAGGTACAGTGACTCGCTATTGATTCACGTAACAAATGCGGATATCTCCCCAGAAATTTATACTAATGGCAACGTGATTGGTAAGAAATATTCTACTGAGCAATATGTTGGTGAGATAGTATACAAAGTTGGCAGAACAACTGGAAAAACATCTGGCTCAATAATAAACAAATGTGTAACATCAGTGATGCAATATACAGAAGAAGAACAGCTTAAGTATGGATACCCATCTACTGCATACTTTTATTGCCAAATGGAGACTACCTTTTATGCTGCAGGAGGAGATAGCGGGGCCCCAGTCTATCACAACTACAGAAATGAAGCTGCAGTGATTTATGGTGTATACTGGGGGGGTACGGATACAGTTTCTGCATATAGTCCAATAGATGGAATTGAAAAAGACTTGGGGATTGTTCTTGATGTTACGTGAGGGATAGAGTATGAACAAAAGAAATATTTTTGCCTCATTACTTATTTCTCTTTTTATTTTAATGATTCTGTTAGGTTATACTCCCAGCAGACACAGAATCCCCACAGAGGAGCAGATACCCTGGACACAAAACTGCTCTAACCTTGTTGAATATCCCATCCCCGAGGATTTGCCGCACGTGGGATGGGAGAAAACTAGATGGGGCGAGGTTCATCCCGGAGAGAACATAACCATAGTCAACATTCTCAAGCTTAAGGGAAAGTGGGACTTTAATCTCACTGGATGCGCTTATGAAAATGATACCCTTTTCTTGAAATTCACCTCCAAGAGGTTGTACGAGCAAGCAACTTCAACTTTTGAGACCACAACAGCACCCCTTCTATATATCTCAATCATTCGAGTCGTCACGAAGGTGGATGCAGAAAAGGTTGTAGTTTATATAACGGGAGACCTAAAAAGACGACTAACAATACAACTAAAACCCCACAACTGACGTATCTTTTCCCTAGGCGAGCTCCACACAAAAATAAGGAGGAAAAATAAATGAGAGATAAGCGATGTAAATCTCAAAGTGATACCATGGAACCGCTCATCCGCGAGGCAAAGCCAGAGGATAAACCCTTCATCGAGGAGATAGCGAGGCTAACGTGGGAGGGAGAAGACTACCTCGCGCGGGTCTTCGACGAGTGGTTCGAGGACGGCGGTTTTTACGTGCTCGAAGTGGACGGAAAGGTCATCGGAACGGCAAAACTAACCATTCTACCCGGAAAGGTCGGCTGGCTTGAGGGGCTGAGGGTTCACCCAGAATACAGGGGTAGGGGCTACGGACGGAAGCTCCACGACTTCCTGCTCGGGCTCGGCGAAAGGCTTGCCAGAGAGGGAAAAATCGAGGCCCTTGAGTTCGCGACCTACTTCCTCAACCGCGAGAGCATCTCAATGGCCGAAAAGACGGGCTTTAGGGTTAAGGCGAAGTTCTTCGTCTTTGGGGCGAATACTGGGGATTTTCAGCCAGAGGAGCCCGAGCGAATCGAGCCGGAACTGAGTGATTTAACGCTCGGCCTGATTCCAGTCGGCTGGCGCTTCGTGAGAAGGAGCGAGAAGGCTTTAGAGTGGATTAGGGAAAACGCGGAGCTCTACGACTTTAACGGCTTCCGCTTCCTCGTCTCAACGAAGGGGACAACGTTCACGCCCCTCGACGTCGGCCTGGCAACTCTCAAGGCGATGCTTCCGGCGATGGCGTGGGTGGCTCGCGAGAGGGGGAGGGAGGGCTTTGACGTGATGCTCCCGAGCGGGGTTAAACCGCTCCTGCCCGGACTCAAGAGGCTCGGCCTTCACCTCTGGGACGAGACTGAGGAGCCAGACGTTCTGGTATTCAGGAAAAAGCTGGTGTAGGTGTCTGAGATGAACGGAGAACTCAGAAGCGCCGCGAGGCGCATAATCCAGGACTCGGCGCTCGTCGGGAAAAACGAAACGGTGCTGATAATCCACGGGGCGCACAACGGGGACTTTGCCGGCCTGTTGGCAGAGGAAGCCATGCGCACCGGCGCGTTCCCTCTCGTATGGAGCTTCGACGACTCCATGATAAGCGACTTTCCTGAAAGGCCCCCGGATGGCCTCGGGGCAATAATCAGGAGGGCCGACGTCGTGGTGTGGCTCTCCCAATACACGGTCGTTGATAATCTCCCCTGGAAGGTCCGGAGGAGGGTGTTTTCCTTCTGGGACGCCGTCTACAGCCTCCTGCAGGAGGAGAAGGTTCCCACACTCCTCGTGAACCTCCCATCGCCGGCGTGGCTTGAGGAGGACGGGATAGACCCGGACGGGTACCTCCGCGAGTTCGCCTCCGCGGTAAGCGTGGACTACGCCCGGATGCGCCGGCTCGGGGTTAAGCTCATGGAGCGGCTCAGCGGGGCGAAGGAGGTCCTCATAACGGACGGGAACGGCACACGGCTTAGGTTCAGCGTCGAGGGGAGGGAGCCGGGCCTTGAGGACGGGACGCTCCGCGACTGCCGGCTGGAGCGGAGGGAGTGTGAGGTCGAGGTTCCTGCGGGGGAGGTCTACATCGCGCCGGTGGAGAGCTCCGCCTTCGGAAGGCTCGTGCTTCCGCACGACGGCCTTGAGCTGGAGTTTCGCGCCGGCCGGGTCGTCTCGGTGAGCGGTGAAAGAGCAGGAGAGCTCAGGGATAGGCTTGAAACCCCGGGGGGCGACGTGATAGCGGAGTTCGGAATCGGGCTGAACCCCGGGGTCAGGCCCCTCGGCCTCAGGATTTTCGACGAGAAGGCCCTCGGGACCGTCCACGTGGCGGTGGGTCACAACCTCCACCTCGGGGGAGCGAACGAGTCGGGAATACACATAGACTTCGTCCTGCCGGAGCCTACGGTGCTCGTGGATGGGGAGATGTTGATGGAGGAGGGCACATTTAGGCTGTAGGGGGACATGAAGATGGAAATAATCCACCTCACCGGGGAAAACCTCCCCGACTTTCAAAGCCTCTACGTCGAGTTCTTCCGCGAGCTCAGGGGAAAGCAGGGGTGGAAGCCAGACGAGGAGGAAAGCTATAGAAGGGAGGCCGAGACCTACTTCAAGCGGGGCGACGTAATCTTCCTCGCCTATGAGGGAGAACCCGCGGGCTTCATACGGCTCTCCTCGCGCGAGGGTTGTTTCTGGGTGGAGGAGCTCTTCGTCAGGCCCGAGTTCAGAGGAAGGGGCATCGGAAGGGCGCTCGTCGAGCGGGCCGAGGAGGAGGTCAGGAAGCACGACGATTCCCTCTACCTCTTCGTCCTGCCGCAGGACAAGGACGCCATAGCTTTCTGGAAGAGGCTCGGCTACGACACGATAAACACCGTCGAGCTCGTGAAGGATTTGAAACCCTCGGAGAGAACAACCTTCCACACGGTCGAGCTTCTCGGTGAGCGCTTCAAGATCTTCCGCTGGAGGGGTGAGAAGTTCACGGAGGAGGAAAAGCGCTTCATGGAACTGCTGAAGGAGTTTTATCAGAAGGGCGGGACGGGGGAGGCGTTTCTCCGGGCGGTGAACGCGGTCCTTGAAAAATGGCTGGCGGGCGTTGAGGAGTGCAGAGAAGCCCTGGAAAGGGTGGGAATAGAAACCGGGGTAACTCCAGCTGAGCTGTGGACTTACCTCAACGCGAGAACCTATGAGAACGATGTTTACGGGCCCGCGGATGTGATATCCAGTGAGTACCTCCTGCTCCACGAGGTCAGGGAGATAGAGTGCCTCAAAGCTAGAGGGTTTGAGATAACGCCGAACGTGATAACCGAGAACCCGGATGTGGCCTACGAGTGCCACCTCAAAGCGCTGGAGGATGAGCTGGAGCTCGCCCTGGAGAGGGGAGACAGAGAATGGCTTGAGAAAAGACTGGGGGACCTGAAGGGCCATCTGGAAGATGAAAACCTGCCCGAGGGACTTAAGGAGAGGGTTTTGGAGCTGACGGCGCGGTTTGAGAAGTGCTAACCGCCCAGCTCCTCGCTCAGTTCTTTAAACACCTCCACGGCCCTCTTGGGCTTCAGGTCGTAGGTGTAGAGCCCGGAGTGCTTGTAGGGGTCGCTCTCCGGCCTGTCGGGCCCGTAGTCATGGAGGGCCGCCCAGAAGACGACCTCGGCGCCTTCGTTCAGCTCGACCACGAGTGCATCGTGAACGTAGCGGTCAAAGCCCTCCTCCCCCAGATAGCACGGCAGAATCTGGAACCTTCTGACTGGAGTGTAGCTCGTCTCCGTTATCCAGAGGGGCTTTTCGAGGCTGAACTCCCGCAGAATCGCCCGGGTCTCCCAGATTTCCTCGATAATCTCCTCGGGGCTCCGGAAGTTCGTGTGGATGTTCATCACATCGAAGTTCTCCCCCGCCGGAAAATCCGGGTCGCTCAGGAGCTTCCTGAGATAGTCCTTCTCGCAGGAGGGTTCGACCTTGGAGTTAGCAAGCCCGCCGAGGACGACCTTCGCATTCGGGTCTCCGGCCTTTATGCCGCTGTAGAAGTGGGCAAGCATCTCCGCGTAATCGTCGGCGGTCGAGCCGTCTCCATCTGGGTCTTTGAGGAAGCCCCCCATGTCCGGCTCGTTCCAGAGCTCCCAGTGGGTTATCCTCCCGCGGTAGTGCGCGGCGAGGGCCTCCCCGAAATCGCGGACGTATTCGCCCTCGGCCGGCGGGTAGAGGTAGTAGTCCTTCGCGTCCGGCTTTTTCGAGGCCCACCTGGGAGTGAACATCACGACGGGAAGAACTGAGAGGTTTCTCCGGAGCGCGGCGTTGATTATCCAGTCGAACTCGGTGAAGTTGTACTCCCTGGGCGAGGGCTCGGCCAGCGCCCATATGAAGCCTATCCTCACCCACTTCGCACCCGCTTTCTTTGCCGCGTCAAAAACGGCCTCCGCCCGCTCGTGGCTTATGCCTGGATCCATGTAGACGACCAGGACACCGAGGGAGCCGTTTATGTCCGAAGCGAGGGTGTAGGTGGCGTTGCCTTCGCAGGGCGGAAGGTTCGGGGTTCGGTTAAAGGACATGAGGCCAAAGATAACCAGAATGATGATGAGAAGTGCCGTTAGGGGAATCAACTTTCTCAGCACGTTGACCGCCGTTTGAATTTGGGGGAACCCCATTTAAAGCTTCGTGAGTAGACCCGTATCCGGAGTGGGGCGAGCCAGCGCTGATTTACGCCAAATGCCTGAGAAATGTTTAAAAACTTCAGTCGTAATATGAACGGGGCTTCAGATGCGCTGGAGTGAGATTCCGAGGGAAGCCAAAGCCTACATGCTCTACCACACGCTCATTGCTCCCGGCCTGATAGTCTGGATACTGTTCCCCCTCTACATGATGAAGGTTGGCTACTCGGTTCTAGAGGTCGGGGCGTTCTTCACGGCCATCAACATCATCGCGATTCCCTTAACGTACCTCTTCGGCAGGCTGTTCAACCGCTGGGACATCAAAAAGGGGCTCATCGCGATAGACATACTCGACGGCATCGCCTACGTCCTCTACGGCCTCGCGAAGGGAGTGGCAGCACCGCTCATGCTCTTCGCCGGAAGAACAATTGAAAAGCTCTCAACGGTTCTCTACCCCCTTTACCGGGCATACGAGCAGGTAATCTACCCCGAGGACAGGTACGAAGAGATATTCGCCTGGCATCTCCGTCTTCCCGAGATAGCGAGGCTGGTCACCTTCCCGATTATGGGCTACCTCCTCGGCTACGTTTATCCGGGCTCCGAGAGCTACCGCTGGGCCTTCATATTCTTCGGCCTCTTCTCGGCAGTTACGGTAGCATACCTCTGGCGATTTCTCCCTTCCGTCGGCAGAGAGGAGAGAATAACACCCAAGGGATTCACGTTTAAGGTTGGGGAGTTCAAGGTTCTCCTTACCTTCGAGGCCTTACTAACGCTCGCCTGGGCACTCGCCCCTGAGCTGGTGCTCATCAACTACGTCGTCTTCGTGCTCCACAAGACGGTCTTCGAGGTGACGCTGATAGCCTGCGCAAGCAGTCTGGCATCGATAATAGGAACCTACGCCAGCGAGAGGGTCCCTAAGGGAAGGGGCTTTCAGGTCATCGGCCTTGGGATGTTCATCAACGCCTTCTATGCCCTGGTCATGACCCTCTCGCCGCCTTTCTGGCTGGCGCTGGCTGTTTATGCCCTCGGCGACTTCGGAAACACCCTCTGGTTCCCCTTCTACCGTTCCTGGCAGTTCTCGCTGATTCCAAAGGAGCGCGCCAGCGAGTTCCACTCGGCGATATCCAGCTACCGGAAGCTCCTCGGCCTATTCACTCCCTTCGTTGCTGGAGCGCTGGCGAGCCTTCATCCGACGTTGCCCTACGCGGTCAGCTTCGGGCTGTTTTTGGTAACAGGGGGCCTGTTTATGTGGCTCTACAGATCCAGGGCAGCAGAAGCGCCGGCGTCTAAACCTCAACCCTAGTCTTCAGCCTCCAGCCGTCGATGTCGAAGCCGCCCATTCTATCGAACACATGATTCACAACGGCTTCAAGGTTTTCAGTTTCAACATCCTCCAAGGCCAGGAGGAAAAGTTCGACAAACCTCCCGTCAGGGAAATCCGGGAAGAGATAGGCTTTTCTGAACGTCTCGTCGCTGAAGAGCCGGTAAACTTTGCTCGCGGGAGGAGCCTCCAAACCCAAAAACTTGGAGTAGACCTCAAGGGCCCCGCGGAGTGTCAGGTGGTAAACGTGGGCATAGCTGGGATCGCCCCTCTCCTCGGCGTCTTTCAAACTGTCAAGAGCGTCCCAGAGGAAGTATTTGGCCAGCTCGACTTTCACCGGGTCGGGCTTTGGAAACGGCTTCCTCATGTAGTCCCCGGCCTCGGATCGGAGGGTCTCAGTTATTCCCGTTTTGTCGAAGAGGACTTTCCCAGTCAAGATTATCCTCGCCGTGCTCCTGCTGTTCTGGGCGAGCTCCTCCTCAAAGTACCTCCTCACCGCCCGTACGGGGTTCGCGAAGTACTCAATCAAAACACCGTCCACGAGGACGTTCCCCCTTTTCCCTCCAGTCCACGTCGTCGGAGAGGATTATGTAAACGTCCACATCGGAACGCTGGGTTTGAAGACCGAGGGCGTAGCTTCCCGTGAGGATAGCGGCCTCGACGAAGTCCTTCTCCTTCCAGGGGTCTAGGAACTTCTCAAGTGCCTGCTTCCAGTCCCCCATAACGTCACCTCAGAACTCCGGAATCCTTATCGGAGCCTGCAATTCCTTCTCATTCTTTTCAAGGTTCGTCGCGAGCATTTTTATCCTTTCACAGCCCTTTATCTCCCTGATGAACTTGGCCACGCTCTCCGGCACTAGTTCCTCCCAGGGTTGCCCCTCGACCATGCGCTTCCTTATCTCGGTCGCCGAGAGGATGTCCTTCCTGAACATCGGCTGGACGATGACCTCGTAGCCCTTCTCGCGGAAGAGCTGGGCGACGAGGGAGTTCCCGGTAAAGACGATGTCGAAGCGCGGAACCATGCTCACCACGTAGGTCGCCCAGATGGCGTTGAAGTTGATATCCGGAAGCGGAATCAGGTAGTAGCGCTTGTCATTGAGATTCGCCTCGTTTAGGGCCCTGATCAACATCTCCATCCTCTCGCTCGTCGTGAAGGGGTTCTTCAGCGTATGGCTCGCCTGTGCGCTCCCGATTCCTATGATCACCTCATCAACCTGCGAAAAAACGAATTCGAGCGCCTTAATATGTCCGTTGTGAACCGGCTGAAACCGGCCGACAAAGAGGCCGCGCTTGACCATTCAATCACCTCCAGACTGATTCCTTTTGAGTTTACACACTACATAATTGTTTTCATAGATAAATTCGAGAAATTCACCAAGTGCATCTAAAAGCTTTTCAATGTACTCAGGGGTTAATTCGACTTCTTTTCCTATGGGACAATCATTGAAATTTAGCTTTGTACAATAGATTTTGTTAATTCTTCCATTGTTATGAGCAAAGAGATTCCTACGATAATATGCCTCCCGAAGATTAGTCCACTGCGAGAACTGGTTTAGTTGTACAATGTGTAAACGGGATAATTCTTTATCAATTTCATCTATATTTTTTCTAAAGAATATGCTTTCTACATACTTTTCGACAACCATAGAACGTATATCAGGATACTCTTCCTCTGCGCTAATAATTTCTGCTATTGAAAACATTTTTTCTTTGTTTAGTACAAGCAAAGGCCTAGAATCATAATACAACAAAACTCTCAAGTAATCTTTCAAGATAGATTCCCACAAGGCAATACTCTGTATAAGCATGGATTTAAGAATTATTTGCTGTTTCTCTTGTTCTGTGCGTTCTCTTATTTTAGCAAAAACCTCTATGATTGGAGATACAATCTTAGTTAAGGCACTAGCTATTTCTTGATAGGGTTTAAACGCTTCTTCCATAAGCAATTGTTCAGTGTGGATTCTTTCAAGCTCATTTTTAATTTCTAGGGGCAATGTTTGGATTACATCCAAGTTATCAGTCTCACGTAAGTATTCATACAGCTGATACAATTCCCCATAATCTAACGACTTAGTTTCGGCCTTTCTAATTAACTTCTGGATAAGCTTCTCTTTATTGACTTTTGTTTTATCAGCTTCTTCCTTAGGACTATCATTTTTGTGTTCATTGGTAGAATCTTTGGACATTTCCTTAATAATGGACTTCATTGCCAAAATCTGGAAATAATATGACCAACTTATCTCATCAAGTTTCTGAATGATACTATTCAAATCATAAGCACTCATATTAACCTCACCCTCACCTCGTCCCCAACCTTCAGGCCGAGTTTTTCGGCGGCACTCCCCTGGTTGACGGCTATCTCAAGGTAATCGTGGCTTCCGGGGAGTGCAAGCAGTTCACCGGGCTTCACCTGGCCGTAGGCCTCCAGGTAGGGTATTTTGAGGCCACGGTCTGGCAGTTCAACTCTCTCCGGCCTTTCGTACCCCTCAAGGTTCAGTATGACGTTGCCGAAGTCATCGATGTATATCACCTTGAGCAGCCAGAGGTCGTCCTCCATCCTCGGTTCGATGTCCAGCCTAATTAAGCTTTCCAGAGGAATCTCGTTTCCGAGCTTCTCCGGCTCGACCCACGCGTCCAGCAGGGCACCAACAGGCCCAAAAACGTCCCTCCCGTGGAAGGTGGAGCTTATCCCACACTTGGTGAAGCGCTTCACCCTCTCGAAGTCTATCTCCCATGCCTTCTTCGCCTTAATGTGCTTGAGGGGAAGCGTTGCCAAGCCGTTGTCCGGAACGACGAGGAACTGCTCGCCCTCGATTATAACCGCCCGCCTCTCGGTTCCGACGCCCGGGTCTATCACGCCAACGTGAACCGTGCCCTCTGGAGAGTACTTAACCACCTGCTCCATTACAAACGACCCCTCAAGAACGGAGTGCCGGGTTATTGAATGGCTGACATCAACGATTACTGCCTCCGGGCTGAGCCTCAGCATGGCAGCCTTCATCTCCCCCACGTAGGGGCCCCTAAGGCCAAAGTCAGTCGTCAGAGTTATCATCCGCACCACCTAAAGCTTATTAACGGTTGTGGCTTTAAAGGGTTTGGAAGATGGTCATGAGGAGGTTAATTCCCGTCCTGCTGCTGATTCTCATCGTGGTGGTTTCAGGCTGCCTCTTCAAGCCTCCGGCAGAGGTTAAATTCTCGGTTGACAAGACCCTCGTCCGACCGCGCGGGACGATTCACGTCATGATACTCGTCAACAACACCGGAAAGGTCGGACTCACCGGTGCGACCCTCGTTCTAGGAGACGACAGCTTCGAGATACTCCAGGAGCCGAAGTTTCCGGAGATACTTCCCGTAGGCGATGCGGTGCAGCTTGTCTGGATTCTAAGGGCGCCCCCAAAACCGGGTGTCTACAACCTTAAACTGTCCCTTGAGCTTACCGACGAGCTCAAACGCTCGTGGACGGGCTTCTATGGGCAGTTCAGGGTAACGGTGTCGAGTGAAGCCGGCCCCTCAGACGAAGTCGAGGTGAACGTGGAGGCGCCGAATGTTATTAGGGGCGGGGAAACCGCAGATATAACCGTGATAATTAAGAACCCGCTGGACGTCCCGATAGAACTCCGCGATCTCAGCTTCAACCTCTTCAACGGCATGAAGGTTGTGAGTGCGGGAACGCTTCCGGCGGTAGTCGATGGAAAGGATGAGGTGAGGGTTAGGTACACCGTAAAGGCACCGTACGCGTACCGCGAGGGCTACATCTCGGCCATCATCAAGTACGCGATAAGCGGCGCCGAGGGCAGCACCGTCAAAAGCTTCCCGCTGAAGGTGGTGTGGGAACCCTGGAACCAGAGCACGGCGGTTCTAAAGGAGGCCTACGGCCTGAAGTACCACTGGATAACCGATGAGTACATAGTTGATGGATACTGGATGGAGCGCTACAATTCGACATCTAAGTTCAACCGAACCGAGTTCAGGAACATGACGCTCAGGATAATTCAGAGTGCCAAATCCGAGCCACAGGCCGCGGAGGCAATATACAGCTGGATGATGAGAACCTACTCCCTGGGAGACACCACATCAACCCTTGAGCCGGATAGGATACTTCCCCAGGACAGGATAAGCTACGCCGAGGCCCAGATACTTATCACAGCGATGCTGCGCTCGGTTGACATTCCCGCCAGAATCATAACTCTCTCCAACGGCACGGACTGTACGGTGAGACCCATGACCGAATTCTACACCGCCGATGGATGGTACATCGTGGACGTAAGGCACGGCTTCGTTGGTTCCGTTGACGACTACCTCGCCAGTCCGTACTTCCCCAAGGTGTACCAGCTCGTAACGCGCGACGGCTTCAGGATAGTCGCCCAGGCACCGGCGACCCTCAGGGGACACGAACACGTTGACGTCACCGGTGATTTCCTCGCGAACCTTGAGGACAGGCTCCTGAAGAAGGTAACCGAGAGGCTGAAGCCCGAGCTGAGGTCAAAGCTCATGCTCGTCATGAACAACCTTGACGAGAATGAAAGGCTGTACGCACTGTTCCTCTTCGCCTCGGCACCCAATGAAGAGAATCTGAACGGGGTGCTGAGAAAGTACAGCACTGCCAGGATAGAGCAAGACGTAAAAACCATGTACGAGTTCTATAAGAGCATGACATGGAGAGAGGATTTCACGCGCTACTGGAGAATATTCGCGGGGGATGTGGGATGATAGCGGTTCTAAGGCTCGGACACAGACCAGAGAGGGATAAGAGGATAACCACCCACGTGGCCCTGACGGCGAGGGCCTTCGGGGCGGACAGAATCATCATCGCCGCTGAGGAGGATGAGCACGTGAGGGACAGCGTCGAGGACGTTGTCAGGAGATGGGGAGGGCCCTTTGAGATAGAATTTAACCCCAGCTGGAAGAGAATCCTGAGGGAATGGAAGGAGAACGGAGGGGCGATAGTCCACCTCACGATGTACGGAATCCACATCGACGATGCGATGCCCCAAATCCAGGAAGAGCTGAAGGAAGGCAGGGATGTGCTCGTCGTCGTCGGCGCCGAGAAGGTGCCCAGGGAGGTCTACGAGATGGCAGACTACAACGTCGGCGTTGGAAACCAGCCGCACAGCGAGGTCGCCGCTCTCGCGGTCTTCCTGGACAGGCTCCTGGAGGGAAAGGGACTGAGGAAAAGCTTTGAGAACGCAAAGCTGAGGATAATCCCGCAGGAGAGGGGAAAGAGGGTAATCGAGCTTGAGTGAGGGTTGCGGATGGTGCTCAACAGGTACCGCGAAAACGTCAGGGGTTACCTCGAAGCCATAGTTAGACCCCTCGCGAGGGTCGGCGTTACACCGAACCAGATAACCGTCCTCGGCCTGCTGATAAGCCTCGCCGGCGCGTACTTCTTCTACCGCGGCGAGCAGGTTATAGCGGCACTCGTTCTGCTCTTCGGCTCTCTGATAGACGCCCTCGACGGAACGCTCGCAAGATTAACCGGAAAGACGAGCCGCTTTGGGGCCTTTCTTGACTCCACCTTCGACAGGATAAGCGATGGAGCGGTTCTTTTCGGGATAGCCCTCGGGAATCTCGTGGACTGGCGTGTGGCTTTTATCGCCTTCATGGGGAGCTACCTTGTGAGCTACGAGCGGTGCAGGGCCGAACTGGCAGGCTCCGGAAGGCTGGCAGTTGGGGTAGCCGAGAGGGCGGAGCGGCTGCTGATAATAATCATCACCGCGCTCTTCGGCTACGTTGAGTACGGCCTCTACGCGGTTGCGGTTCTGGCGTGGATAACCGTCCTCCAGAGGCTCTATGCCGCCTACCAGAGGCTCAAGGGGTGAAAAGAGTGAAAAAAGAGGGGATGACGAGAATTTCGCTAGGCGAGCCGCAGGGGCAATGAAGAACCCTGCCGTTGCCGACCCTGACATCCTTCTTTATTTTTCCGTCAGGCCCCTCACGATTTCAACGACCTCGCTCAGCTTTGAAACCACGAAGTCGCAGTCCCCCCACAGTTCCCTCTTCGCGCCATTCGGGTCGAGGAGGACGCTCATCATGCCGACCTTCTTGGCCCCAACGCAGTCTTTGGCCGGGTTGTCGCCGATGTAGATGGCCTCGCCCGCTTCAACGCCGGCCCTTTCAAGCGCGAGCCTGAAGGGCCCCTCGTGGGGCTTGTAGAAGCCGGCATCCTCGCTGGTTGTTATAGAATCGAACAGGTCGTAGATTCCGAGTGCCTTAAGGTGGGCCTCGATGTAGTCGTTGTCCGAGTCGGTTATGATTCCGACGTGGAGGCCGAGGTCTTTGAGGGCCTCAATCGTCTCAACGGCATCGGGGAAGAGCTGGCCATGGCGCTCGTGCATGGCGATGCTTATCTCCCAGAAGTCGTCGGGGACGGTGAAGCCGTGGCGCTCGGCCACCTTCATCATGGCATCGGTGTCAACGTCCCGGATTTTGACGTAGGGCTTGCCGGCGAGCTCCTTGAACATCGCGGAGCTTTCGGCCTCGTACTCCTCCCAAAGCTTCACGTAGTCGAGGTCTTCCCTCCCGGCCTTTCTGAGGACCTCCCGTACGATGTTCTGATGGGTAACGTTTTCGCCCTCCTTCGTTATGAGCGTGCCCACGAAATCGAAGAAGACCGCTCTGAGCATCACAACCACCGGAGGGAGTTGGAGGCCAACGTTAAAACACTTGCCCGGCAGAACGACAAGTTGGGACCTAAAATCTTTCAGAAAGTTGCATCTATGACGGAAAAACGTTAGAAAAACTTTTATCCGCTCCCGGGGACGAACCGCCGACGGAGGTGATGAAAATCGAAGCGATACTCCTCGTCTGGGGCGTCCGGGACGAGGTTCTGGAAAAGCTCCCCGTTGATGGTTACTGGCTCTACGGGGAGTACGACTTCATAGCCAAGCTGGAGTTCCGGGACGAGTTCGAGATGGAGACGTTCATGAGAGACCTCAAGCGTGTAATCCACGGCGGAACATTTAAGCTCATTCCAGTTGTGATTTCTGCAGTTAAAAACGGCGGAGAAACGAACGTCCTTGAGGGGCTCAAACCTTCGGCCCCATGATGCCCTTCTTTTTCAGCTCCGCGTAGGCCCTTCTGAGGGCGTCCCTAATCAGGTACCTCTTATTCATGCCCCCGAGCCTGTGGGCGGCCTTTCTCAGGCTTCCCTCCCGGAGGAAAAGTTCGAGGAGCTTTCTGTCCTCCTCGGAGAGGTCGAGGTATTTCAAGGCTTTCTCCGCTATCTCCACCGGAAGGTTGCCCTCGTAGGCGTAGTCCGAGCTCATAACCGGCTTCTCAAAGCGCTCCGCGAGACTGAAGACTATAACGTGGGCGGTGGAGTCGTCGTTGACCCACTTGTAGTGCTCCTTCAAAGCCCTAATAAGCTCCTCCCTGCTCGAAAAACCGTCCAGAAGGGCATCCTCGTCGGTGAGCTCGCCAACCGTTTTGCTCTCAACCCTCTCGATAACGGCCTTCCCTATCGCGTAGCCGCCCGAGTGCAGAAGGACTTCATCCCCCGGCTCCAGATTCGGCCTCCTGCCGAGCCTCACCGTTGCCCTCTTCCTTCCGCTCAGTATCGCCTCGGCGTAGCGTCCGTCGAACTCCAGGTGCCTCATCTCCCCTCACCGATGAGCTTGAACTTTATGGCGATGACACCGTAGCGGTTCTCCTTCCACTTCGGGTACATGCCGTGGAACCTCCTCACCGCCCTCTCAAAGCTCGGCTCGTCTGGAAAGATTTTCTTTATCGGTTCCTCCCTCAGAACCTGCCGGAAGGTCTCGTAACGCTTGATCCCGGTGACCACGGCAGGAACCGAATCGTTGAATATGAGCTTGTCCCCGGGTTGTATTCCCCTCAGCCCCGGATAGGCAACCCTGACCTCTATTCGCTTTTCCCCGGACTTTATGTAGTCCAGATACTCCTCTCGAACCCGCAGGTGATATACCCTCATTTTCACCACGTTTCGCCTTAACATTCTCCTTAAAAGCTTTAACCGATGGAAACTTTTAAATCCTTTAGCACCGAAGAGGGTTTAGGTGTGGGGAATGCGACGAGCCCAGGGAGCCCTTGAGTACCTGTTCATGCTGGCGGCGGTCCTTATTCTCGTTACGATGGCCATACGGGTTGTCATGGATAGCGTTCACAACCTCAACACCGCCATAGCCAACTACACCGAGGAGGTCAGGAAGCAGCTCCTTGAAAACCTGTGAGGTGAAATCATGGAAATCATCCCGCTCGTTCTTGGCGTGTTAGCCGGGATAATGACTTCCTACACCGACATCAAAACTGGATTCATTTACGATGTCCACGCCTTCCCCACCCTAACGGTTTTGGGCAAGTTGCTGGGCTGGGAAGAGGATGAGGCTGAGGAGGTTGATCTGCCCGGCTGGATTGACAAGGTTATAATACCTGCCGCGGAGGTTGGAATCGTCTACTACCTGTACAGAGGCCTCACCGAACATAATGCGATGATAGCAACCGCGGGCTTCATTGGCCTCATCATCGGCTTCCTTCTGGGGTTCCTTCTCTATTACCTTGGAGCATGGGCAAGTGGAGATATCGTGGTTCTCGCCGCGTTCTCCGCCCTCCTACCATTCGCACCCGATACCGCCCGGATCGTCCCCCCCTACGGCGTTGGATATCCCTTGTACCCCATATCCCTCCTGTTCAACAGCATTCTGGCGGTTTTTCCGTTCATACTGCTCTACTCGTTCGGCGTTCTGATCGCCAAAGGAAAGACCAACCGTCTGGCAGAGGTATTCGCCGGGGGGATTAAAACCGCCGTGGAGTTTGCCCTGTGGTTGATGGCGATCGTTGTCGTCGGATTTGCCCTCGCCGGCAAAGGTCTTGGCGGACCGGCCGCGGGGGTGGTCTCCTTCGTTATCCTGCTGCCCCTCTTTGCGAGGTTCAGGATTGTAGGAGACGTGGCCGGAATCGCCGCTTTAGCGTATCTGCTCTACCTAGACCCAACCGCCGCATACCTTGTCCTCCTGAAGACCCTGGCAGTTTCGTACATTCTCAAGGTTCTCCTGTCCACGATAAGCCTTATGCGCACCGAGGTTCTCGTTGAGGAGGTCACCGTCCAGGAACTCCGCGAGTGGGACATTCTCGGGGAGGTCATCCACGAGATGGACGGCAGGGTGCTGAGGGACCGGGGGAGTGGCCTTGAGCGCTTTAAGAAAGCCCTCCTCTCATGGGATTTCAAGGCGTTGAGACCGGTCAGGGGGCGGGTCATAGCCTCCCCCACAGCGGAAGGCCTGAGCAGAGAGCAGATTGAGGAACTGAAACGGCTCGTCGAGGAGGGAAAGATTGAAAACAGCTTTTTAAGGAAGAAATCGATGCCCTTCGCCCCGGCGCTCTTCCTCGGCTTCTTGATAAGCTACTTCTGGGGCGACGTCTTCTGGTGGCTCGTTCTCAGGGTTGCCGGGCTCTGACGGGTTAAATTTTTAAGCTCCAGCACGGAGAAACCACCGCCGGCCCGGCGTCCGCCCACCCCGCGGAGGGGTGAAGCGGGGATTCCGGCCGGGCCGACAGGGGAATGAGGAGCTTTTGCTTTGCTGAGGAGTGATGAACACGCCCTTCACTGACCCCGCTCTTCTATGAGTCCCTTGATGATTTCCATGACCTCGCGGAGGCTCTCAACGTTGTGGTCGCCCTCAACGCCCTCGTGGGGGTTTATCGCTATGCTGACGTCGGCTTCCTTAAACATGCTCAGGTCGTTGAAGCCGTCGCCAACGGCCACCGTAAGCTCTGGCTTCAGCTCCTCCTTCAGCTCCCGGAGTATGGTTCCCTTGCTCCTGAAGTCGACGATTGGGTTGACCTTCCCGGTAACAACACCGTTCCCGTCGAATATCAGTTCGTTGGCGAAGACGTAGTCAACTTCGAGTTCCCTCGCTATCCTTCGGGCGAGGCACATAAGACCGCTGCTGAGTATCGCTATCTTGAAGTCGTTCTTCCTGAGAAACTCGATAAGCTCCTTTGCTCCGTCCATGTACTCAACCGAGTTCGCCCATTCCATAATCTCATCCTTTCTGTGCCCCCGCCAGAGGGAGGCGTCTAGCTCCGCCCACTTCACGTAGTCTATTTTTCCCGCAAAGAAGAGTTCGGCGTATTCCTTTCCCTTCTCCCAGGTTCCAAACATCTTGTGGAGTTCCACCCAGCTGGAGACTGACTTGACCAGCGTCCCTTCGAGATCAAAGGCTATCAGCCTAACCATCGTACCACCTGAAAAGAGAGCGGGAGGGAACTTAAAAGCCTACCTCTCCCAGCCGTGTTCCCCTATGAGCGGCACGAAAGCGACGCCGCCCCAGCGCTTTTTCTTAATTCGCCCGTTTTCGTCCTTCATCACCACGTAGAGGTCCTGCCACATGTGGTAGCTTCCCACGGGGATAACGAGTCTCCCGCCGGGCTTCAGCTGTTCGATCAGGGGTTTCGGAACCTTCGGCGCCCCCGCGGTGACGATTATCACCTCGTAGGGGGCTTTGGGGGGAAAGCCGAGCGTTCCATCGCCGGGAATCACGTGAACGTTTTTCACTCCAGCCCGCTCAAGGTTCCTCCTCGCGAATTCAACCAGCTCGGGAATCCGTTCGACCGTGTAAACGTCGGTCCTCACAAGCTCGGCTATCAAAGCTGCGTTCCATCCGCTGCCGGTTCCCACCTCAAGGACTTTCATTCCCGGCCTCAGCTCGGCCAGCTCAAGCATTATCGCCACCATGTGGGGGGCGCTTACCGTCTGCCCCGCGGGGATTGGAAGGGGCTCATCAACGTGGGCGTAGCCCCTATAGCGCTCCTCCACGAAGAGATACCGCGGATACTTGAGAAAAGCCATCCTAACGGCCTCACTTTTGATTATCCCCTCCCTCACGAGGGAGGCGACCCTCCGTTTCCACATTTCGTCCAAATCACTCACGGGGTTCACCCAAAAAATATGGGGCAAGGTGCGTATCAACCTTTCTCATGACCTCCTGGCCTGGTACCAGGCAAGGGTTATTATCGCCAGGGCCCCTATCAGGACACCCACCGCAGTCCAGAGTGCCTTGGACTTCAGCGGGGTGTACGGAACACTCTGCGTTTCAGTCACGGTGCTCTCCTTTGTCTCAGTGCGTGTTTCCGTCACGGTTACGGTTCCGTTGGACGGAACAGTCTCGGTTACAGTAACAGTCACGGTTTCGGTGCCGTTTTCCTGGGGCTTGGGCACATCTATCACAACCACCGTTCCGTTCACCCTGCCGGGTATCGTCTCGATGGACACACTCACCTTTCGCTTTCCAACTGAGTACGGAACGAGCAGGAGTGACATGGTAACGCTGTCCCCGGGCTTCAGATTGAGCGGAGCCACCAGTCCGGCACTCGATGGCTCAAAGACTCCGTTAGGTTCGACAGCGATGCCATTGGGGATGCCAACTGTAAGGTTCGCGGGAAGGGCAACGTCACCCGTGTTGGTTACACTCACGTTAATGACGAGGGGGTGATAAAGCCGGACGTTTTCATTCCCCGAAACCTTTAGGGAGTACGAAACCTTTGAGGGACTCACTTGAATCTTCGGGGAGTTGGATTCAAAGGTCAAAATCGTGTAGCCGCCGCACGCGAGTTCGAAGGGTGCCACAGCCTTCGCGATGACCTTACCGAGGCTCACGTTTCCGGAACGAAGCGGCATCACGGTCACTTCAAAGGCTCTCCGTACCCCCGGCTTGAGAGAGGGAACGGAGATTTCCCCTCCGGAGAGCAGTTTGAACCCCCGATCAGGAACGAAGCGGAGGATCACGTTAGAAAGCGCAACTGTGCCCGTATTTTCCACATCTATCCTGACCTTCTGGGGAACGTACTTCTTGCCGGGCGATGAGTCAACCGTGATCAGGAGGTTGGCAACCTTTTTTATATCGGGAACCTTTGAAGGATCAATGAAGACATTGAAAGTCGCCTTTCCGTTGCCATCAACGCTTTCAAGGGCAACCGTAACACCACCGTGATAGAGGGCCTGCGCCACCGGCACGGCGGAGATTCTAGAGGACGCCAGAACCTGGCCGCAGGAGTTCCTGAGGGACACCCCCACCGAGCCGTCGAAGTTGTAGTCGTAGTGCAGAACGTAGGGGCCAACGTTCCTGGTTTGACCCGGCGAGAGGGAGAAAGTTGCATCCGGCACAGATTGAATCTCCATGGACGCGCCCCTGAAGAAGACCTCGACTTTGGCGTACTCAACTCCAACCAGTTCAAGTGCCTTCACGTGGAAGGGCCCCACATCGATCTCCTTGCCGACCGTTACGGAGTACGTCCTGCCTTCATATCTAAAGAAAAGTGTCTCAACAAAGCCCGTTGAGGTTTTTTCGATAGTGGCATTGGTGAAAGTCAACGTTCGGCCTGCGGCCGTGACGTCCTGTCCAGGTTTCAGGTAGCCGGCAAAAATCTTGGGATATGCCTTGACCTTGACCCTGAGGTTTCCGAACTTTATCGTCCCCGAGCTGAACGTCTTTGACTCATCGCCCCTGGACACGGTAACCTTGGCCCCCTTCGCCCCCACCGAGACGAGCTTGATTGAATACTCTCCAAAGACCAGTGTTTCACCCTGCAAAACGTAGGGAAAGCTTGCGTTCAGGAGGAGAATCGGTTTTTCACCGACAATCGCCCTGAGGAAACCAAGCGAAACGTTGTTCTCGGAGACACTCTCGCCGGGATGGAGGCTGAAATCCCTCTGTGAATCGCCCGAGTACACGGTTCCCACGAGGGTTCCGTCAAAGGAAACATCCCTGAACTCAAATGTCACATCCCCAGCCGTAACTTTGCCGGGCAGGGGCACCCATCCCCTGAACGATGATGCAGAGGCAAATCCCACGAGCGGCGATAGAATCATGAAGGCCAAGAGGATCGCAGTGAGCCTCCTCACGGTATCACCCCCAGCAGATGGAGGGCGATCTGAGCGGTTCCGCCCCCCATACCCATCATCTTCTCCATCAGCGTCTGTCCAAGGTACATTCCAACCGCAAACACCCACAGCATTATGACGAAGTACCTCGCGGTGCCCAGGAGGTGGCCGCCGTCGGCCAGTTTTATGACGAGAGACGAGAGGAGGGAGTGCATGACCATCATAACCAGCATTATGTAAAGGAGGAACCTCATGCCCGAGGGGGGAATGACGTGGATTATGTCGCCTATGTACTCGCTAGGAATCTCCATCTGGGAGAACATGGCGCTTATCGAAACTGCCACCTGGAAAGACGCGGCCAGGGAGAACGCGAAGGCACCGGTGAGACCGTAGATTATGCCGACGAAGCTCGCTATGCTCTGCTGCCTCTTCCTCCTCAGACGGACGAGTCTCTCAAAGTTCCTGCTGATGACCAGCCCGACGTAATCGGGTTCCGCACCCATGCGGAGGCTCTCCCTGAATATCTCGGAGAATATTCCAATGAGCCAGCTGCCGGTTCCGGCTATGAAGAAGTCCCACGCCCTGTCTTTGTCGACCCTGATGGCGAGCCTTCTGTAGAGCGCCCTGATGTCCTCAGTAAGGGAACCAAAGTCGTGGGCGCTGAGGTACTTCAGAACCAGGACGAGAGAGGCGCCGCTGGCGGCGAGGGAGGAACCCATGCTCCTTATGAACGCCGGGAAGTTCTCATCCTTCCTGAATATCGACCTCTCCTCCTTGTTCACGACGTGTCCGAGGTAGTACACCGGGGTGAGCGCGAGGGCCACCACGAAGGGCTCCGGAATCTCGTACCTGGACCTCACGACGGTGAAGTAGAGAAGCGTGACGATGACGACGCCGAAGGCGGAGTAGATGGCGGCGTTCTTTATCTTCTTCCTGCGCGGGTCATCCAGGCCCCTGCTGTCCGCCCAGAGGGGATCTTCCGGCATGCGGAACTTCACAACCATCAGAATGCCGACCTCGGCCGCAAGGGTCATGAGCACGGCGTATAGACCCATCTTTCCGATGTCCATTCCGGTGATTATCGGCCCGATTATGACGAACGCGGCTATGAAGACGACCGAGATGATTATCGATTCGTAAATCTCCTTGAAGATGTCGAGGTCGTAGAGGGCACCCTCGTAGAATGTCTGGTAGTCGTCCATGACCGTCTGCTGCTCCTGGAAGAGGTACTCCTTCAAATCAACACCGCTGTCGAGGGAGTAGGCGAGCCTGTCGAGGAAGTCGGCGAACATAACGCTCGGCGTTCTCCTCGCGAGGAATCGGAAGGCCTCGGGGAGGGAGAGGTGGAGCTTGTCGACTATCGTGTAAACCTTCTTCAGCTCACTCGCAATGGCGCCGAGCTTGGGATCCTTCGCGAGGATCCTTACGAGGTCGCTTCGTCCCATCTCACTCGTGGACAGAACGGCGAAGTACGTTATGAAATAGGGCATCTTCGAGTTGATGGAAATCTTTTTTGTGTCCGCCGTTATGTAAGGATAGGCGGCGGCGTAAACCACGAGAACTATGGGAATGGAAAAGAGGAGGATTCTGATACCCAGTGACAACGCCAGAAGATTACCTATAATGCCAGCTATGATAAACAGAACCGCGGAGAGTCCAAGGTAAGGGATGAGCACCTTTCGTAGGTATGTCTTGATGTCTAAATCAGCCTTGGTGAAGATGCTGATTTTCTCGTCCACCAGTCCCATCACCCCCGTTATATCCTGAAGCTCAGCCCCTCAATGCCCCTCTGGTAGAAGGCCTTGATCTCCTTGTAGACGTCCCAGTAGTTGGTTATGCCTAGCTCAACCATCCTCTGAAGTATCCTCGCGCGGAGGAACAGCTCGTTGTAAATCTCCTTGGGATCCTCGTAGCCCGCTATCTCGGCTATCTTCCTCTCCAGGATGTAAGAGTTGTTGAAACCGCGGAATATGTGCTTGTCCGCAACGGGGTCCCACTCAAAGACGTTCCTCGTCGCGACGCCGCCGAGCTCCTCGTAGTAACCCTCAATCTCAACGACGCTGACGGTTCTCCTCAGGAACTTGCCCTTGACGTAGACCGCCTGCTGGAAAACCGCTATGTTGAGGTTGTCTATGAAGGTTATCGGAACGTTTATCGGGTGACCGGTGAAACGCTGTATCATCTTCTTGATGTCGCCCGCGTGGAAGGTGCTCATGACGGGGTGACCCGTCTGCATCGCCTGGAAGGCTATTGATCCCTCGGCACCACGGATCTCACCGACTATGATGTAGTTGGGTCTCGAACGTAGCGCAGCTTTCAGGAGGTCAAAGAGCGTGACCCTGCTCTCCTCAGGGCCCCTCTCACGGGTTATAAGCCTCTGCCAGGTTGGATGCGGTACCTGAACCTCAGGCGTGTCCTCTGCGGTGTAAATCTTCGATCCGGGCTTGATGAATGGGATTATCGAGTTGAGGAGGGTTGTCTTACCAGAAGCCGTCTCACCGCAGACAAAAACACTCATACCGTACTCAAGGGCTACCCACAGGTAAGCGGCCACTTCGGCGCTGAGCGTTCCCCAGGCTATAAGCTGGGTTATGCTTATGGGCGTGGCCGAGAACTTACGAATGGTCGCGCTCGGACCGCGGATAGAAATGTCCGGGGAGTATATTATGTTTATACGGGAGCCGTCGGGTAAAGCCCCATCAACTATTGGGGTCCTGTCGCTGACCGGTCTTCCGATGCGTTCGGCGATGTTCTTAAAGTAGTCAGCCAGCGTGACGTCGTCGCCGAAGGAGATATTGGTCTGCATCATCTCGAATATCTTGTGGACGAGGGATACGTGGTTCGCGCCGATTATGTGGATATCCTCAATGTACGGGTCCCTGGCTATCGGTTCAAGCGGGCCGATGCCTATGATATCACGCTTGATGAGGTAGCGGAACTTCTCCATCTCCTCCTTGGTTATGATGAAGGTCTTCCCCTTACCGAGAACCCCTTTCCTAGATTTTATGAGGGCGAGCACGGCTTCGTCAAAGAGCGCATCGAGGAACCTCTCAAATTCTTCCTGATCCTCAGGAATATCCCTCGCCGGTGCCAGCTCAAGTATCTTATCCCTAATCATGGCGTACTTCTGTTCCTCTTCCCTGGTCTCTATCCTCGGCTCTATGACAATGTACTTTTTCTCCGTTGTTGCGTCACCGTAGATGTGGATGAATATGGGGTCTCCGACGGGGTATAGAATGTTGGGGTACAGTATGTCCTTCATATCCCTGCTCAGCTGTGCGTAAAACTCAGGCATCTTTCCATACTTCTTTCTGAATCTGTCAACGTATTTCCTGAGGTGTGGGTTCCTCGCCATTGCCTCTTCAAGGGTGTCGCTGACCACCTGCGCCATATCACACCACCGCCGCTATCTCCACTATCAGGCCTACCTTCGGCTCAACGCGGAAGGGGATAATCTTCTGGAAAATGCCTTTGGCATTGTTGTACTTGACTATAGTGGCCGAATTCTTCAAATCCCCGCCGAAGACCTTCACATTCAGCCTTATTAACATCGTAGCAGCTTCTTCAAGGACGAAGAGTGAGTCCCTGTCAATCTCTTCCGTGTTGGCGGTGAGGATAACCACCTTATCGAGGGAGGCAACCTTCTTGACGTAAAGGAGGAAATCCCTTATTGCGTTGGGGTCCTGCTCACGGGAGAGGAGGGATGAGAATGAATCGATTATCATGACATCCGGTTCCCACAATCGCGGCTCGCCAAAGAGTCTACCAAGAAATTTCCTCTTCTCGCTGATTCCAGTCAGGAGGGGGTAGAGCGACACGAAAACCAGCTTCTTCCTTATCAGAAAGGGAATTATGTTATAGCCAATCGAACTCATCTGCTTTATGTATTCAACCGTCGTGTACTGGCTTGAAATATAACTGGCGGTGTAACCGTTCATGAGAAATCCGTAGAGGAGCCTCTGGACGAAGATAGACTTTCCAGTACCCCTGTCCCCTTCAACAAGCATTATGGTGCCCGCTGGGATACCCCCGCCAAGACGCCTGTGGAGCTCGTCGCCCTTCAGCTCTATTTTTAGGAGCTCCTCGACCAAGATGATCACCACCTGTATCGTTATTTTAGCAGGCACTCAGGGCGCCCTAAAGACGAGGCTCCTCCGTCTTCCGTTCTCCAGTACTATCGTTATCCTGTAGTACTCACCGGTGTTTAGGGTGGTCATGACCTTTATCACACCCACCTCGTAGGGATTGAGATACGTTATAGGGTTGCCGCTAACGTCTTGAAAGGTCAGATTGGCGGCGGGGATTAGGTTACCATCGATGAAAACCTGGACGGCATCGGAGCTGAAAGGAATAACCTTCTTCCCGACGTTTTTGATGTAAAACGTGTATGTGTACGGGGTCGTTGTGTTGTCCACTGGTATCGAATTGGGGTCGTTTATTATTGCAAAATCCGTCCTCAGCTGATCAGCGAGCATCTCACCCCTGTCATTTATACCATGGGCTATATCGGTGGTAACGTATGCAAGGGCCCCGGCAACGGTGCCGGCAATTATAACCGCAACGATGAACATTATGAGCTCACTCGCTGGTCCCCCCGCCGCCATCAACTCACCTCCGTTGGACAGCCCCTGCTCTGACCATCCAGCAAGACTGCGGTTCCGTTGTAGTGCCAGCTCAGCCTGAGCCAGCATCCATTGGCAAAGATGATCGTGAGATTGTGGAGTTTTCCATCCTCCCCAACGTTAGTCACATTTAGGTTTGCAGTTTCCCCAGGGAGGAGATACGTGTAATTCTCAGCCCACCCGACGTTATCGTCGCTGATGTTGTACAGCGTTACGTAATCACCGTCGTATACTCCGCTCCAGTGCGGCAGGTACTGGGTCTCCCCAGAGTTCTGAACGTAAAGGGTCAGATTGTAGTAACCGCTACCCCATGAAACGGAGCCTAAACTGGCGTTCAGACCGAGCAGGGTGTTGAGTCTTGAAACCTTCAGTTCGTACCAATCATCCTGGGCGGCCCGAACGTTGGAGTAGCTGTTGTCCCATGCGGCATAGAGTGTACTGGCGGCTAGTAAAAATGAAATGAAGATTATCGCTGCACTCGCTGAGACGCTGAAGCCCATAGGCCGCCCCCCTGTGTGGTTCCTCAGATGCCGTAGAACTCATCGAGAGTCTTCTCCAGTATTTTGATTTCCCTTTCCAGCTTGTCAAGGACGTTCCTGTTGATTTTGAGACCCCTAAGCCTCTCGATGAAGAGCAGGCTTATGAGGTGGTCCTGAACGGTAAGCTTTTCGGCCGGCTTCCACTCGGGGTCTCTGTGGTGAGGCCTTGTGCCCTTGGCGTAGCGCAGGAGCTGGTTGAGCACCTCCTCGCTTATCCAGCCAATTTCATAGTAGAACTCAAGGACGCGCTCAAGGTTCTGGATGCCGACCCTGTCGATAAGGAATCCAAGCCACTTAAGCGCTATCATGGTCGATACTATGTCCTCAGGCAGTTTCTCAAGCCTGGCCTTCCTGGGCTCTTCCTCGAAGAGGAGGGTCGCTATATCCTCGGGAATCTGGATTTTCTCGGCCATCTCAACACCACCTTCCTCAACTTTTTCCTCCTCAACAACCTCGTGAGCGGGAACCTCTTCAACCGCCGCCGTGGGGGCGGCCTCGACTTCTTCAATTTCTTCGGGAACCTCCGGAGCTTCAACTTCCTCAGTTACGGTGACCTCTTCCTCCGGAATAACCTCGGTGACCTCCTCCCCGGCCACCTCCGGGAGTTCTTCCGCTTCTTCCACTTCGGGCTTTTCTTCGACCTCTTCAATCTCCACGACCTCTACTGGTGCTTCGACTATTTCCTCCGGCACCTCTGTGATGGTGACCTCCTCGGGGGCGGCCTCAAGCTCCGCCTGTGCCTTTGCCACCGCCTCTTCGGCCGCGGCCAGTTCCTCTTCACTGACCTCTTCACCCGCCTCTACCTTCTCCTGGAGTTCCTCAAGCTTCTCCTGAGCCTCTTCTAGTTTCTCAACGGCGGTCTGGGTCTCTACCTTTTCGGCTATCTCCTCCACCTTCCTGTGGAGTTCATCCAGCTTTTCAGTGATTTCGCTAGGAACTTCCTCCTCTTCGCCTTCGAGCATCTCCTCAAGCTTCTCTATCTTCTCGTGAACCTCTTCAACCTTCTTTGAAACAGTTTCAGCCTTCTTTTCCTGAACCTCGAACTTGGTGGACTCAAGGGCCTCCACCAGTCTGCTCAGCTGACTGCTGAGATCAGTGAGCCTCCTGCCCAGCTCATCGACACGCCTGTTGAGCTGCTCGTACTTGGTGGCCTGACTGCCGTAGGTATCGAGCACCTTCTGAATTATCTTCTCCAGCTGGTCATAGGTCAGGTTCTCCTTCCTGGCTATGAGCTTCTCCCTGAGGTCGTTGATGACTACCGTTGGAACCTTGCCCTTCAGTTCGGCAAGCTTTGCGTTGATGTCTGCCTCGGTGACGAGCCTTGCCATTTCCATGCCTCACACCTCCGCGAGCACCTCGTAGATTATAGAGTCGAGGTCAACACCATACCCCGCGAGCACCTTGATGTCGTTTTTTATCTGTGCAAGTTCCAGCTTTAAGTCTTCCAGTTCCTTCCTGAGGTCCTGTATCTCGCTGGTGAGCGGGCTTTCCTGACTCATCTGCTCCTTGAAGGGATTTATCTCCTGGCTGATAACCTCATAGAGCATCATGACGTCCTTGATGGTCTTGTCAAGTCGGTCTATGTCATCCCTGAGCTCCTGCATCTGCTTCTTGATGGTATCAACGCTTATCTTTATCCTCGGAATGTCGTTCTCTATCTCGTTGATTCTTTCCAGTATCTGGGTTATCTGCTCGTTCTCTTCCCTCTGCTCAACACGCTCTTCGAGCTCCTCCTCGAACACTGGTTCCTCGGCCACCTCTTCCTTGGGTTTTTTCTTGAACAATGATGAAAGGAACTCTAGCGCCACTAACCATCCCCCCTCACTGGAGCTCCATTATGTTCTCTGTATATGTCGATGGCGTGGTGAAGTCGATAACGCCGCCGGCGCCGTTTTCTGGTATAACCTTTCCGGTGACCTTCGTGGCCGGTGGGATTCCGAAGCCGTTGGTGGGGTTGGTGTCCTTGTCGAAGGGCAGGGCCCAGAGCATTATGGCGGCTATGTCCCCCCAGTTCATCGTCGGGTTTTCGTAGTTCTCCGCGAGGCTTCCGTCGCCGTCCTGAACAACGGCTATTCCAAAGAGCATGTGTCCACCGGAGGTTGCGTTGTAGAGGTTCTGCCATACGTCGGAAACGTTAGTAACCGTGGTCAACCCAACCGCACCGCTCCCGTATGGCTTCAGCTTAGAATCGTACTCGAAGATGTCCCTGATGTCCCCATTGTAGTGGAAGTAGCTGGCGTTTACGCTGGACCCGAGGTTGCCGTCTTTGTTGGAGTCAAAGTACCTGAAGACAGCCATCTTGGAGCCGTCGCTGAGGACGACCTTGACCTTCGAGAGGTCGATTCCTCCGGAGCCTGCATTCGGACTGACGTAGATGACCATCCTGGTTATATTGCTCACGGCCGGAGGACTCCCGTTGATGTAGCCGTAAACGTTCATTACCTTTATTCCGCTCGCTACCTCCTGAGTCGTCTGCCTGCCCGTGGCCATGGCTTTCTGCTGGAGATAGCCGCTGGTGCTTATGAGCACTCCTGCAGCCACCGCTGCCACGAGTACCATGGCTATGAAGACGATGAGCGTGCCGATGCCAATAGCCCCACGCATCCTAACGGGCATCACCCTTCACCCCCTCACTGTAACACCATCACCTTAGAGTTGTACGTGGCCGGGGTCGCGAAGTCTATGACGCCTGCGGCGCCGACCTCGGGTATGACCTTACCCACTATCTTCGTTGCAGGAGGAATACCCGGATTGTTGTTTTCGTCCCTGAAGACCACGGTTTTCAGGAGGAGCGCCACTATGTCACCCCACTCCAGGGTGGGATGGTTGACGTCCATCTCGTTGGCACTGTCGTGGATAACGGCTATTGCAAAGCTTGTGTTGCCCAGGGTGGTGTTGTTCCACACCTCCGTTGATATGTTGCCGCTGTTGAACAGATCATCTATGACGCCCCTGTAAAGTATCCCGCTGTAGTTATAGACGACGAGTCTAATCCCGTCGCTGAGGACAACCTTAACGTTGCTGAGGTCGATACCTTCACTCCCCGAGTTGGGGGCTATGAATATGGCCATCTTTTGGATGTTGCCCTTGCTCGGCGGGGTGGCGTTCGTATATCCGTAGATGTTAATGACTTTTATTCCGCTCGCTACCTCCTGAGTCGTCTGCCTGCCAGCCGCCTGAGCCTTCTGCTCAAGGTAGCCGGCGGTACCGATGATGACTCCGGCCGCCACTGCAGCTACAAGTACCATGGCTATGAAGACGATGAGCGTGCCGATGCCTATTGCACCCTTCCTCCGCATTGGCTATCACCCCCTAAAAATCTTCAAAGAACGAAAAGGGAAAGGGCCCAGAAGGAGTCACTGGAGGTCGACGATGTCCGTGGTGTAGGTGCTTGGCGTGGTGAAGTCGATGACACCCGGAGCACCGAACTCCGGAATAACCTTTCCGGTAATGTGGGTTCTCACTGGGATACCGTTGTTGTTATTGTAGAGGGCCTGCTTAACGTCAACGAGCAGGGCGGCTATGTCACCCTTGTTGAGGGTGGTACCGTCGATGGCGGACTTATCGTAGTCCTGTATCACGAGCGCCACATAGTAGTCACTGTCGGCGTTGGTCCAGAAGCTGGTGGAGAACACATTCGACGTGTTGGTACCGTCCTGGCTCTCCTTGTACTTGAGGTAGACCTGGGTCTCGTTGTTGGCGATGAGGATCTTGGTGTTGTTGAGGTCTATTCCGGCGCTGCCAGCGTTCGGAGTAACGTAAATGGCAAGCTTGTCAATGTAATCTCCACTGACGTGTCCGGTAACCCTCATGACCTGTATTCCGCTGGCGACCTGCTCGGTGCTGGCCCTACCAGTGCTGGAAGCCTTCTGCTGCAGGTAGCCGCTCGTGTTGATAAGCACTGCCGCGGCAACGGCGGCAACGAGCACCATGGCTATGAAGACTATAAGGGTACCGATACCAACGGCACCCCTCTTCTTAACGAGCCTCATTCACACCACCTCCCTCACTGCAGGTTCACTATGGCGGTCGTGTAGGTGCTTGGCGTGGTGAAGTCGATGACACCCGGAGCACCAAACTCCGGAACGACCTGTCCGGTGATGTGGGTCCTGACGGGTATTGCATTGCTGAAGAGGTCCTTAACATCAACGGTGAGGACGACTATGTCTCCCGAGTTCATGGTCGGGGAGGTCTTCTGAACACTGCCGTCGTAGTCCTGGATGACTATGATACCGAAGTTGGTCTTGTAAGTGCTGTTCGGCCACGCGCTGGCGGTGAATATGCTGTTGTTACCGTTGTCGTAGAGGTTGAGGCTGGAGTTGTACTTAAGAACTGCCTGGGCACTTCCGTTGCTGAGGATTATCTTGGTGTTGCTGAGGTCTATTCCGGCGCTGCCAGCGTTCGGAGTAACGTAAATGGCAAGCTTGGTTATTCCCTTGGGTGTGACACTATCATTGTAGTATCCAACAACCTGCATGACCTGTATTCCGCTAGCGACCTGCTCAGTGCTCTCCCTGCCCGTGCTGGAAGCCTTCTGCTGCAGGTAGCCGCTCGTGTTGATAAGCACTGCCGCGGCAACCGCCGCCACTAGAACCATGGCTATAAACACAATCAGGGTGCCTATACCTACAGCACCTCTCCTGGTCCTGACCTTCATCTACCACGCACCCCCTGGGGGTTCTTTGCGTTGGAAATTACGTTGGTCCAATATAAAGGCCTTTTTTGTTTTTAGTAGTGTAGGTGGTTGTGTAGGTACATATGTAGGTACAGCACTCATCCCTCCGGGGCAAAGTCCCATATCGGGTGTTTGAGAGGACAGGAAGTTTTTGAGAAAAGCTTCACCAAAGAAACTTTGCCCGCGCAAAGTTTCCTAACGTGGAGAAGTATCACTTCGGTGGGTTTGAGAGTACAGGAAGCTTTTAGAAAAAAGCTTGACCAAAAGTTTGTAGCTCATCACAGAGAACGCTCCTGTAACCGATTTTATTCCCCAAGTGCCCATTTTCAAGCGAGAACACTTCGAAGAAACCATTGAACATGGTTTGCTCTCCATTGACGCCCTCCGGGCGTCGATTTAAAGGTTAAACCCTCACCAGGGGAGCAATTGAAAAGTTCTCACAATTAAACTTGGCCAGTAACGAAGAAAATCACTCGAAATTTAGCCTTTCAAAAGGAGCTACCAACTTTTGATGAAACTTTTGCTTGGCAAAAGTTTCTGTGGTGCGGGGGACGGGATTTGAACCCGCGAACCCCTACGGGACGGGACCCTAAATCCCGCGCCTTTGGCCAGGCTCGGCAACCCCCGCGCGGATTGAACTTCTCCCCGGCGCTTTAAAAACTTTGAGGGGAAAGGCTTATAAGGACGTAAAGGAAGCTTTACGTAAAGGGAACTTTACATGGTGAGAGCATGGAGAGATGGAGAATCCTGGGCTACGCGATTCCGGCAACCACGACCGCGTTACTGGTCGTGGCGCTGGGGATTGGAAGCATTGCACTGGCTTTTGGCGTCCTGGCGGCGGCAATCGCGGTTTCGTTCCTCTACGCTGACTGGCTCAAAAAACGCGGAGAGGTTATAAGTGACGAGAGAACGCTCCGCATCGAGGAGATGGCCTCACGGAGAACCCTCCAGGTGCTGGTACTGGCTCTAGCATTTGCGGTTGTGGTGCTTTCTGTTCTCTCCGAAAAGGACTCTGCTCTAAGAAGTGCATACTACCTGGCCCTTGGTCTGATGGTTCTGACCTCAATCCTCAAGCTGTACCTTAAGCATCACTACGCGAGGGTGATGTGAGTGAAGTCCAGCTACGAAGGCCTGCTCGCCGGATTAATCGCCATGATAGTCATCGGCCTTGCATACTCAACCAAGTCGGGAAGGGCATCCCTAGCCGTGGGGATATTCCTCCTGAGCGTTCTCCTGGTCTACGCCCTGAACAGGTACTACAACTCCAGGGTGGGACGGATAGAAGACGAGAGAACCGAGCTGATAAGCGTCAAAAGCACGAGGAACGCATTCGCTGTAGTCAGCATAGTCCTCTTTGCCGAATACCTGTGGGAATACTCAAACGGAAACACGGAAACCGCCACAAAGTTGCTGATTCCGCTCGCGCTTGGTGTGGTTGCCCTCGTGGTCTCGCAGTACCACTACGAACGGGTGATGTGAGTGAAGAACCGCCTGCGTGAGCTGAGAGAGGCAATGGGACTGACGCAGGAGGAGCTGGCGAAAACCCTCGGGGTTACGAGACAGACGATAATAGCCATCGAGAAGGGGAGATATGACCCCTCCTTGAGGCTGGCGTTCAGGATAGCCCGCTTTTTCGGCGTTAAAATCGAGGACGTGTTCATATACGGGGGTGAGGGAAATGAACGTTAAGAAGACCGCCGGGGGACTGGTCTACTTCCTGGGGGTGGCACTGGGGATGCTCAGACCGCCCGTTGAAAGGCTCGCCTGCATGAAGCTCCCCAGCGGAGAGGTCTGCAGGGGAATAAACACGCCGCTGCTCCTCATCGAGTTCGGCCTCATAATGGCCGGCGCCCTCCTCATCGGACTCGGGCACCGGTTCAAGAACGGGCACGAACTGAACGGATGGCTCGGGGTGACAACGGGCATCGGCATGCCATAATCGGCGGTTACGCAGGGATAAAAGAGCTCTTTGCATTTGGTGTGGTGCTTGCCACCATTGGACTGCTCGTGTACAAGCTGGGGGTGAGGCGCAATGCCCATGGTTGAGGTTCTGAACCTGGAGAAGGACTACGGAAAGGTGAAGGCCCTCAAGGGAATAAGCTTCTCCATCAGCGAGGGCGAAATATTCGGGCTCATAGGGCCCAACGGCGCCGGAAAGAGTACCACACTCAAGATACTCTCAACCCTGCTCAAGCCAACCGGGGGAAGCGCGAAGATAGACGGCCACGACGTGGTGAAGGAAGCCGACAGGGTCAGGGAGATCATCAGCTACCTGCCGGAGGAGGCAGGCGCCTACAAGAACCTCACCGGCTACGAATACCTCCAGTTCATGGCTCGGCTCTACTCCAAAGACGACGAGAGGGCGGAAGAGATGCTCGAACTGGGGGTTGAGCTCAGCGGACTCGGGAAGAGGCTGCACGACAAGGTGTCGACGTACTCCAAAGGAATGACGAGGAAGCTCCTCATAGCGAGGGCGCTCATGGTGAAGCCGAAGCTGGCGATACTGGACGAGCCGGCAAGCGGGCTGGACATAGTTAACGCGTACGAGATACGACAGACGATTAGGCGCTTTGCAAGGAGCGAGGGGGTCACCTTCCTGCTCTCAAGCCACAACATGCTTGAGGTAGAGTTTCTCTGCGACAGGGTGGCAATGATAGCGGGGGGAAGGATAGTTGAGCTGGGAACTCCCGGGGAGCTGAAGGAGAAGTACGGGGCAGAGAACCTTGAGGAGGTCTTCATGACCGCGGTGGGGGCGCGGGCGAACGAGCCGATCGGGGGTGAGGGAGCATGAGCGACTTCTGGGTGATGGCCAAGAAGGAGCTTAAGAACCTCTTCAGGGACAGAAAGTTGCTCTTCGGCCTCATAATAGTCCCCCTTATAATCTACCCCATGATGGGGAAGTTCATACAGGTGGGAATGGAGCAGGCAACAGGGACGACGCACGTGACGATAGTGAACTTTGACGAGGGACGTTACGGAAAAGCTCTCGTGGATGCGCTCAAGACTGCTCCCAACACCAGCGTAACCCTAGTAAACGCCACGACGCTCGAAGGAGCGCTTCAATGGGCGGTGGAGAATAAACAGAACGTCCTGGTGGTTATTCCCAGGGATTTCTCCGCCAAGCTGACGGCGAACGAAACCGCCACGGTTGAGATATACGGCATCTTTCTGAGCGTGGGAACGGGAATGAAAGAGAGCGTCAGTGAGGGCAGGATAAGCGCAGTCATAGGGATACTGAGCGAGGAGATAGCTCGCCTTAAGGTGGCCGCACTGGGCGCCGAAAATCCGGACGCAGTCCTGCATCCAATAACCGTGGAGAGCAGGTCTTACATAAACGACAGGGTGGTCGATGTCCCTCCGGGGGTCGTCTCGGGAGTGATAGCGTCCCAGGCATTCACGATACCCCTGATAATCTTCCTAATGGTCATGATAACCTCACAGATGGCCGCTGGAGCAATAGCGAGTGAAAAGGAAAACAAAACGCTGGAAACGCTGCTTACACTGCCGGTTCCCAGGACCCACATAGTCGGGGCCAAGATATTCGGAACCGCCATGATGGGTCTGGTCGCGGCGGTGGCGTACATGATAGGTATGCGGCAGTACATGGGCTCCTTCATGGGGGGAGACCTGGGGGTCAGCCTTGGAGACCTCGGCCTCGTGATAACACCCACGGGCGCCGCCCTATTCGCCCTAGTGGTGTTCCTGACGATAATAATCTCCCTCAGCCTGGCGATGATAGTGGCAACCTTCGCCGAAGACGTCCAGAGCGCAACAACGCTGGTCAGCGCGGTAATCCTGCCCCTGGCGTTCCCTGCGTTCATACTCATGTACACCGACATAGGGGACCTTCCGGTGGTCTTTCAGTACGTCCTCAAAGCAATACCCTTCACCCATCCGATACTTGACTACAGATACGTGCTGGTGGAGAACTACGGAGCAATAGCGGCCAGTGCCCTCTACCTGGGAATCATAGCGGTGGCCATACTCTACGCAACGGCGAGGCTGTTCTCCTCCGAGAGAATCCTGACGGCCCAGATAAGCTGGGGCAGGAGGAAGAAGAAAGCCGCCGAATGAGCTTTCTTTTTTATTCTATCGGCACCCCGTCCTTGGTCCTCGGCGCGAGCCACTTCATTAATTTTCCGGGGTCTTTGGTTCTGATGATTATCGTTATCGGGCCCAGCGGCGACTCCTCGTTGAAGTTGACGACGCCCGCATAAGCTGCCTGCTTGTTGACCCTGATGATTATCTCTTCTCCAAAATAGCCCTCCTCAAGGAACGAGCGCGCGGTGTCGAGTATGGCCTGTCCCCGGAAGAGCTCGTAGAGCCTGCTCAGGGCCTTTCTGCTCTTCGTTTTGCCGGTCAGGATGATGTAATCGCCCCTATCGAACGCCTCGAACTCCAGGTCATGAACCAGGTTCAGCATGGCCCTCTTGACCTTCTCGATGTCCTCAGTCGGATAAACGTAAGCCTCGACCTCAACTTCCTCAAAGAGCTCCATCTTCTCACCCAGAAGAACCTCGCGGGAAGGCTTATAAACCCAACCGCCCAAATAGTTAGGGTGGCCTAATAGTGTTAGAGAACTTCGTGGCCAATCTCGCTGAGTGGATACTGAGCATCTCGAACGGCGAAATCATGTGGGTTGCCTTCTATGCCGGGCTTTTCGTCGCACTCATGACTTCCCTCGGTGCCATGGTGGCGATATTCGCCAAAAGCCTCCCCGAGGGCGGCGTTGATTTCGCCCTCAGCTTCGCCGCCGGCGTGATGATAGTGGCGGCCTTCACGAGCCTCATCCTGCCGGCGATAGAGAGCACCGGCTCCTTTGCCCCCGCTGGAATAGGAATAGCCCTCGGGGTGCTGCTCATCTACGCCATAGACCGCTTCCTCCCCCACGAGCACCTCGTCAAGGGCTACGAGGGCCCCAAATCCATGAAGGACAAACTGAGAAAGGTCTGGCTTCTAGTCATAGCGGTGATAATCCACAACCTGCCGGAGGGCCTCGCTGTTGGAACGTCCCTCGTCTACAACCTTGAGGTCGGTCTGGTAACCACCATAGCCATAGGAATCCAGGACTTCCCGGAGGGGACCGTCGTCTCGCTGCCCCTCGCGACGATACAGAAGAAGCGCCTCGGGCCGATAGCAATGGGCGTGCTGAGCGGCTTCGCGGAGATGGCCATGGTGCTCCTCGGGGCGTATTTCTTCACACTCTTTGCCTGGCTCCTGCCGTACGGCCTCGGCCTGGCCGGCGGGGCGATGCTCTACGTGACCGTGAAGGAGATGATACCCGAGATATACAGGGGAGAAAATAGCGACACGCTGATAACCCTGGGATTCTTCCTGGGCTTCTACGTGATGCTGTTCCTCGACTCAATGCTGGGTTAGAATCCTGTCGACCAGCTCCTTTACCCTTTTATCGTACTCGTCCTTCGTCCCATCGTTCACTACCATGTGGTCCGCCATTGCTATGACGTTTCCTATGCCGAACTTCAGCTCCTTCCAGTCGCGCTCCTCAAAGTCCTCCCACGTCCTCGGGTCGTCGTGCCTTCCGCGGGCTTTGAGTCTGTCGAAGCGCATGTGCGGTGGCGTGTGAACGGCGAGTATTATTATTTCCTCCGTCGGAAAAGCGCTCCTGAAGGTTCCAACCTCGTCGAGGGAGCGGACGCCGTCTATAACGACGACCCTGCTGTCCTCAAGGAGGCGCCTCACCTTCTCGACCGTCAGCTTCGCAACGGCGTTCTGACCCAGCTCCTGCCTCAGGCGGATGCTCACCTTGGCAACGTTCTCCTTGGTCAGCTCCAGACCGCGCTTTACCGTCTCCTCCCTCACGACGTCTCCCATAGAAATGCTCGGAAAGCCTCTCCTCTCGAACTCCTTGACGATTCTGCTCTTTCCCGAACCGGGCATTCCAGTCACGATGATTATCATAGTGCCCACGCCCGAGTAAAATAGGGAGATTTAAAAAGATTGGCCCTACTTCAGGAAAGCATCGAGGGTTCCCTTTCGCGCTTTTTCCACCTTTTTGGAGTCTTTTTTAGCACCCTTCGGCATCTCCACGCCGAAGTGACGAAACAAACCTTCAACCACTTTCATTCCGATGCCCTCGACCTCCAGGAGGTCCCTCACCTTGGCGCGCATTATGTCCTCCTGGCTCCTGAAGCCGGCGTTGTAGAGCGCCCTCGCCCTCTTCCTTCCGATGTTGGGGAGCCTGACCAGCTCAAGAAGTTCCTCTCTGACTCCATGCCTCAGCCTGAGGTGCAGGTCTCTCAGGTAGTTCAGCACGTCTTCTTCCGGCTCGAAGAGCCTGTACAGCTCGATGAGGGAGTACATGAGCCAGTCCGCGAGCTCCAGAATTCTGTAGAGGTCTCCGGGGTCCATGTTGTAGGTCTCGTATATCCTCGTCTCCGGAACCTCGTTTATCCAGTCGAGAAGCACCTTTGCCGTTTTTATCTGTCCTAAAAAGCCCTGGAAGCGCGAGTCCTCGTAGTACGGGATGTTCGTGTAAAGCTTGTCCTCCATCTCGTATGCCAGGTCGAGGTAGTCCTCCATCTCCCGCCTCCGGGCGTTCAGAGTGGCCATGTCCGGCGTCGAGGCTATCAGCTGGAAGATTCCGAAGGGATTGGGGTTCCTCCCAATTGCTGGAAAGGCGTCCTTGAACCTCTTCGCCGTCAGCGGGTCGATGTAGAGCTGGGCGGTGCGCTTTCCGAAGGGGAGGGCTATGAAGCGGTCGTCCGTGTCCATGTCCACGAATTCGTTTTCGATGAGGAAGTAGACTATGTCCTTCGCCTTGTACTCTATCGAGCTGGTGTCATCCCGCTGGTGGAAGTAGAAGGTCTTCTCAAGGAAGCCTATCAGCTCTCTGAAGTTCGACACGCCGAAGTTCGTTATCAAAGCCAGAACCTGGCTCCTGAAGGCCTGCTCGTTGGCGAGCATCGAGAACAGCTTTTCAGGCTTTCCGTGGATGTACTTCTCCATCAGCTTCTTCGGGTCTTCCGTTCTGGCGACCACTATGGCCTCCCCAACCCTATCGTACTTCGGCCTCCCTGCTCTGCCCATCATCTGCTGTATTTCGAGAACGGGGATGTCCGTCCAGCCGAAGCCGGCGTAGCGCTTGGTGTCCCGTATGATGACGCGGAACGCGGGGAGGTTTATTCCGGCGCTGAGAGTCGGGGTGGCGGTTATTACCTTAATCAAACCCTCGCGGAAGGCATCCTCTATCATAGTCCTCTCTGCCCTGCCCAGGCCCGCGTGGTGGAAGGCGACGCCGCCCCGCAGTGCCCTCTTAAGCTTCTCGGTTGTGGGGTTGTCCTCTATCGAGTCTGCAAGCTCTTCGAGCCTCCGTTTTTCGGGCTTCGTGAGAAGACGTGATACCTTGGAGGACAGCGAGAGGGCCTCCTTCTCAGCAGAGCGGCGGGTGTTGACGAACACCAGCGCCTGCTTGCCCCTCTTGACCGCGTCAATCGCCAGACTCTCCCAGTTCTCCGGATAGCGCTCCCTCTTTCCGTCCTCCCATACAAGCTCCCCAAGGTGAAAAACGCCCTTCCTCAGCTCGACCGGCCGCCAGTCGCTCACAACGAGCTCCGCGTTGAGCCACTCCGCCAGCTCCCCGGCGTTTCCGACCGTGGCGCTCAGGGCCAGAATCTGGGCCCTGTCGAGCATGTGGCTGAGTATCATCTCCAGCGTCGCTCCTCTGTCGTAGGAGCCTATGAGGTGAACCTCGTCCGCCACGACGAGTTTCACGTCGTTAATCCATCTCGCGCCGTGCCTCAAAAGGGAGTCGAACTTCTCGGCGGTGGCGACGATTATGTCGTACCTCCCGAGCCACTCATCGGTTGAATCGTAATCGCCGGTGGTTGCCGCAACGCGGAGGCCGAGAACTTCCCATGCCTTGAACTCCCGGTACTTCTCTTCGGCAAGGGCTTTGAGCGGAACCAGGTAGACCGCCTTTCCACCCTCGCGGAGGAGCCTGTTGGCCATGACTATCTCGCTCACCAGGGTCTTTCCGCTCGCGGTTGGGATGGCGAGTATGAGGTTTTTTCCCTCCAGGACGCCGCTCTTCAGAGCTTCAGCCTGCGGCGGATAAAGCTCCTCTATGCCCCTCTCGATGATGACCCTCTTAATCCGCTCGTCGATCGGTAGTTCCCCAATCCTCATAGCCCCCAGCTCCGGGATTATTCCTCCGGCGGTTTTATATGCTTATCCCACGTACTCAACGGGGGGAGAGGTATGAGGCTGAGGGTTCCCTACGTGCTCTTCGAGACAAGGACAGGGATGTACGGTGTGGACGCGTACTTTTCGCTGAGGGTGGAGAAACCCGAGAGGCGTGCAACGCTGATAAGAAAGGCCAAAGACCTGATAATTGCCGAGGAAAAGCCGAGGGGAGCACTCTTGGAGTGTGAGTCCGTCGTGGGGTACCTCACCTCACTCTTCGTGACCCTCTACGACCTCAGCGGCGAGAGGTTCAACGAGAGGGCACACCACATGAGGCGCTGGAGCATCTGGCGGCTCATAGGGATACCCACCGGGCATCAGCGGCACGTGGACAGGGACGAGGAGCTGGCCAAGAAGAACCGGGAGGCCCTGCTGGCCCTGGCGATAATGAGGAAGGTCCTCGGGATAAAGAGTCCCGCGGAGCTGGGGGAAACCGTGGTGAAACCCGGGGGCTATGCAGTCCTCGAATTCGAAGTGGACGGCCGGGAAGTCAGCGACCCCGTTTACAGGGAACTGCTCAAAATAGACTCCAACGCAGGAATGGCACTCCAGTGGCTGGGAAGGGAAAATAGGGAATAGAAAAATCATGCCTTTCCGTAGAGCCAGCAGGCGACGTAGTGGCCGTTCTCGACCTCCACCAGCGGGGGCTCTTTTTTGTCGCAGAGTCCCGCCTTGGCAAACGGACATCTCGGGTGGAAGCGGCATCCCTGGGGCGGGTTTATCGGGCTCGGCGGCTCTCCTTCTACCTTCATGCGCTTTGCCTTGAGCTCCCTCGACAGCTCCGGGTCGGGAACGGGTATGGCAGACAGCAGGAACTTGGTGTACGGGTGGAGGGGGTTTTCGAAGATCTCTTCCGCCGGCCCGACCTCAACGAGCTTTCCGAGATACATAACGCCCATCCTGTGGCTCATGTACTTAACGACACCGAGGTCGTGGCTGATGAACAGGTACGTGAAGCCGAACTCCCTCTGGAGGTCCTTGAGGGTGTTGAGGATGTTGGCCTGAACCGAAACGTCGAGGGCCGAGGTGGGCTCGTCGAGGACTATGAACTCCGGCCTGAGGGCCAGCAGTCTGGCGAGGGCTATTCTCTGCCTCTGGCCGCCGCTGAACTCGTGGGGATAGCGGTAGAGGTGCATCTCGTTGAGGCCGACGCTCTCCAAGAGCCTTATCACGAACTCCTCGGGGTCGTCAACGGGTATCTTGTGGAAGCGGACTGGTTCCATGATGACCTCGAAGACCGTCTGCCTGGGGTTGAGTGAGGAGTAGGGGTCCTGGAACATGATCTGGGCCTTCCGCCTGAACCACTTCATTTCCTCGCCCTTGAGCTTCGTGACGTCCTTGCCCTGGAAGATGATTTGACCGCTTGTGGGTTCGATGAGGCGGAGGATGGTCCTTCCGGTGGTTGTTTTTCCACAGCCGCTCTCTCCGACGAGACCGAAGGTTTCACCCCGGTTTATCCTGAAGCTGACGTCGTCAACGGCCTTAACGTAGCCCTCGGTTCTGAAAAGGCCCCTGATGGGGAAATACTTCTTGAGGTTTTTAACTTCGAGTATCGGCTCGCTCATGGTATCACCTCAGTAAAGGTGGCACGCCACGAAGTGACCGGGCTCTATCTCCTTCAGCTCGGGGACCTTATCCTTGCAGACGCCCATGACCCTCGGGCACCTCGGGTGGAAGCGGCATCCCCCTGGCGGCTCTATCAGGTTGGGAACCGTTCCCGGGATGGTATCGAGCCGCTCTATCTTCGCCAGCGGGTTGGGAACTGCCCTGAGGAGACCCTGCGTGTACGGGTGGAGCGGGTTCTTGAATATCTGGTCAACGGAGCCAATCTCGACTATTTTACCCGCGTACATGACGGCAACGCGGTCGGCCATTTCCGCGACGACACCCATGTTGTGGGTGATGAGTATCACGGTGGTGTTGTACTCGCGCTTGAGCTTGTTCATCAGCTCTAGTATCTGGGCCTGAACCGTGACGTCGAGGGCGGTCGTTGGCTCGTCGGCGATGAGTATCTTGGGGTTGTTGGCGACGCCCGTTCCGATGACGACACGCTGTTTCATTCCTCCGCTCATCTCGTGGGGGTAGTTCTTTACCCTGTTCTCCGGGTCGGGGATGAGGACGCGGCGGAGAATATCGACGGCCTTCTTAAAGCCCTCTTTCCAGTCCTTGACCGTGTTGTGAACCACCATTCCCTCGGCTATCTGGTACCCCACCGTGTAGAGCGGGTCGAGCGACGCATGGGGGTCCTGGAAGATGTAGGCTATCTCCTTGCCCCTTATGTCCCTTATTTCCTCGGAGCTCAGCTTGAGAAGATCGACGGTCGAACCATCCTCTCTGTGGTAAATCACGCTGCCCTCCACAATCTTTCCGGGGCTCTCGATGAGCTGGGTGAGGGCGCGCGAGGTAACGCTCTTTCCACAGCCGGTTTCACCGACGAGCGCGAAGGTCTCGCCGCGGTAAACGTCGAAGGAGACCCTTTCGATGGCCTTGACTATTCCAGCGTAGGTGTAAAAGTGGACGGTCAGGTCGCGGACCTCAAGGATCGGCTCAGGCATTGCTCTCACCCTCCTTCTTGGCCTTCTTAACCTTGAACTCTATGCTCCTCCTCGTCTTCGGGTCGAGGATGTCCCTCATCGTGTCACCGAGGAGGTTCCATCCGAGGGCCACGAGCATGATCATGAAGCCCGAGAACGTAACGAGCCACCAGTGCTCCGGGAAGTACTGGGAGCCGTCGTAGACTATCCTGCCCCAGTCCGCTATCGGCGGCGTTGCACCAAGACCGAGGAAGCTCAGGCCGGCCTCCATCAGGATGACGCCACCGAAGTCGAGGGTGATGTAGACGAGTATCGGCCCGATGATGTTGGGCAGGATGTGCTTGAACATTATCGTTCTGGAGCTGAGTCCTATGGCGCGGGCGGCTTCAACGTAGAGGCTCTCCCTCTCGGTGAGGGTCGAACCGCGTGTTATTCTGGCGTAGGCAGGCCACCAGACTATGATCATGGCGAGTATGACGGCGAGGAGCTTTCCGAGGTTGCCGGCGTCCTGGGGTTCAAGCGCGAAGAGCCACAGCACGAAGCTCTGGACGGACTCATGGGTGGAGATGAAGTTCTGAAGCCTCTGCGGGAGCACGGCGGAGAAGGCCATGGCGAGGATGAGCGCCGGGAAGGCCAGGAACACATCGGTGATGCGCATGACGAGCTCGTCAACCTTGCCGCCGTAGTACCCGGCGATGAGACCCAGGATGATGCCCAGGGGCACGCCGAGGACTATGACGACTATCGATATCACCAGGGAGACCCTGGCCCCGTAGAGGATGAGGCTGACGAGGTCCCTACCGAAGTTGTCCGCACCCAGCGTGTAGTGGATGTTCGTGGTGTACTGGATGATGTTGTCCCCCCTAAGCTCGGTAACGTTCAGGAAGTACGTCGAGCCGGGCGGGGCGAGGTAGGTGCTCATGTTGTAGTTGGTCGGGAAGAACCGGTAGTTCCACGTGGCGAGGCTGGGGCCGAATATGCCGAGGAGCACAAACATCAGCACGAGCGCCAGTCCTATGAGGCCCGGCGGGGAGCGGTTGAGGGCGTAGAGCATGAGCTTCCATTCTTCCATCTTGGAGCGGTTTTTCTTCTTCCAGTCCTTCTTGAACAGACTTATGAAGCTTCCAAATCCCTCGACGAGCTTATCGGAGAGCTTGTCAAGAATGTTTGATTTGTACTCTTCCCTGCCCATTTTATCACCCCCGGCGTCAGTACCTCACCCTCGGGTCTATCAGGGCGTAGAGTATGTCCACGACGAGGTTCGTTATGAGGAATATCAGGGCGAAGATCATGGTTATGGCCACGACCGCGGGGAAGTCGAGGTTCCTGATCGAGTCGATAACGTAGGAACCCATTCCCGGGAGGCCGAACACCGTCTCGGTGATAGGGGTTCCGCCGAGCAGTCCTCCGAACTGAAGGCCGAGGACGGTGACTATCGGAACCATGGCGTTCTTGAGGGCGTGGCGGTAGATTCCCCTCTTGGGAACGCCCTTGGCCTTGAGGAACCCAACGTAGTCGCTGCCTATGGCCTCAAGGAAGCTGTTCCTGACGAACCTGGCGAGAACGCCGGCACCCATGAATCCCAGCGTGAAGCCGGGGAGCCAGAGCCTGTGGAGGTGCTGGCTGAAGGTCGAGAAGTCCCCGGTGATGAGGGCGTCTATCATTGGAATGTGAGTTATCTGGTGCTCGGGCGGGGCCGGGAAGCCGGCGAGGGTTATCCAGTGAACCTCGACGAAGAACACGTATATGAGAAGGTAGCCCAGCCAGAAGACCGGCATTGAAACGCCGGTGAGGGCGAAGAACCTGATGACGGTGTCTATCCACGTGTTTCTCTTAAGGGCCGAGATTATGCCAAGGGGAATACCTATTATCAGGATGAAGAAGAACGCCACCAATGCCAACTCAAACGTCACGGGGAAACGATCCCGTATATCGTCAAGGACGTAGTTGGACGTCCTCGGGTCGATTATGCTGTTCCGCGCCAGTCCGCTCACGAGGAACCAGTACTGGTCGTACCAGGGCTCATCGAGGTGGTACTCCTTCTTTATCTGCTCCATGTACGCCTGACTCGCCTTCTCACCGCCAGCCCATGCCCTGGCAACGTCCGCAGGGATAACGTAGGCGATCAGAAAGACTATGAGGGTAACTCCAATGAGGGTGGGGATAAACGTGAGGAGCCTTCTTATTAGGAACTTCTTCAGGTTCGCCAATCCGATTCCCCCCTGTGCCGTTGACTTTATCATTCTAAATCTCCGCCAAAAACCACGAACAGAAAAAAAGAAAGATTAGAATCAGCTGACACTTACCTCGACGCTCGTGAACTCGGTGGCGCCGTAGAGGAACGGGCCGACCCAGTTGTCGGAGTCGAGGTAGTCCGGGACCCATCCGACGATGTAAACGTCGTACTCGCCGTGCTCAGTCTTGTCAAGGTAGGTCGGCCAGTTGTAGCTGTTGATGGTGACCTGGAAGCCGAGCTGGCTCCAGACGTTCTGGAGGAGGGTCATAATCTTCTCACGGGCGCTGTTGCCCTCGTTGTAGATGAGCTCAATCTTGTACTTGGTCGGGTCAACACCCGCCTGGTTGAGGAGCTGCTTGGCCTTGGCGAGGTTGTACTTGTACTTGGTTATGCCTTCCTCGGTGTAGCCCGGCCACGGCTTCGGTATCGGACCGTAGTTCCTGGCGAGGAGTCCCTGGTACACGACCTGGGAGATCTGGTCGTACGGGACGGCGTAGGCCATGGCCTCCCTGACGAGCGGGTCGTTGAAGGGCTCCTTCTGGGTGTTGAAGACGAGGAAGGTCAGTATCGGCTGGAGGATGTCGGTCTTAACGACGGACTTGAAGCCCTGAAGCTCAAGGCCCTTAACCGTGTCCATCTTCTCGGGCGGTATGACAACGACATCGGCGGTGCCGGTTTTGAACAGGTTGATCCTGGCCATGGCGTCGCTGTTGATGACGTAGATGACCCTCTTGTGGCCTGGGTTGGCGGTGGCGTTCCAGTAGTGCGGGTTGTACTCAAGGACTATGTAGGCGTCCTTCTGGTAGTCGGCGATGTAGAACGGTCCGGTTCCGACGGGCTTGTTGTGCATGAGCTGGTGGGTCGGGTCGCCCTTGCCCTCGCTCAGGTAGCTCCACCAAGCGCTCGGGTTGTGGCCGTTATCGCTCGCCTGGAGGGCCTCCTGGTACTTGTCGCCGAGGAGATACTCCATCGGGACGACGCTGAGGAACGGGTCGGCGAGTATTCCGAGAACCGGGGCGTACGGAGCCGGGAGAACGAGCTTGAAGACTCCAGCGGTGTCGCCGTTGTAGCCAAAGAACTGCTTGAGCTCGTCGAGGCTCTTGACCTCGGTGCTCTTGCCGTTGAACTCGGCTATGAGTGGGTGCTCCTTGAGGTACTGGTCGAACTCCTCCTCCGTGATGGCCGCCGAGTGGTTAACGTCCATAAAGCTGTCAACCATCCAGCTGACGCTGTGGCCGAGCCTCTCAACGCGGAGGAAGGTGAAGGCAACGTCGGTGGCGTCGATCGGGTAGGTCTTGTCGTCCCACGGGTCGTAGGCCTGGACACCGCCGCGGATGAGGAAGTACCACTCGGTACCATCCTCGTTGTGGGCCCAGGCAACGGCGAGGTCCGGGCTGACCTCCTCGGTCTCTTCCTTCCAGTAGGTGACGAGGGTGTCACCGACCTCGTGCCAGATCTCCCATCCAAAGGTCTCGTAGGTCATGGCCGGGTCAAAGCTCTCCGGCCAGCCGATGGTGGCTATGGTGTAGGTCTCGGGGTCGTTCTTGTAGTCCTTGATACCAATCTTGACGGAGGGAGCGTTCTGGTCCTCGCTGAGGAGGTCATAGCGCTCCGCAAGGGTCGGGTGGTAGTAGCGTCCCTTAACCCAGTCCCAGTAAACACGGAGCTGCTTGTTCTGGCCGAGGATGACCTCCGGGGCGAGCTTGTTTCCGAGCATGTAGATGGCCTTGAAGAGCTCGGTTCTTATGGTCGGGTCGGTCTGACGCCTGGCGGCCACAACGAGGGCATCGACGTGCTCATCGCGGAAGAAGGCCGGATCGATGGCACCAAATCCCTGACCCTTCTCCATGAGGGTCTTGACGTCCGGGGTATTGGCGGTGTCAACCTCGTACTCGACCTTTATGACCTTCCTGTCGCTCGGAACCTCAACGGTCGGGCTGGCGCCCTTCGGACCGACGACCACGACGCTCTTGTCGGTGACGATAACGTAGACGTCATCCATCTCCAGTATCCCAGGCTTTACCTCCGCGGGGGTCTGCGTCTGGGTGGCCGACTGACTTGATGTCGTGGTGGTGCCGCCGGAAGTCGCCTCAGAAGACGTGGTCTGGGTGCCCGTCGGGCTTCCAGTGGAGCTCTGTGGGATGGTGGTTGTCTCACCGTTACTTCCACCTATACAGCCGCTGGCTGCAACAGAAAAAACCACCAAAAAAACCACTAACAGGGCTATTGAACCTTTGGCCTTCATTAATACCCACCCCTGTACATTAAGGGCATGAACAATAGGGTGAATGTAGTAATAAACCTTTCGATACCACTAGCAGTACTATAAAGGCCCTCTAGATGCACTATTGGTTACTTAGAGACAGCGTTCTCATAGTGCAACCTTCTGAGGATACCCGAAAAAACTACGAAAAGCTTAAATGAGATGGAGGGCTAAATAAAGGCGTAAAGCCTTTCAGCGGTGGTGGAAAATGGTTAGGTCGTACGTTTTATTGACTGTGGAGATTGGGAAGGTCGAAAGCGTTATAGACGCCCTCAAACAGATACCGGGCGTTACGAGGGCGGACGCCGTCACCGGACCCTACGATGCGATAGTTCACATCGAGGCCAAGGACCTCGGTGAGCTCACCAGGAAGATACTCCACGACATACACAACATCGATGGCGTCATAGACACTACTACCGCCATAGTCGTGGAGATGGAAGAAGAGGAGTGATCACCTCTTTTTCTTCCTGGATTTGTGCTTCTTCTTGCCTTTGGCTTTAGCCTGGGTTTTTCGGATTTCCCTGATCTTCTGGCTGATCATTTTGAGACTCTTCCCCTTGGGGTGCTTGCCCTCAATGCGGAGCATTCCCCTGAGCCTGTACTCTTCGTCTAGGCCCGCCAAACGGGGGTTGAGCTTCGACTCGTCCATCTCGATTATCTTCATGCCCAGTGCCCTCGCGGCATCCGCTATCTCCTGGATTTTCGGACCGTCAACGGCGAATTCCTTTCCGATTGCCCTGCCGTACCTTCTGCTCAACCGCGCATCAAGTTCGCTGGGCCACACCACAAACCGTTTCATCCCTTCCACCTAACAAGGTTTAAAAGAGGAGCCGTTAAAAACCCTTTTGGTGGGAGGGATGAATCCTTCGGAGTTCGAGGGTTATCTTTTGGGCCGCATCCACCGGGGAGACATAGTTCTCATTGAGTACCGCTCCACATACAGGATAGATGGATTTGCGTGGGGCTTTGTCATCCCTGCACTGGCTAGGGTTGGGAGCATCGTAATCTGGGATTTCTTCGGAATCGGGAACCTGCTCTTCAAGAACTACGCCCGGAAGATGAAGGGGGAGGAGTACGTCCGGATTCTCGAACTTCTGAAGGATGTTCGCATTGTAAAGATAGGTCCAGGCAGCATAAGCTACGGGGAGGTCATAGAGGAAGTGACTCCTTCGTACAGGGTTCAGGATTTCATTAAAAATTACTACACAACAATCCAGAGGATGGAAAGACTTCCCCTGAAACCTACGCATGTGATCACCTTTGGACTTGCGAACTACATAAACTTTGGAGGAAACGAAACCCTGAAGCACATACTGACGGCCCTCAGCACGATTCCGATGGAAGACTGGGCCACGCTGAACTTCGTCAACGTGGATATACTGACGGCCGAACAGCTGGCCATTTTGGAGGAGATAGCGGCCGCTGTTTTCTTCGTGTCGGAGGATGGAATTAAAATAAAAAAGGGCGGTGAGATTTTTGATTCGAGAGGGGGATAGGGTTCTTTTGGTCGACAGGAGGGGAAAGAGGTACCTCGTGACGGTCTCGAAGGGGGAGTTCCACACCGACCTTGGTATAATCAACCTCGGCGAGCTGGTGGAGAAGGACTACGGGGAAAGCGTTCTCAGCCACAAGGGCGAGGAGTTCAGGATACTGAAGCCGGACGTCAACGACATCATAGCGAAGATGCGTCGCGGCCCCCAAATCGTCCATCCCAAGGACGCTGGCATAATAATCGCCTACGCCGGCATTTCCCCTGGGAACACAGTGATAGAGGCCGGCGTTGGAAGCGGTGCTTTAACGATATTTCTCGCGAACATAGTTGGCCCTCAGGGCAGGGTCATCAGCTACGAACTCAGGGAGGATTTTGCAAGGATAGCCCAGAAGAACGTCGAACTCGCGGGCTTCGCCGACAGGGTCACGATAAAGCTCAAGAACATCTACGACGGTATAGACGAGGAAAGCGCGGATCACATAGTCCTCGACCTGCCCCAGCCGGAGAACGTTCTCCCCCACGCGGTTGAGGTTCTGAAACCGGGTGGCTACTTCGTCGCCTACACACCGTGCACCAACCAGGTACACCGCTTTTTCCAGGCGTTTCAGGAGTACAGGGAGCACTTCTACAAACCGAGGGTCGTTGAGGTTCTCGTCAGGGAGCACGAGGTCAAGAGGGAGTGCATGAGGCCAAAGACGACCATGCTGGCGCACACGGGCTACCTAACGTTTATCCGGAAGCTCTGATTTTCAGCCTTTTGAATATGCGGCCTTTTCTTGAAAATTTCTCGTGGAGGAAGGTTTATTCCGAAATCTGTTCGCCCAGCTGGACCAAAGGTTAGCAACATCTTTATAAACACCTTTGGTTGCAAACCTTTAGATGTCCAAATTTGACCACCTGCACGGAGGTGTTCATCGTGTATAAAATCCTTGAGAAAAAAGAGATCGCCATGAGAAACACCTGGTACAAGATTCACGCCCCCCACGTTGCCAAGAAAACCAAACCCGGACAGTTTGTCATCGTCAGGGCATTCAAAAACGGGGAGAGGATTCCCCTCACTCCCGTCATGTGGGATCCCGAGGAGGGATGGATAGTTCTCATCGTCTTCGCTAGGGGAAAAACGACGGCGAGAATGGCCGCGGAGCTGAGGGAGGGTGGCGAGATACTCAACGTTGCCGGCCCCCTGGGGAACCCCGCGGAGATGAAGAGGTTCGGGAAGATACTCGCGATTGGAGCCTACACCGGAATAGTCGAGGTCTACCCCATAGCAAAGGCCTGGCAGGAGCTTGGGAACGACGTGACCACGCTCCACGTGACCTTCGACCCGATGGTGATCCTCAAGGACGAGCTTGAGAAGGCGGTCGGCAGGCACGTTCTTGAGACGGTCCCCATAGACCCGAACCTAGACTTCCCAACGAACATGAAGAACGTCACCGGGCGGCTGACAGAGAAGGTTCGCGAGATGCTTGAGAACGGGCACTACGACCTCGTCTTTATGGTCGGCCCAACCGGGGATCAGAAGGCGGTCTTCGACGTTGTCAGGGAGTTCGGGGTTCCGATGAAAGCGGACCTCCACCCGATAATGGTGGACGGGACCGGCATGTGCGGCGCCTGCCGCGTCACCGTCGGCGGCGAGGTTAAGTTTGCCTGCATAGACGGGCCGGAGTTCGACGCATACCAGGTCGCCTGGGATGAGCTGATAGCGAGAAGCGGGTACTACACGGATATGGAGCAGAGGGCCATGCAGGAGTACATGAAACTCTTCGAGCAGGCCCTCCAAGGAGGTGAGCAGTGATGGCCGTCAAGAGGAAGATCATCAAGGAGCGCGTTCCGACGCCGGAGAGGCCGGCGGAGGAGAGAATAAAGAGCTTCGCCGAGGTCAACCTTGGCTACACCTTCGAGCTTGCCGTTAAGGAGGCCGAGCGCTGCCTCCAGTGTCCCTACAACTACGCACCCTGTATAAAAGGCTGTCCGGTTCACATCGACATTCCTGGCTTCATAAGCAAACTCGTCCAGTACCGCGACGACCCCGACAAGGCCGTCAAGGAGGCCCTCAGCGTCATCTGGGCCTGCAACTCTCTGCCAGCTACCACCGGGAGGGTCTGCCCGCAGGAGGATCAGTGCGAGATGAACTGTGTCATGGGCAGGGTCGGAGACAAGATAAACATCGGCAAGCTTGAGAGATTTGTGGCGGACTACGCGCGCGAGAAGGGCATAGACGAGGAGCTTCTCTTTGAGATGATCCCGAGAATAGAGAAGAAGGGTCAGAAGGTTGCTATTATCGGAGCCGGACCCGCAGGACTCACCGCCGCCGGCGAGCTGGCGAAGCTCGGCTACGACGTTACCATCTACGAGGCCCTTCATGAGGCGGGCGGAGTGCTCATGTACGGCATCCCCGAGTTCAGGCTACCGAAGAGCATCGTCGAGAGCGAGATCGACAAGCTCAGGAAGCTTGGGGTCAAGATACTCACCGACCACATCGTCGGAAAGACCGTGACCATTGAGGAGCTTCTTGAGGAGTACGATGCGGTCTTCATAGGCTCCGGAGCCGGAACCCCGAGGCTTATCAACGCCCCCGGAATAAACCTCAACGGAATCTATACCGCCAACGAGTTCCTCACGCGCGTGAACCTCATGAAGGCTTACAAGTTCCCCGAGTACGACACCCCCGTCAAGGTCGGCAAGAAGGTCGTCGTCATAGGCGCCGGAAACACCGCCATGGACGCCGCGAGGAGCGCGAGGCGCTTCGGTGCCGAGGTCACCATAGCCTACCGCCGCGGCCCGGAGGACGTCAGCGCGAGGGTTGAAGAGGTTGAGCATGCCAAGGAGGAAGGCATAGAGTTCGAGTTCTTCGTCAACCCCGTGGAGTTCATCGGTGACGGCAATGGCAACCTGAAGGCGGTTAAGTTCGAGAAGATGAAGGCCCTCGACGAGAGGGACAGCAGGGGCAAGAGGAAGATAGTCGGAACCGGCGAGTACGTGACGATAGAGGCCGAGACGGTAGTCATAGCCATCGGAAAGCACCCCAACAGGCTCATCGTCAACACTCCCGGCCTGAAGGTCGAGCGCGGAAGGATAGTCGTTGACAAGAACCTGATGACCAGCATTCCCGGAGTTTTCGCCGGTGGGGACGCGATAAGGGGAGAGGCAACGGTTATCCTCGCAATGGGCGACGGAAGGAGAGCCGCTAAGGCCATCCACGAGTACCTCACGAGTAAGAGGGAAAACGGAAACGCGTGAACTTCCTTTATTTTTCTTTGAAGCACGCCTCCAGTATTGGATCGGGAATGTGGTAATAGACGTTTCTGCCTTCTTTAACCTTCTCAAGGAACGAAGAATCGACGAGCGCCTTCAGAAGCCTCGCCAGCACGCTGTCGGCTACACTCTTTCCTTCTTTTCGTTCGAGGTACTCCTTTATCTCTTCCCACGTGTTCCTTCCGCTCGCAACTGCGCGCATTATCTCCAGGTAGCGTTTCCTCGCCGAGGACCTCTTTGAGAGGAAGTTCTCGAATTCATCCATGGCAAGGGCATTCGCCTCCTCAAAAACATCATCAATTAGCTTCTCGGAGAGCCCTTTTTCCATGGCATTTCTGCCGAAGAGAACCAGCCATCCCACTATTCCACCGAGCCTCTCAACTGCGGTCTCGATTAAGTCTTCCGGAGGAGCAAGTCCAACCTGCTCAAACCCCTGAATCAGGAAGTCCCTGCTCTGCTCCCCCGTGAACCTTGAGAGGGTAACCTCGTGGAAGTACCTGCCGTAGAGGGGCGCCTTGGGATCGTCCACGCCGAGGTAGTCATGGAGCAGGCCAACTTCAGAGCCAGTCATGACTATTCTCAGGTTCGAGTAGTCGTAGAGGTGAGCGATTAGGCCCGCAAACTCGCTCCCGACAGGCCCGCGGAGGTACTGAACCTCGTCAAAAGCGAGGACAACGTCATACTTTTCCAGCTCACGGAAGAGCGCTATGAGGTCGGTTTTCTCCCCTTTCCAGGAAAAGCTTACCCCGAGGCTAAGAACCCGGAGACCGGCTATGTTTTTGAGCTCGGGTTTAATCTCCTCCCAGAGGTTACGGTTTTCGCGGAAAAATTCATTGATGGAGCTTTCTATCCTTTTGGAAACTGCGCTTTGCGCAGCACCGTGATGATGGGCATACTGGCCGAGCCGCTAGACTTTTAACCTTCTCCAGAGTAGAAAAAGCGAGCGATGAAGACCTCTAGGGTATCTGAAGCCGTCTCCACGGCTGTGATGATGGTCAAAAACTGAGCTCAATCCCCCGTTCTCCCGGAACACTCATGGGAATAGAAAAGGACAGAACGCTCAAAGGCTCTCAAGGTACTCCGCATAGGCCTCCGCGGCCATGAGCTCCTTGAGTTCCTCGTCGAGGTTGCTCGGCTTGAGCTTGACGATCCAGTGCTCGTAGGGCTCCTCGTTGAGAACCTCGGGGCTGTCCTCAAGCTCCTCGTTGACCTCCACCACCTCGCCGCTGACGGGAGCGTAGACCTCGGAAACTGCCTTGACGCTCTCAAGCTCACAGAGAACGTCGCCCTTGTTGAGCTCCTTCCCGACCTCGGGAAGCTCAACGTAGGCAAGGTCTCCGAGCTCCTTCTGGGCGTAGTCGCTTATTCCAACGAGGACGGTTCCGTCCTCAAGAACCTGGACCCACTCGTGGTCCTTCGTGTAGTAGAGGCCTTCCTTGACCCTGTATTCGCCAACCTCAATCATGAACATCACCGTCCACAATATCACCGTCGGGCATTTAAACCTTTCCGCGGGGAGGCTTATAAAACACCCTCGAAAATTTTCGTCGCCTAACGAAGAACGATAACGGAAGTGGCAGAGTCCCCATAAAACTCCAATGCTGCTGAAGGGGCGCGACGCTCCTGAACTTCAGCGTGGGCCGGGACGCGGACCCATAATCTTCGGCACGGAGTTTGAGGTTAGAATCGAAAAGTTCGTGGATGGGGCGGAATTCGGCACGCAGAGTGCTGGGAACGTCTCCACCGCAGAGGCGCCGAAGAATCGGCGTGGACGTGAAAATCCGCCCCCTGAGGGGGAAATTTCTGGGAAGCGTCTGAGGCCCACGTCTGATCGCCCTTCTGCCTGTGCTGCCGGTAACTGCACTGAAGCGCAGACGCTGGCGCCTTTTTCTTCTTTGCAAAATCGTTATTAACTTCAATGCTTTAGATTCCCACATGAGCCGCGTCCCCTTCTACTTGAAAGAGCGACTCGACGCCCTCAGGGAAAGGGTTCTCCACGAAGAGTTTGAAGCCTCAAAGCTTCCTCCCTGGGAGAGGGTGATTCTGACGTGGGCCGCCCTGATGGCATTCTGGGTGGTCGTTTCGGGGAGCTTCAGAGCGAGAGATTTGATGCCGGGCGCAGTCGTTACGCTGATAATAGCGGCTTTCATGCGCGACCTGCTCACGGAGGACATACGGAGGAGCGGTCATATAGTGGAAAAGATTCTTTACTTCACTCTCCTCTACCTCCCGCAGTACGCGGTTATAATGGCCTTCCGCCTGCTGGAGAGCAACCTGAAGGTTGCGAAGAACGTGGTGTTCATGGACATCAAACCGGGAATAGTCAAGATAAAGACGGACCTGCACTCTGACACCGGAGTAACGATACTCGCCAACTCAATAACGCTGACTCCGGGCACATTAACGCTCGACGTGAAAAAGAAGCTCGGCGAGACCTACCTCTACGTCCACTGGATAGATTTGGAAACCCTCAACCGCGAGAAGGCTGGGGAAAAGATAAAGGGGGACATCGAGGAATGGCTCAAGAAGGTCTTCTGGTGAGTGCGTTCTACGTGCTCGTCTTCACTGCGATACTGATAACCTACCGTGTGGCCAGGGGGCCGACCCTGCCGGACAGAATAGTGGGTTTGAACACGATAACGACGAAGGTGGTCGTCATAATAGCGGTCGTCTCGGTCATCAGGGGCGAGTACTACCTGGTGGACCTCGCGATAGTCCTGCTGATGGTGAACGCCGTCGGTGGGCTTATACTCGCCAAATACATGGAGAGGAGAAGCCATGATTGAGGTTCTGTTGCTGCTCTTTGGGGAGGCTGCCATGGTTTTCGGGGCCCTGGGGATACTTCGCTTTCCAGACGTTTACACCCGCCTCCACGCCGCAACGAAGTGCGACACTGGCGGAGCCATGAGCATAATCCTCGCCTTAATCCTGATAATGGACGCTCCGGTGGTTGTTAGGGCCAAGTTCCTGGTGCTGGCCTTCCTGATAGCGATGATAAACCCAATGGTGAGCCATGCCATCGCGAGGGGAGCCTACAAATACGGGGTGAAACCAGAGGTAGTGGTGGATATGTATGCTTGGGACAATCCTTGACGTGGTCTTCGTAGCGATGATACTGTTGGCCGTGGGGGTCGTTGAAGAAAAGAACCTGGTTAGTGCGGTCGTTAAATACTCGCTCCTCAGTCTGCTCTTCGTCCTAGCCCTGTTCGAGCTCAAGGCCCCGGACGTTGCCCTTTCGGCGATAGTCGTCGGCGCGATAGTGATAGGCGTCTTCCTCTTCACAATAGAGGAGGTGACGAGGTGAGGAAGGTTGCTCTAATCCTCACTTTGGCCCTCGGGGCCCTCCTGCTTGACCTGAGCTATGAACCCTCGTACGGCGGGAGCTACGCCTACTACGTCGCCAACTGGGGCGAGATTGGAATCCCGAATCTGGTATCGGCGATCTTGGCCGGGTGGAGAGCCTACGACAGTCTCGGCGAGGCGAGCCTGCTGTTTACGGCAGTCATCGGCTTCTATCTGCTCCTTGGGGGGAAGAAGAAGTGAAGATGAGCACCGTCGTGAGGAGCACCACCAAGATGGTAAGCCCGTTCCTGGTCACCTACGCGGCCTACATCATGCTCTACGGCCATCTAAGCCCCGGGGGTGGCTTTCAGGGAGGGGTGATTCTCGCGGTCGCGGTTATACTCCTCATAACCTCGCACGGCTACAAAAAGGTCCGGAAGAGGTTTCATTTCAACTGGGCGAGCCTGATAGAGAGCTCCGCAGGGGCCATGCTCGTCCTGCTGGGAATCGCCGGAATAGCCTTTGGGGCGTTCTACTCCAATTTCCTCCCGACGGAGGGGGGCATAATACTGCCCTTCAACATCATCGTCGGCCTTGAGGTCGGAGCGGCCTTCACATTCGTATTCTACATACTGCTGAGGTGGGTTGAAAGTGATTAGTCCGGAGCAGGCGGGAGTGCTCATAATGCTCGTGGGGATATACGGCCTGATGGCAAAAAGGGAGCCGATAAAGCTGGTGCTTTCCATAAACGTGGTTTCCCTTGGCCTGGTGCTGTTTTTCATCGGCCTAGCCTACTCCCCGGGAAAGGACGTCCCCATAATGCCGACGAATCCGGTCGACCCGCTCCCGGCGACGCTGATGCTCACAACCCTTGTCGTTGACGTTGCCATAACGTCGCTCGCCCTGGCGATAATAATCCGCATGCGGAGGGATGGCCCATGATTCCCCTGATGGTAGCCTTCCCGCTCCTGTTTGCCTTCGTAATCGTAATCCTGGACACCCTGCGTGTGAAGAAGGGTCTAATAAAAGCCGCATTCATCCTCGGCGCAGTTCTTCCGACAGGGGTTCTCCCCCTTGGGAACGGAACGGAAGTTGTGGGCGGCTGGAGCAGGGTGGCGGGGATAGAGGTTGGAATCGGTGAAATCAACGCCCCTTTCATCGCCGGCGAGTTGATACTCTTCACAGTCGTTGCCCTCTGTTCCATCTCCTACTTCAATTTCCGAGACAAGAAGACCGCCAAGGCCCTCGTCCTATTCCTCTTGATGCACGCGGGTCTGCTGGGGGCGTTTCTTGCGAGGGATTTCTTCAACTTCTACATCTACATGGAGATTGCCTCGGTTTCGGCCTTTGCCCTGGTTGCATTCTCCGAAGAGCCCGGCTCCAAGAGGGCCGCCTTCAAGTACCTTATCCTCTCGCTGTTTGCATCCTACCTTTTCATCTTCGCGATAGGCCTCATATACATGGAGACGGGCTACCTCAACGTCGAGCTCGTGGCTGAAAACGCCCTCCCGAGCAGGGAGCTTAAAGTTGCCCTCGGAATAGCCTTCGCCTCCCTCCTCCTGAAGGCCGGCATATTCCCCCTTCACGGCTGGCTGCCCGATGCTCACTCCGTTGCTCTGACGCCCGCCAGTGCCCTGTTGAGCGGAATAGTCGTAAAAGCCCCCGCTTATGGCATGATACTCCTATTCTCGGCCCTGCCCGTCGGCGAGAGCCTGAAAACTGGGGCAATGGTTGTTGCTGCATCGTCCATTTTCTTCGGCATAGCAATGGCGCTCCTTCAAAAAGATGCGAAGAGGCTCTTGGCGTACCACACCGTCTCACAGATGGGCTACGTGCTCCTTGGAATAGCCACCTTCAACTTCACAGGGGCCGCTTACTACGCTATGGGGCATTCCCTCTTCAAGGGCGGCCTGTTCCTGAGCGTTGGGAGCCTTGGAAAGAAGTCAAGGAAACTGGGGAAGTTCGGCTACAGGAACGCTCCGCTCATGGCGTTCTCTGTGCTGATGCTCAGCCTTGCCATAGGAGGAATCTCGCCCCTCATAGGCTCCTACGCGAAGGGGCTGATACATTCGGGTCTGCCCGATGGTTGGAGGTGGGTTGTCCCGGCCGGGACAGTGGGAACTCTCGTTTCGTTCACCAAGCTGAACTACCACCTCTCGCGGGGAGAAACCGGAGGCATCGGGTTGATGTGGAAGCTCTCCTCCCTGGCACTGGCCCTAACCACCCTCTTCGCAGGTCTCTACCTCGGTGCGGGGCTCAAGCCGGCCGATGTCATCTACATCTCCGCCGCGGTGCTCACCTTCTTTGCCCTGAGGGCGCTGGGCGTCTTCGAGAGGGAGGTGCGGAGAGAGGCAAAAGACGTTGGAAGGGATGTAAACATGCTGGCGGCGGTTTTCGTAACCTTCATGCTGGCGGTGCTCCTACTCCAGCGGCTTTAGCCTGGCCTCCCTGACAATGTCCAGCCCTTCAAGCTCCTCCCTCAGCTCCTCCAGCGTTCCGGTCATTCCGCTCACGTCTATGACCGCGACGAGTCCGGCCAGACCGATGGAGGAGAGTTCCTCCGATTCGCTGAAGAGTATGTTCGCCCCGTGCCTCCCAAAGAGGCCGCTTATCTTTGCCAAAACCCCCGGTCTGTCCTCGACGACGAGCTCCACTTCCACCAGCCGCTTCCCGGGCAGTGCTATCCGCTCCATGTGAACCTCGTTCAGGTCGGTGTCTATCTCCAGGAGGAAATACGCACCTTCCACCATACCCAGCTCGTAGGCGTAGTCCCTGGGAAGTTCAACCTTGCCGTTCTCCCGTATACGAACTATCTCGTAGTGCCGCATATGGTGACATTCTCACGGTAAATAAAAGCCTTTGCGGAAGAATTATTAACCCGCCCGCCGTAGGAGGCCAACATGGAAATCATCGGGTACGTCTTCGTGATCATCGCATTCGCGAGGCTCCTTGCGGAAGGGTTTGAGAGACTCGGCTATCCCGGCTTCCTGGGTGAGATAACCGCGGGAATGATACTGAGCGCCGTTCTGATTGACATGCCCCGTGATCAGATGCTCCTCATGGCTGAGCTCGGCCTCTTCTTCCTGATGATTTCGGCCGGCCTGGAGGTGACGCCGGAAGAGCTCCACTACGCCGGAAAAAAGACGCTGCCCCTCTACGTAGCCACCTATACCGTCATGCTGCTGGTGGCGCTTCCCTTCACAGGCTGGCGGCTTAACTCCGACGCCCTCATAGTGGCCGCGATACTCTCAACCGCATCGGCGCCCATAGTCCTGAGACTCAAGCGCTTCTTTGGAGAGGACTTCCTCCACGTTGCTCTATCCTATGCCGTCATAAGCGAGATAATGAGTCTGTTCATAGTTTACATGATGGTCAGGGTTCACGAGACCCCCGGGGACTACACCCCGGTCCTGGAGAGCGTACTGAAGGACGCGCTCTTCATCGGGGTTCTCATGTACATTAATTACATTATAGGAATAAAGCACAAGGTGATGATAATACGCTTCCTCCGCAGGCTCAAGAGCGATGAGGCCGTTTTTGGTCTCTTCATGGTGCTCTCAACGTCTCTCGCCTTCATCAGCGATGAGATAGGCCTTCACTTCAGCATAGGGGGCTTCATGGCAGGTTTGATGATGCACAGCGACCTGGTTGGAACGAAGCAGTACGAGAGGCTCACGACCATAGTCAGCGGCGTTACGTACGGCATCTTCGCCCCGATATTCTTCGCATGGCGCGGCCTCAACTTCGAGACCGAGCTGTCCTTCGTGGTGGTGGAGTTCTTCGTTCTGGTGTACGTCGTCAGGCTGGCGCTCTCGTCCATCATCGTCAGGCACCGGGACGTTCCAACGTCGGTCGTCAGGGGGGCTGGGATAGCGAGCTTCGGCGTCCTCGGCCTGCTCGTGGGTGAAATAGGCTTTGTCTCGGGCGTTTTAAGCCAGCACATGTACGCCATGGCATCCCTTGCCAGCGTCCTTGGAATCTTCACCTCTGCCACCCTGGGCAGGGCGGTCAACCATTACCGGTTAAAAACCTCCAAAGAGGCCGCTTAGAGAGAGGCGCGGCGCATAAAGCGTCCTCCAACGTCGATATGGTCCATAATCGTTCCTTTTCAATATAGCGAAACGTTTTTAAGTCTACCCCAGACTAGCGAGTAGAGGAATCGTTGATTTAGCCTATAATCGTCTAACTCGTGAGAAAAGAAAGGAGGAAGCTGAGATGAGCTGGACAACCCCAAAGAGGGCATTTATAGGCGCCGCCTCCGCCGAGGGAGGCACTAAGCTCAACGCGTTTGATAACGCTCTCCTCAAGCTCGGCATAGGAAACGTCAACCTCGTCAAGCTGAGCAGCGTCATTCCGGCCCACATCGAGTGGATAGATGAGGTGCACGACGTCCCGATTGGAATGCTGCTGCCGACGGTCTACGCCCACATCGAGAGCGATGAGCCCGGAATGACCATCAGTGCGGCGCTTGGAATAGGCATCAGCGAGAACAACGAGGGCGGCCTCATCTACGAGTACGCCGGCTACTGCACCAAGGGAGAGGCTGAAGACATGGTCAGGAAGATGGTCGAGGAAGGCTTCGCAATGCGCGGATGGAAGCTGGCGGAGTTCAAGGTCGCCAGCGCAAGCATCACCGTCAAGGACAAGCCCGCGGCGGCCATAGCGGCCGTGGTGATGTTCCCCTACTGAGGGTGTGGTTTTTAAGTCCTTTCCCTTCTTCAGCTTTTAGAGGTGAGAGCTTATGGGATTCAACGAGAAGGAGAGAGCCTTCATAGAGTGGTACCCTCGCGGTTACGGCGTCGGTTTTAAAGTGACCGACAGGCTCTTCGAAACCCAGACGGAGTATCAGAGGCTTGAGCTGTACGAGACGGAAGGCTTCGGCAAACTCCTCGTCCTCGACGGCACGGTTCAGCTCGTCGAGGTCGGTGAGGAGAGCTACCACGAGCCGCTGGTTCACCCAGTCATGCTCGCCCACCCCAATCCGAGGAGAATCCTCATCATAGGCGGCGGCGACGGCGGAACCCTCAGGGAGGTTCTGAGGCACGAAACCGTCGAAAAAGCCACTATGGTCGAGATAGACGAGACGGTGATAGAGGTCTCGAAGATATACCTGAACGTCGCGAAGGGCGCCTTTGAAGACCCCAGGGCGGAGGTAATGGTTGGCGACGGCGTGAAGTACCTCAGGGAGACCGACGAGCGCTTTGACGTCATCATAGTGGACTCCACCGACCCCGTCGGCCCGGCGAAGCTTCTCTTCAGTGAGGAGTTCTACCGCAACGCCTACGATAAGCTGAACGATAAGGGATTTTACATCACCCAGGCCGGGAGCGTCTACCTCTTCACCAACGAGCTGATAGACGCCTACAGAGCTATGAAGAAAGTCTTTGACCGCGTTTACTACTTCAGCTTCCCGGTGATAGGCTACGCATCGCCCTGGAGCTTCCTCGTCGGCGTTAAGGGCGACCTGGACTTCACCAGGGTGGACGTGGAGAGGGCAAGGAAACTCGACCTCTACTACTACGACCCGGAGAGGCACGAGACGCTCTTCCAGATGCCGAGATACGTCAGGGAACTCCTCGAAAGGGCCTGACCATTTTTCTTTTGCAAGCCTCGCCATTTAGGGCGGGAAGAGGTCAGCCTCTCCCAGCACGCATAGAAAAGGCTTATGAGGTTTCATCCCCACTACCCCCGGGGATTATCATGAGGATTGAGGAACTCACCTGGCCAGAATTTGAGGAACTGAAAGGGCGTGTTGACACGGTCATACTACCCATCGGGAGCGTTGAAGCACACGGGAGACATCTACCCCTTGGAACCGACGTCTTTGCTCCGCTGGAGATAGGAAGGCGGGTTGAGGAGAGACTCCGCGAAATGGGACTGGAGGTTCTCATAGCCCCTCCCGTCTGGTACGGACACACGTTTGTTCTCGACGTGTATCCAGGAACGATAAACGTTGATTCAGATGCTCTGAAGGCCTACGTACGTGAGATAATGCGCGAGTTCGCCGCCGAGGGCTTTCGGAGGATAGTCCTCCTCAACGGACACGGCGGCAACTACTCGCCGCTGGTTCTGGCGGCGGAAGAGGTCGCGGAGGAGTTTCCGGAGGTCGAAATCTGGCTCATAAACTGGTGGATAGACTTCAGGGAGGACATCCTGAGCATATGCTCCAGCCAGGGGCATGCAGGCCAGGACGAAACGTCCGTGATGCTCGCCATAAGGCCCGAACTCGTGAAGATGGAGAACGCCCGCGGGCAACGGAGGACCTCAAGGGTGAGGATAATCCGGAAGGACATCGGAAAGGAGCTGTTTCCGGATGGTGTTAACGACGATCCATCCCTCGCGACGGCCGAAAAGGGTGATGCAATTTTGAGCGTTGTGAGCGAGAAGATAGCCCGCCTCCTCGCGGGGGAGAGGTAATGGGACGCGAGGAGGTTCTCGCAGAGCTGGATAAACGCATAAAGCGCCTTGAGGCCGAGGTCGAACTCGCCGAGGAGAGGCTCCGCTATCTAGAAGACATCGGCGCTCCAGCTAGATACACAACGCCCCGGGGAGACGCGGGTTCCGTCTACTACCTCCTCCTCACGGCGGTCTGGGTGCTCCTCGGATTCATCGCCCTGATGGCCGTTGGCCACAGACTCCCCAGCGGCTTCAACATCCCCCTGCTTCCCTACGCCATCGTTGTGCTCGTCGTGGTGGTGCTCCCCCTCGCCTACTACTACCTGAGCCGGCGCGAGGAGCCGAAGACGCCGATGGAGGAGGTCGAGGAGAGGGAAAGGCTCGCCAAACTAGTGCTCTCCCTTTTCTACAGGCCTCTGAGGGAGGCCGTTGAGAAAGATGACCGGAAGAAAATGGAGAGCCTGGCCGAGGACCTCCTGAACAACCCGATTCTGGCGGACGCCATCGAGAGAACCAACGAGGGAGACCCCAGGGTCATGGCCTACGCCCTGTACCTCTACGCCGCCTACCGCCCGGGGCTTGAGGACGAGGTGAGGGAGACGTTGAGGGCCGTCGGCAACAAACCCCTCAGGGCGCTCCTGTCATCCCTCGTGGAGGGCTGAGGTTCCGACCGTCCCGGTATTTCTGGAGGAAGGTATATAACCGATGGCACCCTTCTCCCTCCGGTGAGAGGATTGAGGCTGGAAGTTCTAAGCAGGGAAGATATGAACGCCCTCTCCAGGGAGCTGAGCAGGGCTGGGATTATGAACAGAACCCGGGAGGAGGTAACCTCGGAGATTTCCCACTACGTGGTCGTGAAGGGCACCTACGCCGAACTCGTGGAGAAGGCCGAGGGGATAGGGCCCCTCCAGGAGAGCCTGGACGAACTGGAGTTCGCCTTCGAGGAGATGGTATCCGAGTGGGAGGTGGGGGAGGAAAAAGCCCTCGACGGCCTGTTCGACGAATCCGACCTGGGCAGGCTGCTCGTGCTCACGGCGCTGATGGAGAGCGGCGCGGTGGTTGAAGAGGACGGAAAGCTGGTGCTGGTGAAGAGGCCAGTCCTCGATGGCCTCAAGGTGGAGCTTCGCTTTCCAATAGACGAGATTGAGGAGTATCTCGAAGAGCTTGAGAAGCGCTTTGAAACCGGCATGATAACCGAGTACACTATGGAAAAGAGGTACTTCGTCGAGGTAATGGAGGTTGAGGGGGAACTCATCGAGGCGGCGCTTGAGATAGCGGAGGAGTACGCGACCGAGGAGAGCCTGGTGGAGGCCACCTTCGAGGGCATAGCCCGCTCGGTTCTGGCGGACATCATCCTGGAGCTGGCGGAGAAGCACCGGAAGAAGAACGACCTCATCAAGGCGCTTCTGGAAATGGAGCCGATAGTCGTTAAGGGGGAGCGCGAGAGGCTCAACGTGTACTTCGACGAGGAGGCGATAGAGGACTTCCTCAAGGAGCTTCAAACGCTCGGCTACCTAAAGGTCAAGGGCAACAGGATATGGGTTTGATTCCGTTCTCCTCCCCTATTCCTCCGTAAAATTTTAAAAGGGCTTTTCTCATCTAACGCCGGAGGTGGTGGCAGTGGCGGAGCTGAGGGCTGTTGTGTTCTACGACCGCGACGGCACCCGCTACTACCGCTGCCCGCGCTGTGGAAGGCTCTTCAGAAACTCAAAGGACTACACCAGGCACGTGAACAGGGCCCACGGGCACCTGTTCAGGAAGTGATTCCCTATTCTTCTGCCATTTCCCGGTTTCAGTTCTTTAACATCCCGAGGGATGAGGAGAACGGCCAGGGCTGAAAAAAGTGATGAGCGGTAGGGCTTTCCGACCGTTAGTCCCTGATTATTATCTCCTTCGTGAGCTTGACCGTGAACGTCTTGCCAATCTTCTCCCTCTCGACCAGCTGCTTCTTCTCAAGCTCCTGGATGATTCTGCTTATCGTCGGCCTGGAGTAGCCGGTCAGCTCCGGCAGCTCCTCCTGCTTAACGGTTCCCCCCCTGTCCAGGATGGCCTTGACGACTATGCGCTCCTTCTCCGTCAGCACCTCGATGGGCACCCTGTTGGCCGCCCAGCGCTTCTTGGCGTAGTAAATCGAGAGGGGAACCGCCACAGCCAGTGACAGCAAAACTGCCGCCACTATCGTTACCCAGTTCGTCTCCTTGGGCTGAGATGGGAGCTTTATATCCAAATTCTCCTTGTACCAGTAGGTCTGATAACCCATCCCCTGAAGCTTGATCTCGATGTCCTTTGACATCCCCGCACCCATCAGTATCACCAAATCGGGATGGAGCTTCTTCAATGCGTTGAGGGTGGAGTCCGAAAGGGCATCCTCTTGAGTTAACAGGAGTGGGAGGCCGTATATCATCGCCCACCTCGCAGCGGCAAGCGTTGAGCCGTAATCACTGGAACTTGCCAGAACCACCGTGTCGTATCCATTTGGATAAAAGTGCAGCGCCAGCTTTGCCGCCGTTTCCGTTCTAACCGCACCGCCTATTCTCTCAACGACGAAGCCCATGTTCAGCAGCTCGTCCTGGACGGTGTCGCTGATTGCCTGGGAATCACCGATTATGAGCACGTGATTCCAGCCGAACTGGGCGTAGCTCTGAAGCTGGGCGATCGTCCCGGGGTCTAGCTCCTTTGGGTTGACCGGGAGAATCGGAACGTCGAGCATCTTAGCGTAGGGAAGCGCGACGATGTAATCAATCATATCGTCGTTTCTAACTAGGATTAAATCGTACTTGGGCCTCTCCTCCTTCGTTTGCTGTGCGGAGGAGAGGGGAGCGAGGAACGATGAGAATACGAGCAGGATAAGCGCCAGCGTCAAGGCCCTTTTAACCATTCCATCACCTGAAAAAAGGGTAGGGAAAGCTCCTTAAAAGGTTTTTCAAAGCTCCAGGGTTTCGCCGGGTTCGAGGATTACGACCTCCGCTTTGTCCCCGACCAGTTTCCTGAACTCCTCGGGGTCTGCTGAAATCGGGGGCCAGGTGTTGTAGTGCATCGGCACGACCTTCCTCGGCCTGAGGAACTCCACGGCCTTGGCGGCCTCGCGCGGCCCCATCGTGAAGTGGCCGCCTATAGGCAGCAGGGCAACGTCTATCGGCCCGTATAGCTCGGCGAAGAGCTCCATGTCCCTGAAGACAAAGGTGTCGCCGGCGTGGTAAATCCTGACGCCGTCGATCTCGATTATGTAGCCGCAGGCGCTTCCTATGCTGTACTTGCCGTCGCTGCTGGAGTGCCAGGCCGGAACCTGGACGATTTTAACCCCATCAACCTCCGTCGGGCCGTAGTTCATTCCGATGGTCGTTATGCCGCTCTCGCTCTCAACGAGGTAGTTGGCTATGTCATACATCGCAACGATTTTCGCCCCGGTTCTCCTGGCTATCGCTGCCGCATCGCCCACGTGGTCGCCGTGGGCGTGGGTCACGAGTATCAGGTCAGCCTCGACCTCCTCTGGCTTGGCGGCAGCCGCTGGATTGCCCGTCAGGAACGGGTCTATCAGAATCTTCTTGCTTCCCTCTATCAGAAAGGCCGCGTGGCCCAGAAACCTCACCTTCACCATGAAACCACCCCGTGGATATAATAACCTGGACTAACTTAAGTCTTTCGGGTTGCGGCCGGTGCAACCGTCACCGAACGGTACAGGCGTCCCTCCGTAGTCCGGGTTACGAACGCAATTAGGTACAAGGGATTGTGTAGTAATAGTGGCACAATGTAACAAAATGCACCTTTACTGGACATAAAAAGACAATCCTGTACAAAAAAGGGCAAGATTTATAAATATGGACATTACTGAATATTGATGGTGATCCAATAATGGAGGGCCAGACTCAAATACTGATTGTTCTGGTTCTGTACCTTTCGTTTTTGATAGGGTTCGGGGTTTATCAGGGAAGGAAGGCAAAGAGCGGCAAGGACTTCGCCATCGCGGGCAGGCAGCTTCCGGGCTGGATAGCGGCTCTCTCAGAGCGCGCCACCGGTGAGTCGGCGTGGGCACTCCTGGGCCTCCCAGGTTTCGCATATGCCGCCGGTCTCTCAGCGATATGGGTTGCGGTTGGATGTGTTGCGGGTATCATCGCGGCGTGGACCATCTTCGCCGGAAGGCTCAGGAGGGAAGCCGAGAAGTACGACGCGACAACGTTCATCGACTACATCGCCAGGCGCCACTCCGACGCCGAGAAGTGGATAAGGATACTCGGCAGCGTTACCGTGGTGTTCTTCTTTTTCTTCTACGTCGGTGCCCAGTTCCTCGGCGGCGGAAAGACGCTGAACGCTCTCTTCGGCGTTGACCCTAAGATTGGAATGCTGATAACCGCGGTGATAATCCTGCCGTACACCGTCCTCGGAGGCCTCAAGAGCGTTGCCTACACCGACACCGTCCAGGCGATAGTCATGATACTCACCCTCACCATAGCCCCGATAGTGGGTCTCATATACATCGCCAACCACCCGGATGTTTTCGCCCACTCGGTTTCCAGCGCCCTGGAGATGTCCGGGCCAGAGTACTCCACTATCCTCGGCGGCCTCGTCGGAGGTGCGGCGTTCGTCTTCGTCATAGCCGAGTTCTCCTGGTTCTTTGGCTACCTCGGTGGAATGCCCCAGCTCAGCATCAGGTTCATGGCAATCAAGGACGAAAAGAACGCCAAACTCGCCAGGAACGTCGGCGTCAGCTGGACCATACTGGCCTACATCGGTGCCCTCCTCATAGGATGGATTGGAATAGCAATCTTCGGCCCGACCGGCCTTGAGGACCAGGAGGCCGTTATGCCCTCGGTCATGCTGAAGCTGTTCCCGCCGTTCCTCGCGGCGATATTCATAACCGGTGCGATAGCGGCCATGCTCTCGACTGCCGACTCGCTGCTCATACTCTCCGCCACCGAGCTCTCGGAGAACCTGCTCAAGCCCTTCGTTTACAAGGAGGACTTCGACCCGAAGAGGAGCCTCAAGCTTTCGAGGATCACCACCGTCGCCCTGGGTGTCATAGCGCTAGTTACCGCCTACCTCGTGCCGTCAAAGCTCATCTACACCATCGTCGGCTACACCTGGGCCGGAATAGGCGACACCTTCTCCGTGATAGTCATAATGACCCTGTTCTGGAAGAGGTTCCACGGAAGGGCCGTTCCGCCGACCATCGTAACGGGACTGCTGTTCACCATCTTCTGGATCAGCTCTGGGCTTGAGAAGGTCGTCTCGGCAAGGCTCATGACCTTCATCGTGACCGCCGTGGTTGCGGTGATAGCGACCTACGCCCTGAAGCCCAAGGAGGCAGCCGCCACCACCTGAGTTTTGTTTTTATCCATTGATGTCCTTTTTAGCCCATTAGAGCTTTACTTTTCCCCCTCCATGCTCATATTTGCCTCGCTGTCCTTTTTAGGAAAGCTTATATAGAATTCCACCGAGTTTAGGCCGGTGATGTGATGACGTTTGATTACTTCTTCAAGCCAAAGGCTATAGCGGTTATCGGGGCATCCAACGATCCGCTCAAGCTTGGCTATGAGGTCTTCAAGAACCTCAGAGATTACAAAGACGGCAAGGTTTACCCGGTGAACGTCAAGGACGAGGTCGTTCAGGGAGTCAAGGCGTATAAGAACGTAAAGGACATTCCTGACGAAGTTGACCTGGCGGTCGTCGTCGTTCCGAAGCGCTTCGTCAAGGGCACCATAGAGGACTGCGGCGAGAAGGGCGTCAAGGGAATAATCCTCATCACCGCCGGTTTCGGTGAGGTTGGCGAGGAGGGCAAGAAGGAAGAGCGCGAGCTCGTTGAGATAGCCCACAAATACGGAATGCGCATAGTCGGCCCCAACTGCGTCGGTATAATGAACACCCACAACGCCATGAACGCCACCTTCGTGACCAACGCGAAGAGGGGCGACATAGCCTTCATAAGCCAGAGCGGCGCACTCGGAGCGGGAATCGTCTACAAAACCGTCAAAGAGGGAATAGGCTTCTCAAAGTTCATAAGCATAGGCAACATGGCCGATGTGGACTTCGCCGAGTTCATGGAGTACCTCGCCGACACCGAGGAGGACAAGGCAATCGCGCTCTACATCGAGGGCCTGAAGAACGGAAGGGCCTTCATGGAGATAGCCAAACGCGTTACCAAGAAGAAGCCCGTCATAGTTCTCAAGGCAGGAAAGAGCGAGAGCGGAGCGAGAGCGGCATCTTCTCACACTGGCTCCCTGGCGGGTTCATGGAGGATATACGAGGCCGCTTTCAAGCAGAGCGGCATAATCGTCGCCGACACGATAGACGACATGCTCAGCATGGCTCGCGCTTTCACCCAGCCCCTGCCGAAGGGAACCCGCGTCGCCATAATGACCAACGCCGGCGGACCTGGAGTTCTCACCGCGGACGAGATAGACAAGCGCGGATTAAAGCTCGCCAACCTCGAAGAGGAGACTATCGAGGGACTCCGCTCGTTCCTTCCGCCGATGGCGGCAGTCAAGAATCCGGTTGACATGATCGCGAGCGCCAGGGGAGAGGACTACTACAAGACCGCAAAGCTTCTCCTCGAAGACCCCAACGTTGACATGCTCATCAGCATATGTGTCGTTCCGACCTTCGCGGGCATGACGCAGACCGAGCACGCGGAGGGTGTTATCAGGGCCGTTAAGGAGGTCAACAACGGCAAGCCGGTTCTCGGCCTGTTCATGGCAGGCTACGTGAGCGAGCCCGCGAAGGAGGTTCTTGAGAAGGCAGGCATTCCGAGCTACGAGAGGCCGGAGGATGCCGCTGCTGCAGCCTACGCCCTCGTGGAGTTTGCAAAGGCTAAGGGAATCTTGAAGGAAGAGGAATGAGGTGATTTTGGATGGCGAAGGTTACCGACATGGTTTTGTGGGACAAGCCCGGGGAGAAGGTCATACTCCTCGGCAACCAGGCCATAGCGAGGGGTGCCCTGGAGGCCAACATAGCCGTTTTTGCGGCCTATCCCGGAACCCCCAGTTCAGAGCTTACCGATACGATGGCGATGGTGGCGAAGAAGGCAGGAGTCTACATGGAGTACTCCACCAATGAGAAGGTCGCCTTTGAGACCGCCCTTTCCGCGGCATGGAGCGGCCTCAGGGCCATGACGGCCATGAAGCACGTCGGACTGAACGTCGCGGCAGATACATTCATGAGCGCCGTCGGAATGGGCGTTGAGGGCGGATTCGTCATAATGGTCGCCGACGACCCGAGCATGTGGAGCAGCCAGAACGAGCAGGACACCAGGGTTTACGCGAAGTTCGCCAACGTTCCGGTTCTCGAACCCAGTGACCCGATGGAAGCCAAGGAAATGACGAAGTACGCCTTCGATCTGAGCGAAAAGTTCAAGCACTTCGTCATCCTGAGGACGACCACCAGAACGTCTCACGCCAGGGGAGACATCGTCCTCGGAGAGCTGCCAGAGGAGATAAAGCAGGGCAAGAGGAAGTTCGGCGAGTTCAAGAAGGACCCGAGCAGGTTCGTCGACATTCCGGCACACTCAAGGCGCTTCCACCCGCAGATACTTGAGAAGATAGAGAAGATCCGCGAGGAGCTCAACGAGTGCCCGTTCAACTGGATAGAGGGCGACGAGAGCGCCAAGGTCGGTATCATCGCTCCGGGACTTGCATACTCATACGTGAAGGAGGCCCTTCACTGGCTCGGCGTCGAGAACGTAAAGGTCCTCAAGCTCGGAACCCCGTTCCCGGTTCCCTATGGCCTGCTTGAGAAGTTCCTCGACGGTCTTGAGAAGGTTCTCATCGTTGAAGAGCTTGAGCCGGTCGTTGAGGAGCAGGTCAAGACCTGGGCCTACGACAAGGGTCTGAAGATCCCGATCCACGGAAAGGACCTCGTGCCGAGGGTTTACGAGATGACCACCAGAAGGGCAGTCGAGGCCATAGCCAAGTTCCTCGGCCTTGAGACCCCGGTGAACTTCGAGGAGCTCGACGAGAAGTACGAGAAGGTTAAGGGAATGGTTCCGCCGAGGCCGCCGAGCCTCTGTCCAGCCTGTCCGCACAGGAACACCTTCTACGCCATAAAGAAGGCCGCCACGCCGCGCGCCATATTCCCGAGCGACATCGGCTGTTACACCCTCGGTGTCCTCCCGCCGCTCAAGGCGGTTGACACGACAGTCGCGATGGGAGGTTCAATCGGTGTCGCCCACGGCCTCAGCATAGCCCTCAACGGCTCCGTTGCTGAGGACGAGCACAAGACCGGCAAGGAGAAGAAGGTCGTCGTGGCAACGATAGGGGATTCGACGTTCTTCCACACCGGCCTTCCCGCCCTGGCCAACGCGATCTACAACCGCTCCAACGTCCTCATAGTCGTCGTCGACAACCTCGTCACGGCAATGACCGGCGACCAGCCGAACCCGGGAACCGGCGACACCCCGCACGGACCCGGCAAGCAGATAAAGATCGAGGAGGTCGCCAAGGCCCTCGGCGCCGACTTCGTCGAGGTCGTCGACCCGTACGACATCAAGGCCACCGTCGAGACCATGAAGAGGGCCCTCCAGGTCGAGGGAGTGAGCGTCGTCGTCACCAGGCGCGTCTGTGCCCTCCACAGGATAGGAGAGCTCAGGAGGGCCAGGATACAGTGGCCCATCTACCAGGTCAACGAGGAGAAGTGTACCGGCTGTAAGGTCTGTATAAACGCCTACGGCTGTCCGGCAATCTACTGGGACGCCGAGAGCGGTAAGGCCAAGGTTGACGAGCTCATGTGCTGGGGCTGCGGCGGATGTGCGCAGGTCTGTCCGTTCGACGCCTTTGAGAAGGTCAGGGAGGGAGAGATATGAAGGAGTACAACATCGTTATCACCGGAGTTGGCGGCCAGGGAATCCTCACCGCCGCCAACCTTCTCGGCTGGGCCGCCCTCCGCGCCGGCCACAAGGTCAGGATGGGAGAGGTCCACGGAATGAGCCAGCGCTTTGGTTCGGTCATCGCCTACGTCCGCTTTGGAGAGGAGGTTTACGGCGCGATGGTCCCCGAGGGGAAGGCCGACGTCATCCTCTCCTTCGAGCCGGTCGAGGCGCTCCGCTACATCAACTACCTCAAGAAGGGCGGCCTTGTCTTCACGAACGCCAGGCCGATACCGCCGGTTCAGGTTTCGATGGGCCTGGCCACCTATCCGAGCCTCGACGAGATAAAGAAGGTCGTCGAGGAGGACTTCCAGGCCAAGTTCATGGCCTTCGACGCCGAGGACCTCGCGGTCAAGGCCGGCCACGTGATAACGACCAACGTCGTCCTCATAGGCGCGCTGACCCAGACGCCCGGCTTCCCGCTCTCGGCGGAGCACGTCAAGGAGGTCATCCGCGTCAGCGTCCCGCCGAAGGCCGTCGATGTGAACATGAAGGCCTTCGACCTCGGTGTCCAGGCCGCAAAAGAGATGCTGGGGCTCTGATGCCCTTCCACAATTTTTATTAATTTCGAGCGTTAGTAACTTTCTGGTGTTCCTGAGTGGAGTGCATAGAAGGGGATGTAATAACTTCCACCAAAAGCGGATGCTGGGCATTTTCAGACGATGAACGATGGTACCTCTTTGAATGGGTCGACTACCTCATCAGAATTGACGCGGATGAGGTCTTTATCGGCAAGGCAAAGGCAAGAAAACTGAAGAACGGGTCATTCCTGGTGTCAATCGGCAATTTTATCGGGGACACCGAAGTAGTGGGAATCAAAAATGGAGAAATCTGTTTTAAACGCCCAGCAAAGGTCCTCTCCATCAAACTCTCAAAGATGTACCCCAAAAGGTTCTCGTCTTTAGACGGCCACTGGGTGGAGCGGCTCGCGGAGGTTCAGGACTCATTTATAGAGAGCCTCACGGGGGACGTTGTAAGGTACTCAATCAGCATGCCCTTCCAGCTGGAATCACCAACGGCTTTCACGGTCATGGAGAGCGATGAGCCCATCAACGAACTCTTTGCGTATCACTACCTCCGCACAAACGGTGAACGAATCATCGGGGCCTTTGAAACGGTAACGCATCGCATGAAGAGAGAGCTGGTGGTGGAGGAGGAATGGATGAGGCCCCATGAGATCGATGAGGTAACTCCCGAAACGCTCCTATCCATTGCCCAGCACCCCGAATACCTCGCTCCCGCGGGAGGAGACGTTTTGCTCCGGAAACACCTCGATGGCTACATCCCAACGAGGGTTATGGGCTTTCGGCGGTACGAGAGCGCCGATACGAAGGAGAATCGCTTTGTCAAATATTTTCTCAACATGCTCGTTGAATGGAGCGAGCGCGTCGTTGAGGCCTTTGAAAACAACCCCCCGGCCGAACTGAACTCCATTAAGGAACTCCTCAAAGAGCTCGAGTTCATTAAAAGCGACGGGGTCTGGGAAGACGTTGGGGAGATGACGCTCTTCCCGTACACCTCACAGACGCTTTTGAAGGGCGACGGCTACCGCGACCTGCTTGAGCTTTACAGGGAGTTCACATCCTACGTTCCGTTCTTTGAGGAAGTGAAGAGGGCAGTAGACAGCAGGGACGTAGCGAAGCTTTACGAGTACTGGGCTTTCTTCAGGCTCGTGGAGGAACTTGGTGAGGTCCTTGGAGAGAAGAGACTCAGAATTGTCGTCACACTCGCTGGAGAAATCTCAGAAAGGGGAGACGTTTACGCCCAGTTCGACAACGGCTGGCGGCTCTACTACAACAAGCGGCTGACCCCCGGGAAGTGGAGCTACTCCGTAACGCTGAGGCCGGACTTCTCACTTTTCACAGGCAATCCAAGTAGCAGAGGTACACGGCTCGTGGGAGTCTTCGACGCCAAGTTCAAGCTTGATGCCGTGGATGAAAACAGAGAAATTGAAAATTTCGATGAACTGGACGAGAACGCCGAGAAAACCGGGAGATACGAAACGTGGGCAAAGCTGGAGGACATCTACAAGATGCACACCTACAGGGACGCGTTAGGATGCAGGTTTGCGGTGGTGGTTTATCCGGGAAGGAAGAGCGTGTTTTTTGATGCGAAAACTGGTAAACATGAGGACATATCGCTGGAATCGGCAATCTTGGACGGAATTGAAGGGGTTGGTTACTTGAGTTTTGTTCCGGGGGTGATGGAATGAGCTTCACAAAAGAAGATGCCGAGAACCTTCTGGAAGAGGTCCGGAGGGAGTTCCTGGGAAAAGTCAAAGAAGAATCTTTCAAGCAGACTAAAATTAGGTACTTCGATGACCATCGGATTGTAGAAATCAAATTTGACCTGTGGCGCAGATACATGAACGGGAAGGAGTACGGAATATCGTACATGTGGACGGTTTACTTAAGAACCCAGAAGATTAGGTACGGGCTTGCCGTTTCCTGCTCCTCCACAGACGCCAGCGAGAGAGTGTTAACCGAACTGCTCGGGAAAGACGCGATTGAATCTCTGGAGGATAAAGGCTTCTCCATCATAAGGTTCGACCGCAGGGTAATGCTCGGAAGAGAGCTACCCCTAGATGCCTTTGATGAAACTCAAAAGGAAGAAAGCGTGCGTCTGATGGCGAGCGTGCACGCACTTATCGGAGACAGTATCGCTACTCTCCGGGGGGCGTTATGTTTCAACACAACAGATGACCCCTTAGTCGTGGCACTACGGGACATGAAAGCCCGTTACTGGGAGGAATGGAAGAATAACGGAGAACCACTGATTCAAAAGGCCCGGGAAAACGTTATTAGGTTCGCCAAAGGCGAATCACAAGAATTGAACATCCCCTCAGACATTTCGGGAGATGCCGGACGGTTACTGTGGTTCGTTGCGGGAGGAGTTAGCGACAGAGGGGACCCCGAGGGAATCAGGGAGTTCTTAAGGGCACTGATGGAGGCTTCTCCAGCCGATGCTCTCGGACTCGTGCACGAATACTCCCGTAAAATAAAAGGAACCAGCATTTTGGGCATCATAAACCTGGCGGCGCTGGTTTATCCCGAGGAACTCATGCCCCTGTGGGGCAGTGATAAGGAAACCAGAGGCATCTTAAATCCCACAAGCTCTAAGTTGTTGGGGCTCAAGAAGAAAGCATCAAAGCTTAAGCTTGATGAATACGAAAATCTGCGCGACAGAATAAAATACGCCGCCGAAGAGATTGGGGCATCAAATCTGTTTGAGGTGGCGTTTTATCTAATGAGGATGAGCAAGAACAAACTGCAGACCGTGTCATACAAGGAAAAGCACATATTACAGACTTATTTGTTAAATGACTATCTCTCTTTGCGGGGCTACCGCTATCCCCAACACCTCGTCTCCCAGTTCTACACCGCCCTCAAAACCAAGGGCTTCGTAATCCTCTCCGGCCTCACGGGCACAGGTAAAACAAAGATCGTTCAGGAGCTGGCGAGGCTTCTGGATTATTCAAAGAGAAACTTCCTGTTCCTATCGGTTCGCCCTGACTGGCGTGATTCCAAACCCCTGCTCGGCTACTACAACCCCCTGACGGGAGGATACCATAAAACCAGCCTTCTGAAGTTCATCATGAAAGCCATCAAAGACTACGAAGACAACAGAGGCAATGCTACCCCATATTTCGTAATCCTCGATGAGATGAACCTCGCTCATGTTGAGTACTACTTCGCCGACTTCCTCAGTGTTCTCGAGAGCGGAAGGGATGGAAGCGGCTTCACACGGGAGGGAATAAAGCTCCACGACAGCGAGGAAATCGAGGTTTTTGAAGGCATTCCTTGGGAGCTGAAGCTTCCACCCAACCTCTACATCATCGGGACGGTGAACATGGACGAGACCACTTACTCGTTCAGCCCTAAGGTTCTCGACAGGGCTTTCACGGTGGAGTTCCACGATGTCGAGCTTGAGGGATACCCACCGGGGAGTGGGGAAAGCAGACTGCCCAACGAAGCCGTTGAAGCTCTAAGGGACTCAATACTGGAAGACCTCCGCGGTAAGAGCGGCCAGTTCCTCGCGCGTTCGAAAGAGGGGATAAACGAAGCGGTTAAGGAGCTAAGGGACGCTAAAAACGGGGAGTACTGGAGGATTCTCACTGAACTGAACAAAGCCCTCGAGCCATACGACATGCACTTCGGCTACCGCGTCGTTGATGAGATTGCACTGTTTGTCCAGAGCGCCAAGGAGAGTTGGGAAAACGGAATCGTCGAGTTTGAGAGTGACGACGAAATCTTCGACCTTGCACTTCTCATGAAGGTTCTTCCCAAGTTCCACGGGAACAGAAAGAAGCTCGAAGAACCACTAAAGGCCGTTTTGGGACTGTGCCTCTCAGAGAACGCAGGAATTGACGTCCGGGAGCTCAGGAGAGAGGAGGTTATGAACCTCCTCAAAAACTGGGAAACCCAAAGGGAGAACTTCCGCTTCAAGCACACGGCCAAAAAAGCCCTCCGCATGCTCCGCCAGCTATACGAGATAGGCTTCGCGAGCTTCAGCTAATTCTTTGCCCTTTTTATCTTATGCATCTTTCATGCTCCTGCTGGTCGAAGCTGATACGAATTGGTAGGAGTTTTCCGGGAGCAAAATCATAAGTAGACACAAAAACATTATTACTCTCAATCACCAAGCTACATATTGGTGTCCCCCATGAAAGTGGTTGTTTATGACGGAGCCGACACCATCGGTGGGTCAAAAATCTACATAGAGGAGAACGGGAACGGGCTTTTCTTGGACTTTGGGATGAATTTTGCAAGATACTCCCGGTACTACGAGGAATTCATAAGCGAACGGACTGCAAGGGGGATTTACGACCTCTGGCGCCTTGACCTGATACCAAAGCTCAACATTTATCGGGCGGACTTAATCCCGAGAGATCTTGCGAGCGAAGTTGTCCGATACCCAAAAGTCCCGGTCAATGCGGTCCTAATAAGCCACGCTCACCTCGACCACGTTGGTAACATCGCTCTTCTCGATGAGAGCATCCCAATTGTCGGCTCCCCGACAACGCTCGTGATTCTCAAGGCCCTGAACGACACTTCCAGCGGAGGGAGCCACTTTGGAATTGAGCTTCCCTATTACAAAATCAAGAAAAAGAAAGACTCGGAAGGCTACATTCTGGAAGTCGACAGAAAAGCTGATTACCCTTCAAGAAGTGTCATTCTTACCGAAAAAGCAGGAGAACTCGATAAATTTCTGTTTTATTCTGCAAAAACCAAGAAGAAAATCATTCCAAACGATGTGAAGATCCTTGACGGGGAAGACCTTGGCTTTGAGGTTAAAGCATTCAGCATTGACCACTCAATCTACGGTGCCACCGCCTACATAGTGGAAGGGGATGTCAGTTTGGCTTACACCGGAGATTTTAGACTCCATGGGAAAAACGGCAACGAAACGAGGAAATTTATCAAGGTGGCAAAGAGTGCGAGCGTCCTGATTACCGAGGGTACCCGGGTAGGCCGGGAAGAGCACGAGAACGTCTCGGAGCAGGAGGTCTACGAGAACGCCCTAAAGATCGTTGAAGAAGCCAAGGGGCTTATAATAGCGGACTTCTCGGCGAGGAACTTTGAGAGGCTTGAGAGCTTTAAGGAAATCGCAGAGAAGACTGGAAGGGAGTTAGTGGTCACGGCAAAAGATGCCTACTTCCTGTACGCCCTGAAGATTGTTAACGGCGTTGACCGGCTTAATGGTCTGAAAATCTACGAGAACTTCAAGGCCAGCCGACAAAAGTGGGAAGAACTCGTGGTCTGGAGCAACTACTCCGAGTACTACGTCTCCCCCTTCGAGATCAGAGAGAATCCAGAAAATTACATCCTTTGCTTCTCGTTTTACGACATGCCACACCTGCTAGACATAATGCCCAACAGCGGGACTTACATCTACTCCTCAAGCGAGGCCTTCGGGGAGGAACAGGAGTTCAGCTTTTTGAGGCTCTGGAACTGGCTGAAGTACTTCCGGTTTGAAGTCCGCGGGTTCAGGGTGGCCGGAGATGGTAGGCCGGTCTTTGAGAAAGGTCTGCATGCTTCAGGACACATCTCGAGGGAGGAACTGATAGAGGTTATTAACGAGATCGACCCGGACTACATCGTTCCAGTTCATACAGAGAACCCATGGTGGTTTAAGGATAACTGGGGTGAAAAGGCCATTGTTCTGAAAAACGGAGAGAGCTGGGAGGTCTGAGTATAAATTTTGTTGCTCGCTCCTTTCTCCCCGATACTTGTCAACTTATCTTTCAATCACTTCTCACAACAACAGGTTGACCTTAGTATGTCTGCTGCTACGTGGAGAACCCCTGAGATTAGCAGGATCAGCAGTAGCAGTATTAAGAGGGAGGGGATTAGTGGCAATAACAGTATTACCATTATTATCAACGCTATGACGAGCCAAATCTTTACGATTTTTTCATCTATCTCTTTGTTAATAGCCCAGTATATTGGTAAGAACAACAACAGGAGCGCCGCTATAGTTGCGATCGTTGTCCCCAACACCACTCTGCCGAACACCCCACCAATCACAAAACCCAATAACAACATCCCCAACAGCCGCGTCAAGACTCTTTTCTTGCCAGCCATGTTTCCACCTTCATGGCCCATTGCCATTTTAGAACCGATTCTATCATTTTGTCATTCTAATCTTTGATGCATGCCGTTCGCAAGTATCTCCTCAGTTTGGTTTAGCGCGTCCAAGAACTTGTGAGGTAACATGTTCCCACCAAACAACGGCTCCACTAAAGAGGGAGGAAACTCTGTGATGCCATGAAGCGCGCCCGAGAGGTATCCTACTATCGCCCCAATGGTGTCGCTGTCCTTGCTGTTTAAGACAGCGGTGGAGAGAGCTTTGTCCAGGTTGTTTCCATATAGGATCATAGTGTAGAGGGCCATGGGCACGGTCTCGAGAAGGTATGCCCCCGAGCCGACGGCTTTGTTCATATCAAACAGTGTCCAGCCGTCCCGAAGTGCCATCTCCAATACCCTATCCACAAAGTCCCACGCGGGCCCGGAGTATCTGTTATTGAACTTGCCAAAACGCGGCCTGTAGACCGAGGAGTCCCCTTCGACTTCCCTCGCAATTTCAACATATTCGTCTTTCCACCACTCTGGTTCAGGGGGCTTATTTTTGGTGAGCAGTTTCCAGAGGAGGTTAGTGAACGATACCGCTGAAGAGATCGCTAACCTATCGTTGTGGGTGAGACAGGTCATGATAACGGAGTCGCTAAATGTGCTGTGTGACTCGCTTAGGAATGGTGGTATCACGACTGGGGAGAGCTTCATTAACGCCCCGTTACCGGCACTTTCGACTCCCGCCAAGTACCAAGGCATGTTCAGCTCCTTATACCTCTTGATGAACTTTTTAACGCTCCTCCCAATTCCAATTATTCTCTCCTTTGTAAACCGGTCTGCCAGTTTTTTGGGGTTAAACCATCCTTCCTCCAAAAATACTTCCAAAGACAAGAATGTCAGCTGTGTGTCATCCGTGATGTGGGAGGTAGGAAAGTATCTGGATAACACCCTCATTTCTGGTTCCTCTGGTGGTTTACCTTCTATCGGCGCGCCTAGAGCGTCGCCTATCGCGACCCCCAAGAGCATGCCCTTAATCTTGCTTAGGGGCACATTGCTAGGTGGCCTTAGTTTTTTGTAGAGTACCTCAGATTGTTCGGCGTTTATTACCCCCGCGTCGAACAGGGCGTCCATTATGCACAGGTTGTCCCCGCACTCTGACAGTTTTTGGTCCGGCCTGTTGGTGCCCTCCATTTTTCACACCCTTAGGTTCATAACCCTCTACTGCTTGTGATCAGCTTACAGAGCTCTCTGCCCAGATGGGGGACTTGGAACTTCTAAAAATAGATAGGGGATCAGTTCACTACAGATGTCTCTCTGTCCGATCTGCCAGACAAGGCTGTCTAGGTGGATCATATTTACTCCCGGCTGTGTCTTCTTGATCTCTTTGAGGACTTCGTCCCAAAAGTGTCTTACTTCCTCGTCCTTGAGGTCTCTCCCGACGAGTTTTGCTGTTAGTCGCTTTACCCTAACGTCCACCGGTATGGGGATTCCTGAAAAATCAAAGTCCGTGTGCCCCGTGAGAGTGAGGACTAGACCCAGTGTTTTCATGGCAAAGACTATCGTTTTATCATTTCTTTTTTGCCCCATGACCCTCGATAACTCTACCCATATTCTTTTAAAGCCCTTTGAGACGTCCTCAGGGCTTGACATCCACAGTTCCCGGGCTAGATGGCTGTCGAGGAACTTATCAATCCGTTTTAGTTTGGCGTTTTGAAGTCGTTCCTTCATATAGAACTGGCTGAGGAGAGTTTTCATGTCCTCTAGAGTTTCGGGGATTGGGTTCTCTTTGATCAACCTGTGAAGTGGTGGCCAGTATTTTTTCTCCGCCGGCCCCTTTAACTGGTAGTCATTTAACGCGGCCATGACCATCAGGGTCGCAAATTTCCCAAACCCATACCTTGGGAGTTGGTCTAGAAGCCTAGCTTCCGGTTCATTAGCCACTATTCTGTCCCAGACTTCAAGAGGAATCTTGGAAAGGACTTTTCCAACTTCTTGGACCCTAAGAAATGAAAAAGAGTCCAAGATTAACCCCTCCTGAATATTACTTTTACGACCTTTCTGTTCCGAACCTCCGGATAAGCTTTCCAGCCCGCAGCGAGCCAGCCTTTTCTCGCTTGGACGTGCCATTTTTTCTCGCTGTTCTCATTGGCCCACCAAGCAGCGTACTTGTAGGCAGATTTTGGTAAACTAAACTTCTCGTCAAGCGTTTTCAGTTTGTTTTCGAGCTCTGCGGGGGAAATTTCTATCCTGTCTTTATCTGTCTGGAGCTGGAGCCAGGCCTTCAACACACCATATTTGCTTTCGCGGATGTTTTCCATATTAAGCCACCTCATATATACTGTGGCATTTTGACTATTTAAGATTTTCTATTATTGAGTTTATTTCAAACTCAAGACAGAAAGGGTTAAATACTCAGGACACATAAACAGTTGATGAAATAACAACAAAACCGGGGGATTGCCCATGGAGATACTGTTTACAAGGGAATTCTGGGAAGAACGGGAAGAGCACAGAAAGAAGATACTGCACACAGTCCAGGAGTTTATAACGAACTCCACTAGAGACAAACTGACCCAGCTCGTAGGGGAGATCTGGGCGCTAAGGTTTACGTACAAGGACTTGGATTGGTACATAGAAAAGAGGGTTCTTAAGTACAGTACTCCGGAAGACCTTGCAAAGGCGTTTAAGATACTGATAGATGAAAGCCTGCCTCTGTCAGAGCGTCTTAAAATTAAAATTCCCGGCTTTGGCTCGGGCGCAGTCTCAGAAATCCTGTTTTCGCTGAACCCCAACAAATACCCAGTATACAATCGAAAGTTCATCATAGGCGCGACAAAACTTGGGTACAAGATAGATCTCCTTAAGCACACAATTCGGTTGACCCCAGAGACCCTAAACGAGCTTATTAGAGTACACGAACAGATACTTGCCGACTTTTCAGGCCTCAGGGACGAGATAATAAAAAGGACAGGGATTGAAGTTCCAAAATTTGACTTTACTGACGGGATGCTGTGGAAAGTCGCTCAAGACGAGATCTCCGTCAAAGAACTCTTGAATTGGAAACGCCCCACGAAGCTAATGGCGCTTGAGGATGTTGACACGGTCTTGAAGGCTCTGGAGAAGGGCATCTCGAAATATGCTGAGCTCCTCAATGAGGGCGAACACGAAGAGGCTGCCCTCGAGAAGGCCGCTTTTTACACGGAGGGAGTGCTTGAGGCCTATGGTGTTGACCTGAAAGAAGTATCCGACCTCTTCAGGGCGCTGGAGGAACTGCTGGGTAGAATTGTCAAAAAATGAATTTGGGTGGTAGACATGCCGAAATGTTTGTGTATTGCAACGTGCGGTTCAAAGAAAATCTGGAGCGTTGACCCCAACATTCCAAAGTACGTGCCGGCTAAAGATGCGTATGTAGGTCCCTTATCGAAGAAAACGATAGAATATGCCCAGACGTTCCACCCTAAGAGCTATGTGATCCTCTCCGCCAAGTACGGGTTTTTGCTCCCGGACGAAAAGATCTCGGACTATGACGCATACTGCAGCAAGAACCCCGCAATAACGATCCAGGAACTGAAAAAACAGGCTGCTGAAAAGAAAGTGGATGGCATTGCACTGAAAGACTACAACAAAGTGATAGTTATTGGTGGCAGATGTTACTGCGACTGGGCCAAAAAAGTCTTTGGGGAGGATAAGGTTGAGTGCCCACTGGCAGGCCTGCCGATAGGCAAAATGCTCCAGCGGCTTAAAACGGCTATAACTTCAAGAATCCCCTTAGTCAAGTGTTGAGAGTTTAATATTCTATTTATTTCCAGTGATTAAAAAGCACAAAAGGGATACTGATAGTTAGTTGGAGTGTGACATTATGAAAGCCGAACCCAAACTCGTATCACGTCTCAAGGGAGGCCTTTGGGGCGTCATCGTTGGAGACGCCTTTGGTTTTCCCTTCCAGTTTACCCCTAAAGACACGATGGAAAGGAAGTACTCCAACCCCGCCGAGATCCCAATGAAAAATGGGCTATGGAGTGATGACTCCTCTTTAACCCTAGCAACTGCTCATGCACTAACAGAGGGATATCACCTTGAGAAGATCGCGGAGAACTTCCTCCGCTGGTATCAGGATGGCGAATTCACGCCAAAGGGTTACGCGTTTGATGAAGGCATTACAAGTTCACGGGCAATAGAACGCATCGCGGAAGGAGTTCCTCCGCTTGAGGCCGGGGGTAATGGGGAACGGGACAACGGCAACGGTTCGCTTATGAGGATTCTGCCAGCAACGTATTACACTTACTTTAAAATGGGCCCTCTGGAAGAGAAACTCTGGCTAATCCACGAGGTCTCGATGATAACTCATGCCCATCCCCGCTCACTGGTCGGCTGTGGGATTTATTCACTAGTAGTCTGGAACCTCCTGGATGGCATGGACAAGTTCGAGGCGTACTACAAAGCAATACGAGCAACGGAAGAACTCTACTCAGAGGAACCCTTTGCCAAGGAGCTCACGCATTATGAGAGGGTTCTGAGCGGAAAAATTCACGAGATCGGTAGGGACAAGATCAGGGGAAGCGGCTACGTCGTCCACACGTTGGAGGCTGCTTTGTGGGCCTTCCTGAGAAACGAAAGCTTTGCTGACGCAATAAAAGAAGTGGTCTCCCTTGGGGAGGACACAGACACAACCGGAGCAGTCACTGGTGGCCTGGCCGGAACATACTACAGGATTGATAACATTCCCGAAGACTGGCTTGAGAAAATCGAGACACGGGAGTATGTTGAAGAGATAATCAACGCCTTTATCGATAGCTTGTTAGGCGATTGAGATGAGTGTGGAGCTAATAAAGACAGTAGCCAGCTTCTCGGTTTGGTTGGGGCTTTTATTTTTTCCTTTTGATACTAGTACGACTCTTCTGGGACGCGTTGATAGAGTTTCTGGCAGAGGTTTATGATGAAGTGAAGAAAAGGAGGAGAGTCCGATGAATAAGCTGGCTAGGTTTGTAAGGCCCGAGGGCATTACGGTTGAGGAATTCCTAGCTGAGGCGGGCGAACACTTGGGGATAGGAGGAGTTGAAGATTTCCTGAGGGAACTTGAGGCGGCGTACGAGGGCACATGGCAACGGGAAAAGCTCCTCTATGCTGACGGCTACATAAAGTTGCTCACCAGCATTGCCGAGTACTACAGGAAAAAACACGAAGAATCCAATAAAGACGAGCGCAAAAGGCTCTTGAATGAACTTATGGAAGCTTTTGGCGACTTTACCTACAAAAAGAGAGCAGCTGAGTACTACATCAATGCCGCGAGCGTCGCAACTTCAGTCTCCCTGATTTACTTCCCTCAGCAGAATTACCCGGAAGAGGCTGAGAGGTACCTGAAGCTAGCAGTGGAACTTGAAGAAAGGGCCATGGAGCTGGGCGTTGTCCCGAGGTACTACGCGATAGCACTGAACAATCTTGGGACTCACTATTACGAAACCAACCGCTCTGAAGAAGCGCTCCCCGTGCTCAAAAAGGCGTTGGAATACGCTGAGAACCCAAAAGAGAGGGGGCTCGTTCTCCACAACCTCTCACTGACTTACGCTGACCTGGGAATGAAAAAGGAGGCAGTTAATTGCATGGTGAAGTCAATTTGCATCCACTACTCAACACAGCACGAGTTTGGGGATGTTTCGCTTTATGACAAGGACATTAACCAGGTAGTTGAAATGACCGGCGACGCTGGTACAGATATCTTCGCGTTGGAAATTGCGCTCGACTTGATTGGAGGGAACTTGAGTGCAGAGAGGGCTAAGAAACTGCTCGAACAGATTGACCGCGATGAATGGCCCCTTACCAATGCTCTACTCTCAATCCTGAATGGGAGAGAGCCCGCGTTGTCGAACGAAATAGTCGGATGTGAGAAGCTCCTCAAAGACGTTGCGAAGGCCGTAGGGAACAAAAACATAGCAGAACTGGACCGGAAGCGCCGGCAGCAACATCCCTCCCAAGAGGATATATGGAAGCGCTGGATTGACTCCTTGGAAGAGCTCGGACTATACTCAAAAGAGGAGCTTTGAAGCGCCTCTCCCCTTTATTTAGACTGCAAAAAAGAAAGTAAGTTTTTGCCAATTTTTGCTGTCCGATAAGGTTCTCGATGAACGCGTCAATTATTCCTGAAATATTTTCTTGCATCGTTTTTTGGAACCACTCTTCGGGGATGTCTTCACGCCATAGTACGTCCAGCTAATCCGCTCACAACGGCCCCGGTTGTGTCAGCGTCTTCTCCTAGGGAGACCACTTTCCCTATTGCATCAGCAGAGCTTTCGGTTCTCAAAAATGCCCAGAGGTTGCTTCAAGGGTGTGAACAGAGCAGCCACTCCCTCTGGGCATCATCAAGATATCCTTCGGTATACACCACCATACTGTTCACATTTTTGACATGTTCAATTTAGTCCTTTGGTAAACGTGACTAATATACATTCTCTCCAATGGATAATGCCTCTCCGGCTTCAGCTGACCCTCTATTTTTCGAAACCCTTATAACTTACCCCGGGGTAAGTAACTTACGGTGGGGTAAGTTGCTGTTTGACCTCCAACCTAAAACAAGGAAAGAGGACCTGTACGATAGGGAAAGAGAACTTGAGGCGTTTAACGAGGCATTGAAGCTCGGAGAGAGGCTGGTTCTCATCCTGGGCATACGACGTCTTGGAAAGAGCTCCCTCCTCAATGTTGCGCTCTCAGAGTCAGGCCATCCCTACGCCAAAATAGACGTTCGCTCCCTGTACTTCACCCACGGCTCCATTCCGCAGGAAATCCTCGCGAAAAGAATCCTGAGTTCGCTCATCGAATCCATTCCCCCAAGTGGAAAGCTCAGGCTCGGCATGACGGAGGCACTTTCATCAATCCGGGGAATCCGCCTTTCGGGAGTTCACGTGGAGTTCGAGAAGAAGCCCGACTTAGCTGAAATCCTTGAAAAGGTGGACTCCTGGGCGGAGAGTGAAGGAAAACGGGTTATCATAGCATTTGACGAGGCCCAGTACCTCCGACTCTCTGGCATACAGTACGATGGGCTGATAGCTTATGCCGTTGATAACCTTCCAAACTTAACCTTCGTTCTAACGGGCTCGGAGGTTGGAATGCTCCACGACTTTCTCGGCCTTGATAATCCCAAGAAACCGCTTTTCGGCAGGTACGCCAGGGAAATAACGCTGGAGAGATTCAGCCGGGAACGGAGCATTGGGTTCCTGGAAACGGGTTTCAAAGAGCTTGGAATCGATATAAGCCCTTCGGAGCTCGGACGAGCCGTTTATAAACTCGACGGAATCGTGGGCTGGCTGAGCATGTACGGCTACCTCAGGGGAATCCGAAAGCTCCCGGAAAGGGATGCCTTGAATGAGCTGTTCCACAGGGCACAGGCTCTGGTATTGGATGAACTTTCCTCCCTGCTTTCACACAGCAGGCGGTACGGGCTCATACTGAAGGCCGTCGCCATGGGGAACAAAAGGTGGAGCGATATAAAGGAGTATCTGGAGTTCAAAGCGGGCCGGATAAACGACTCAAAGTTCTCCAGTCTCCTGAAGAACCTGGTGAAGTACGGCTATCTGAATAAAAGTGCCGATGGGTACATCATTCCCGACCCCATTGTTGTGGAGGTTATCAAGAAATCCCAGCTTACCCCCAGGTAAGCTCCTTACCCCCGGGTAAGCCAACATCCCTCAGATCCACAGTGTTCCAGAAATGCAGAAGACGTAGGAACCCCCCGATCAATCAGAGTGTCCCAAAATGGGCCGAAAATTATGGAGTAAAAGATTCCAAGGGGCAGGAGGTTTCACCACTCCTCCTCTTCCTCGATGAGGCCGTACTTCTCCAGCTCGCGGAGGAGCTTTCTGACGGCTTCCCAGGCGTCGTGTTCGCTCTTCGCTCCGGAGCAGACTATCTTTCCGGACGAGAAGAGCAGTATAACCGCCCTCGGCTCCTTGACGCGGTAGATGACGCCGGGGAACTGCTCGGGTTCGTACTCACAGTTCGGCAGGCTGAGGGCAACGGCATCGAGGTTGAACTCCATGCCTATGTCGCCGCTGAAGACCATGTTCTGGATGTCAATCTGCGGGGCGCGGCCGAACTTGGCGCCTATCTTCTTGAGCATCTGGATGAGCTTGTTGACGGCGCGCTCTATGTCCTCAACGCTCTTGGCGCCGGTGACGACGAGCTTGCCGGAGCTGAATATCAGAAGAGCAACCTTGGGCTCCTCGAAGCGGCAGATGATGCCCGGGAACTCCTCGGGGTTGTACTTGGAGTTGGGGCAGATTTCAATGACTTTCTCAAGGTTGAGCTGGGTGAATAAGTCCACAGAAGCGACAATATTCTCAATCCTGAGCTTTACATTGCTCATATCTACCAAGGCTTACACCTCCAGATGGTGGGTTTAAAAACCCTTTATAAATGAGGCGGATTGAGTTTTTAAAGGTTTAGGTCACAACGGCCAGGGGAGCGGAGGAAATGCACATAAATGTTCAGGCAGGGGTTAGAACTTTCTTAAGTGCCGGTAACTAAAAATCAAGAAGGCTTAAAAGGTGTTGGGCAGAGCTGGGGGTGGTGAGACCATGAGAAACACGATGGTTTTAGTAAGGACCGACAACTTCCAGAAGGCCAGCATCGCTCTGGCTGACCTGGTGCGCTACGGAGGTATGCAGATACGCGGCAACCCGAGGATTATCCCTCCCGCTCTCTCCGACTGGGCCTTTGAGAAGATAAGCGGCGAAAGGCCAAGGAGACGCTTCAGGGCACACGTGATCGCCCAGATAGACCTCGCGCCGGCGAAGGCAATCGGCAGGCTTATGGACATACATCCACCCGCGCACGTTCTCGTGATTCCCCCCGATACTGAAGTCTGGGAAGAACTGATGCGCCTCTGGGGAACTTTCGAGAAGCTCAAAGGTTTCCACCCGCCGAAGAGAACCAGAGCGGAGGAGCTGAGGAAGAAGCGCGAGAAAGGGATGGAGAACGAAGGATTGGAGGAGTTTTAGGGAAGGACCATTAGACCCTCCTTTTCTCCAGCGTTTTTAAGGTCATTGTCTAACGTTCCCAAAGTACCAACCTCATAAACAAGGCATGTAGCGAGGATTATGGCATCGTTTGGGAGTAGGTTGTGTTTCCTCATAAGCCCATAAGAGAGTCCGAGAACCTCGTCATCTGCAGGTAGTATGTGAAACTGTTCAATGAAATCTCTTGGCTCGTCGGAAAGTATCACAGTACTTATTTCCCCGCGTTTTTTGATTGTAAACGGTGAACGTCCGGTTTTAAGGGCAATGTAATGAAAAAGGAACTCGCTGAAGACTATATCGTTAATGAGAGGAACCATACCATTATTTAAAATCTCCTCAAAGAGGGAGACCGCCAGAGGATTACCTTTCAAACCCTCAATTAAAAGGGATGAATCCACGAATATTAACTCATTGGAGGTACCACTCTTCTTCATTTACATCCCCCTTGAATCTGCCGAGGTACTTGGAGAGAACATTCCTTTTCAGCCCTTTTCCTAGCTCCCTCTCAACTAGAATCTCAATTTTCCTCCTGAGGATACGCTCCATCCAAGGGGGAACCTTCACAACTATCTCGCCCATAAGACCACCCAATAAAGAATTAAAACAAAAGGCGATTTAAACTTTCACTTCTTCTTCCGCTTCTTAATCTTGATGTTAGCAATGTCGCCGAGCGTCGGCTCGTAGTCCCTCGGGATGCTCTTCTTCTCTAGAACCTCCTCCCCGGAGGTCTCGATGAGTTTTATTTTGAAGTACTTCTCCAGCTTTTTCGCTTCCTTTATCGTCGGCTCGCGGTGGCCGTGGGCGATGGCGCGGAGGTCGTTCATGGAGAGCCCGACCTCGTGGGAGAGCTCCTCGTAGCTCTTTCCAGAGCGCTGTATCGCCCTGTAAACCCTCTCGGCGTAATCCTCGACGATCTCCTCCGTGTACAGCGGCCTCTCGGTCTTGGGCTTGGATGAAGGCCTCGGCCTAGCCGGCCGTGAATAGGCTCTCCTCGTCGGCCGCCTTCCGGTGGGCATTATGCTGAAGGTTCCGGGCTTCTTCCCGCCGTATTTCTCAAAACAGCGGTCGCAGACGAGAACTTCAGCCCCCTCGATCCTTATCCTGTGACCGGGACCTCTTATCGGCGCCCCACATACCTCACAGTACCTTGGCTTGGCCTTCCCCATCTCAACCACCTTCTTGCTCCACATAAGGCTGGGAGTCAGGCTTTTTAAACCCCACGATGAGCTTATATCGATGGCGGAAGTGAAGATAGAGCGGCTCCCCCAGCTTGACCAGGAAACGCTGGAAAGGCTCATCGAGATATACATGAGGGGTTACGAGGGCATGCGTGAGTACGGCGGCGAGGGGGAGAGCTACGCGAAGCGCTACCTCCGGTGGTGCTGGAACAAGGCGAAGGACGGCTTTTTCATCGCCAAGATTGGCGACGAGATAGCGGGCTTCATAGTCTGCGACGCGGACTGGTACAGCAAGTACGAGGGAAGAACCGTCGGGGCGGTCCACGAGTTCGTGCTCGACAAGAAGTTCCAGGGACACGGCATAGGGCACTTGCTCATGGAGAAGTGCCTAGAGTACCTGGGGAAGCACAACGACAGAATAGAACTCTGGGTGGGCGAGAGGAACGAGAAGGCCATCAAGTTCTACGAGGACTACGGCTTTAAGAAAGTCGGCCAGAGCGGGATATGGGTGCGCATGGTGAAAGACCTGAGGAGGGACGATGCACCCCGGGAAAAGGGGAAGTAGGTGGTTTGATGTCCTGCATAAAACCGCCCGAGCCCGAGAAGGTGATGAACTTGAAAGAGGAGAGTTTCATACGCGAAGGTAAAGGCAGGCTGAAGGTCGTCATAGAGAGCGAGGGCGAGACCCTGGAAACGACTGTTAGGGGCTCTCTAAAGAGTGTTGAGGAAACAGCCGAGATGCTGGGCGTAGAGGCGAAGGACGGGAGGTTGGAGGCCACCGTCGATGGCGTCAGGGTCAGAATGGAGCGCGGAAGGCTGGAGATGGAGTTCGAGAACGGGGACAGGCTGAGAATTGAGAGGGACTAGGCGTAGAGACCTATCATGAGGACACCCAAGGCTGTTAGAACGAGGGCGAGGGCTAGCCTCCCCGTAAACCTTTCTTTTAGGAAGATCACCGCCATGATTGAGGCCATTATCGGGCTTGACTCCGTTACCGGCGTCGCTATGCTTGAGCCCGCAAACTTCAAGGCCAAAGCAAAGAAGTACTGGCCTAGGATCGTGCCGAGGAGGGTTATAACGAACACCAGCCCCCAGCCCCGCGTGCTGAGCCTTCTGACGTCGTTCCTTATCTTTGGAACAAAGGCGAACGAGGCCAGCGCACCGGAGCTTATTCTCAGTCCGATGACGGCAGAGGCGCTCCCCCCACTCACCAGCCAGTCCGTCACTATTACGGCAAAGGTCCAGAGGAGCTGGGCAGAGAAGACGTAGGCGAGTCCCCTCCAGTCTATTCCGCCGCCCCTGGAACCCTCCGAGGCGGTAGCGACAACGGCCGCCACTATGAAGAGAGCACCCAGGAGAAGGCCTCCTGTCAGGGGCCTGCCGAGGGTGTAGTGGGCTATGAACATCGTTATTATCGGATGTGCGGTGACGAGAATCGCCGCGCGGGAGACGCCTAGGTGGTTCATGCCCTCAAGGAAGAACCAGTCGGCGAGGGTGAAACCGAGGACTCCCGAAACCACAAGGATAGCCCACTGCACGACCGAAAACCTAGGGACGCCCAGATACAGAACCAGAGGAATGTAGAAGAGCGCGCTGAGTATTAGCCTGACCACATTCAGCGAGAGGGGGTTGATGTCCCTCATTGAGACCTTGGAGAGGACGGAAGCAAGGGCCCAGACGAAGGCCGCCGAAAGGGCAAGTATCACCCCGAGGGTTATGTTCATGGTATAACGAGGACACGCTCGTGTTATAAGGCTAACGATTCGAGGTGGGTAGAAAAGAAGGAAATCACCTCACAGGCGGCCTGAACTTGTAGCCGTAGAGGATTATTCCGTCCTCCTCGAACTCCCTTATCTTCTTGGTGACGACCTCGACCTCCATTCCGAAGTCTATCTCCTCGGGGTCAACGTCGGTCAGCTGGGCGAGGACGACGGGTCCCTCCTCAAGCTCTATCAGTGCCAGCGGGAAGGGCTTGTAGTACTCGAAGCCGCTCGGCGGGTTTCTGACTATCGTCCAGCTGATGACCTTGCCCTTTCCGCTCAGCTCGATTTCCTCGACGTTTCTTGAGCCGCAGACCGGGCAGATCGACCTCTTCGGGAAGTGGACGTGGCCGTTCTCGCACTTTCCGCCTATGAGCCTGTACTTCTCACGGAAGTGCCTCCAGTAGCGGGAAACCTGCATCGGGCGCGCCATTTCAGACCCTCCTAAAGACGTTGACCGTTATGTTTGAACCGGTTCCACCAATGTTCTGGGTCAGGCCGATTTCCGCATCCGGCACCTGGCTCGGCGCCTCGCCGCGGAGCTGGAGGACAGCCTCAACCGTCTGGTAAACGCCTGTGGCTCCGACCGGATGACCGCGGGCCTTGAGTCCGCCCATCGTCTGTATCGGGTAGTCCGCGTCAATGGCTATCTGTCCCTCCTTGGCCAGCTTCGCTCCCTCCCCCTTCTTCGCGGCGCCGAGGGCTTCGAGGCTTAAAGCGGCCATGACGGTGAATGCATCGTGAACCTCGAAGAAGTCGATGTCCTTTGCCTCGACGCCCGCCATCTTGTAGGCCCTCTCTGCGGCGACCTTGGCCGCCTTGAGGGTGAGCAGGTCTTCCCTGCTGGCGAGGCTTATGGTGTCTATGGCGCGCCCCATTCCGGCAACCTCGACCCACTTCTCCTTCGGAACGCCAAGCTCCTCCGCCTTCTCAGGCGTGGTGATTATCACAGATGCCGCACCATCGCAGACCGGCGAAGCATCAAACAGCTTGAGCGGGTCGGCAACATAGGGGCTCTTGAGGACGGTCTCGACCTTAATCGGGCGCTTGAACATGGCGTAGGGGTTCTTGGCGCCGTTGGCATGGGCGTTGACCGCGAAGAGCGCCAAATCCTCCTCGGTGTAGCCGTAGGCCTTCATGTAGTAGCGCATGATGAGGGCGTTCAAAGCTACGAAGCTCGCCCCGTGGAAGAGCTCCCACTCGGCATCGGCAGCGTAGGCGAGGTAGCGCGTCGCGTCGCTCGGCCAGGCGTCGGTCATCTTCTCGACGCCGACGACGGCAACCACATCTTCCAGCCCGCTGAGAACGGCCTTAACGCCCTCCTGAACAGCGGCACCACCGCTGGCACAGGCGGCCTCTATTTTAACGGCCGGGATGTTTCCAAGTCCGGCCCAGTCGGCTATGAGCGCGCCGAGGTTCTCCTGCTCCACGAAGGGGCCGGAAACCATGTTTCCAACGTAGAGTGAATCGACCCTGTCTATCCCGGCATCGTCCATCGCGTTGAGGAGCGCCTCGACGGCCAGGTCCCTCAATCCGAGCTTCCAGTGCTCACCAACCGGGGTCATACCGGCACCGATTATGACTGCCTTCCTCATCTCAACCACCTCACATGATGTACTTTCTCCTCGCCTTCGCGTAGAGGGCGTAGTCGATGTACTTCTTCCTGTTCACGTAGTCCATGGTCTTCGGAGCCAGCCCGCGCTTCTCCTCGATGGCGTCTTGAACGACTATGCTGAAGGCGTCGCTTCCCGCGCCGGAGCCAAAGCTGACCCACAGAATCCTGTCCCCGGGCTTGGCTATGTCGAGGACGGCGGAAATACCCACCATGGTCGCGCCGCTGTAGGTGTTTCCGATGATTCCGGTGAGCAGGCCGGGGAGAACCTTCTCCTTAGGAATGCCGAGGATTTTAGCAACGGTGAGCGGGAACTTGACGTTCGGCTGGTGGAAGACGGCGTAGTCGAAGTCGTCCACAGTGAGGCCGAGCTCCTCCATGAGGGTCTTGGCCGCGTTGACTATGTGGTGGAAGTAGGCAGGCTCGCCGGTGAACCTGTTGCCGTGCCTCGGGTAGTGTTCGTGCTGGCGCCTCCAGAAGTCGGGAGTATCAGTAACGTATGAATAGCTGCCCTCGAAGTAGGCGACGGTCTCGCTGCTCTTCTCGCCGACTATGAAGGCCGCTCCACCGGCACCGGCGGTGAACTCCAGGTGGTCGCCGGGCCTTCCCTGGGCGGTGTCCGCTCCAATGGCCATGGCGTAGTCGGCCATCTCCGAGCCGACAAAGCCTATTGCCGTCTGCAGTGCCTCGGTTCCGGCCTTACACGCGAACTCAAAGTCGGCCGTGCTTACATCGGGGGTGGCGCCGATGGCCTCGGCTATGACCGTGCCGGTGGGCTTGACCGCGTAGGGCTTGCTCTCGCTTCCGAACCAGACGGCCCTGATGAGTGCCGGCTCTATCCGGGCTCTCCTGAGTGCGTTTCTCGCGGCCTCAATTCCTATCGTGAGCGCATCCTCGTCAAGACCGGGAACGGCCTTCTCCTGTATCGGGAAGCTGGAAACTCCCCAGACCCTTCCTATCTCTTCGGCCTTGATTCTATACATCGGGACGTAGGCACCGTAGCCGACGATGCCGACTTCGCGCCTTGGCTTCAGGAGCTTTCTCATGGGGCATCACCTACAAAAGCTGAACGTAACTTCGGCTAAGGTTCATGAGCGAGTTATAAAAGCCTTTCGGTGAAAGTAAAAGGCTTTTTCGACGATTGGCGATAGAAACGTTCAGGACTTCACGGAGATAACTTCCTCCGTTTTCTCTTTAGCTTCCAGAGCTTTCAGGAGTTCATCCACGTTCTTGAAGGCGAGGAAGTAGTTCTTCCCCTCCCCACCCTCCATTAGGATTCCCAAGTCAGAGGTGGCATACGACTCGACGTAGCCGTAGGGACCTTTGTAGAGGCCGAGCCGGTACTTCCCAAACGAGAGGCCGTTTATCCTGACCTCCAGAACCTCCTTTGAAGATGCTTTCCTGAAGTCCCTCACCGCCGTCTCAATGCGTTTCTTCCGGGTCTCTATCACAACTTTTCTGCTCCCCCCGTCCACCCTAATGGCAACCCTCATGGGGACGTATTCATCAAACTCCCTCTTTATCCTGAGGACCACAAAGAGGGTTATGAACAAAAAGGGCAGCAAAACGGGAAAGATGGGGGTAATCAAACCCCAATCCATTCCCTGCTCCCCCGAAGAATCACGGTTTCCTCACAACGAACAGCGCGTGGTCCTTCTCGTAGGGTTCAAGCGAAAGCCTCTCAACGACTTCGAAATACTCAGAAAGCTCCCTCTCGACCTCCTTGAAGACCTGCTCGGGCTCCTTAGTGACGTCGATGCTCCTGCTCTTGACGCTTATCATGGCGTAGCCGCCGCTCTTCAGGAAGACCCTGGCGTTGTCTATGAGTATCTTCGCCTGCGTCGGCTGGGCGACGTCCTCGAAGATAACGTCGACCTTCGGCACGAGTGCGCGGTAACCTTCTGGCTTTGTTGCGTCTCCGAGTATCGGCACGATGTTCCTGCGCTCGTCAACAAGTGGGACGAGCTCCCTCAGAACCCTCGGCGAGAACTCCACGCCGAAGACCTTCCCCTCCCAGCCAACGATGTCGCTAACGTGGCTGGCAGTCGTTCCGCTCGCGACTCCAAGGTAGAGAACCTTTGAGCCGGGCTTTATCGGGAAGTTCTTAAGGCCGTTGAGTATGGCCGCACCGAGTTTCGAACGTCTCGGGTTCCAGACCCTGTACTCCTCGCCCTCGAACTTAATCAGCCTCTCGCCGTAGACCTTCTGGCCCGGAACGAGGTTCTTGGTGGCTATCTTCTCGCTACCATCCTCATCAACGAAGACGTAAACACCGGGGAACCTGCCCTTCTTGATCCTCATCCACCTCACCTCTTGCCCTTCTTCTTTTTCTTTCCGCTTTTCTCGCCCTTCTTACCCTTTCCGGCTTTCTCCTTCTTCTTTCCACCGAAGCCCTTGCCCCGCTTTTCTTTCCCCTTGAACTTCTTCTTTTTCTTCTTTTCCGGCTTGGCCTTCCTCTTGGGCGGGTTCGGATACTTCTGCTTTATTTCCTGGATGCGCTGCTCTATCTCCTGCTTCAGCTCCTCAGCGATGTATTCGCCGGAGAAGTAGTCAACGCGCGCCGCTATGGCGAGCTTTCCTGCCAAAGCCCTCGCTATCTTACCCCTCTGCCACCACGGCGAGCGGTTTATGGCCGGGTACTGGAAGATGACGCCGTGCTTTGGCGGCTTTGCACCGCTCCTCAGGTGTCTGAAGAGCGCCTTCTCTGCACCTAAGACCTGTATGGTCGATGCCGGCATCATGGCGAGCTCCTTCAAGCCCCCTGCGAGGCTGAGCAGTCTGGCGCCGAGTTTTGCCCCAACGAGGGCCTTCAGGTTCGGTGCGACCTCGTCCATGGCGGTCTCAAGGTAGTCCTCTATCTCCTCCCTCAGCTTGTAGAGGTCGCTTATCTCACTCGCGAGCTTCATTATGATGCCCGCATCGAACTTGCCGAGGGGAGCGCCCATCGAGGTTTCCGCAGCCCTCAGAATCTTTTCCACCTTACCCTCTGGGAGGCCGAGGCTCTTGAGCTTCTCCTCGCTCACGTTCTCCCTCGGGCCGACGGCCTTGACGAAGGCAACGTACTGCCCGTGCTTGGGAAGTATCTCGTCGAGCTCCGGGAAGTGAAGGCTGTACCACTCCCTCAAGCGAGAAACGAGCAGGTTGATGACCTTGTCGATGTCGTCAAGGGCCTCGATGGCCTGAATTATCATCTTGTCGCGCGCGCCGCTCTGCTCCTGTATGCGGAGCCTGGTCAGGGCAACGCCGACGCTGAAGTACTCGTCGAACCAGTTCTCGCCGAGGAACTCCTCCGGGCTTGAGCGGAGCTTCTCTCCGGCGATGTTCGGGAACTCCGCGGTGGCGTTGTAGCCGAGCTCCTTCAGGTTCCTGCTCAGCTCCGAGTCCTCAAGGACGAACTCGTCGTAGCCCCTCTCCTTAAGCTCGTCGAGGAAAGAAACCAGCTCGTCGCTCGGCTCGCCCTTCAGAAGCCTGTCGAGGCTCACCTCCGGCCTTCCGGAGAAGGCCTTCTGATCAATGAGATTACCGCTCTCGTCAAAGGCATAGATGCCCCTGACGTTCTCAGCCACGTAAGCTTTCATCATCATCACCCTCTCAGTTTTTGTTTCCGAAGTATAAAAGGGTTAGGCGTTTTAAACCCTTGCGGGCAAATTCTTAAATAACTTTGGACAGTAGGAGTTCAGGGGGAGAGATATGCTCACAAAGCTCATCATAGAGAACTACAAGTCAATAGAGAAGGCCGGGCTTGAGTTCTCAAAAATAAACCTTCTAATTGGGCCGAATGGGAGCGGAAAGAGTTCTGTGCTTGAAGCTTATAAAATGCTCATCCTTCAATCGGGAGCCCCACGTACCAAGAGAGACTTTCTCAGGGTAGTACACAATCATGATACTACAAAGGAAATTGTGATTGAAGGCATGTTTTCCCAGGTCAATGTCTCGTATATTTACCTTTCATTTGGAATCGTTGAGGAAACAGTGTTACCCTCTTGGAATTTTGAAGGTGAGTATGAAAAGGCCCGTAAATTCTTCCACGTGCTTGATGCAGACAGGAATATTGAGGCAAGATTGAAAGGAGTCCTTGCAACACCGGAGGATGCTACATCTTGGAATGCCCATCAACTCTTTTATTACACTGCTCTCCGCACGGAGTTTCAAGATAATATTCGGTTAATAAGGGAGTTTTATTCGAGATACGGTCTCAATAACATCAGGTGGGTTCCTACTGAAAGAGAAGGAGAGTACGAAATCATTGCAACAACACCTGAAGGAGTCGATGTAAACATCGCCGATGCCGGTGCTGGTTTGGCGGCACTCTTCCCGATAGTCGTCGCCCTCTCCTTTTATCCAGAAGGGAGCACTATCTTCATTGAACACCCTGAGATGCACCTCCATCCCAAGCTTCAGTACGAGCTAGCGGAGTTCTTCCTGATGGTATCGGAAAAGAGAGACTACCAGCTGATAATCGAAACTCACTCGGAACACCTCCTTTACGGTCTGCTGAATGCAGTTGCCCAAAAACGCATGAAGCCAGAGGAACTCACGATATATTCCACAAGGAAGGAGAACGGTAAGTCGGTCTTCGAAAAGATGACCGTTCACGAAGACGGTAGCCTCGAAGGCAACATCTCAGACTTCCTTGAAGCCGACATAAACGCGTTCCTTGACTGGCTCAAGGCGTGATTGAAATGACGGTTGTTGTCGTTGTCGATACCAACGTGCTTAGATATGCCCTTGAGGCCGAGAAAAACATCCGTTCTGATGAAGAAACAAAGGCCGCTTATGAGGTCCTCGTTAAACTCCTCAACAGTGATCTTGTCGTTTTAGTAATTAATGAAGAGATCGCAAAGGAATACTCCAGACATATTGAAGCCGTTAGAATGGAAATTCGACGAAAGAGAATCCATCCCCAATTTTTCCAGTTATTAAGGGCAATTAAAGCAAAATCTAGAAAAGTGGCCTTGGAGAGGCACGAGTTCAATATCAAAGGGGAATCTGTTGGAAGAAAAGACTTCCATCTCCTTAACTCCGCTAAAACAGGTGCACTAAAATTCAAAACCAAAAAAGCGTTTGTTTTGACATTCGCCCAAGATGTTTACCGTGGAGAAGAAGCAAGAAACGGAGAAGGCGTGGTTGTATATCTGCTAAATTTACGGGATGAAAACGAAAGGAAGAGGCTTAAGGAACTTCTTTAATCCTCCCAGGGCTCGGTGTACTTGAGGGCCCAGCCGAACTCCTCCTTGAGGATGTCTATCGCCGCGCTCGGCGGGATTATTCCGCGCTCGGTTATGATGACGTCCACGTACTCGGGCGGCGTGACGTCGAAGGCCGGGTTCCAGACCTCGATGTTCTCCGGCCAGGTCTTGAGTTCCTCCTCGGGGATGACCTCGGTCGGGTCGCGCATCTCTATCTCGACCAGCTGGCCGAGCATCGTCTCGGGGTGGAACTTGTAGGTTTCCGCGGCGATCATCGTCCATATCCGGTGCTCCTTGGCGGTGAGCGCTATCAAAGCCGTTCCAATCTTGTTTATCACCGCGCCGTTGACGGTTATGCTGTCCGCGCCCATTACAACCTTGTCGGTCATCTTCATGTAGTGCCTCGCGGCGCTGTCAACGACGTAGATGACCGGGATGCCGTAGCTCGCCAGCTCCTTAGCGGTGAGCTTGCCCTGCCACTTGGGCCTTGTCTCGGTGACGATAACCCTTATGTTCTTGCCCTGCTCCCAGGCGGTCTTCATGACACTTATCGCGGCTTTGCTGTGGCAGTGGGTCATTATGACGTCCCCATCCTCTATGCGCTTCGCCCCCATCTCGCCTATCCGGATTATGGCGTTCTCGGAGTTGTGGATGAACTCCTTGGCGGCGTTGATGACGATGAAGCGGAGCTGGTCTAGGTCGGCGCCGCCCGCGTAGGCAACCTTCCCGCGGTGCATAACGTAGCGGAGCGCGTTGGGGAGGGAAACAGCGGTGGGTCTCGTCTCGTACAGTATCTTGGCGGCCCTTTTCATTTCGTTCCAGAAGTCGTCAACGTTCGTCGCTTTGCTCTTTTCGGCCTGGAGCTTGAGCGCATAGGCCGCGAAGCGGGCTATCTTGCCTGCCCCCCGAATCTCCATGTTCCTGATTTCCTCGGCAATCTCAAGCACTTCTTTCACTACCGTCATCTCCATCACCCCTATTCGGTAAACCCAGGTTATGGCGGGAGGGTTTATAGGGGTTTTGTGTTCATCCATGTCCCTTTCAGTCCGTTGATGTTCTTAAAAATACCTCTGCCGTACAGTTTACAAACGTAAATGGCACTAACGACCATTGCAGAAAGATTTATAACCAATCGCCGCTACTCTTTAAGTGTATAGATTTGGTGACGTGCTCAAAAGTGTGCATCTAATGGGGGGAACGGAAGTGGAGGAAAAACTTATGCGCAAGCTGAGTTCAGGGTCACTGGATTTTGAAGCGTACTTCTCGGACAAGGCTCAGGGGATGAAGGCTTCGGAGATTAGGGAGCTCCTCAAGCTCGTTGAGGCGGGGGACGTTATCTCCCTTGCCGGCGGTCTTCCCGCTCCCGAAACCTTCCCTGTCGAGACCATAAAGGAGATAGCCGCCGAGGTTCTCACCCACCACGCCGACAAGGCCCTGCAGTACGGAACCACCAAGGGCTTTACGCCGCTCCGCCTCGCTCTGGCAGACTGGATGGAGAAGCGCTACGGCATCCCGACCAGCAAGGTTGAGATAATGATGGTCGCCGGCTCGCAGCAGGCGCTCGACCTCATCGGAAGGGTCTTCATAAACCCCGGCGATATAGTCGTGGTCGAGGGGCCGACCTACCTCGCGGCACTCAACGCGTTCAAATACTACGACCCCGAGTTCCTCAGCATCCCCATGGACGACGACGGTATGATGGTTGACCTCCTTGAGGAGAAGCTCAGGAAGCTCAACGCTGAGGGCAAGAAGATTAAGTTCGTCTACACCGTTTCGACCTTCCAGAACCCGATGGGCGTTACGATGAGCCTGGACAGAAGGAAGAGGCTCATAGAACTCGCCCGGGAATACGACTTCCTCATCGTTGAGGACAGCCCGTACAGCGAGCTCAGGTATTCGGGCGAGCCCATACCGCCCATAAAGCACTTCGACGATGAGGGCCGCGTCATGTACCTCGGAACATTCTCGAAGATACTCTCCCCTGGAATGAGGCTCGGCTGGATAGCGGCTCACCCGCACTTCATCAGGAAGATAGAGATAGCCAAGCAGGCCGTCGACCTCTGCGCCAACACCCTCAGCCAGGTCATAGCCTGGAAGTACGTGGCGGACGGCCACCTCGACGAGCACATACCGAAGATAATAGAGTTCTACAAGCCGCGCAGGGACGCCATGCTGGAGGCACTGGAGGAGTACATGCCGGAGGGCGTCAGGTGGACCAAACCGGACGGAGGAATGTTCATCTGGGTCACCCTCCCGGAGGGCATCGACACCAAGATGATGGCCGAGAAGGCCATAAGGATGGGCGTTGCCTACGTGCCGGGTGAGGCTTTCTTCGCCCACCGTGACGTCAAGAACACCATGCGCCTGAACTTCACCTACGTGCCGGAAGAGAAGATACACGAGGGCGTCAAGAGGCTTGCTGAGGTCATAGAACAGGAGATGAAGGCCCTCAAGGGCTGACGTTTCTTCTTTTCTTCCCGCAAAGCTTTTTATTCTGTGAACGTATCACTGGGTGGTGATACTTATGAGGCCATTGATAGGTATAATAGGTCAGGTTGACCCATCCAAAAACAGGCTTTTTCTTGACCGCAGGCACGTTGAGAAGGTCACCGCTGCCGGGGGCGTTCCGGCGGTTTTCAACATAAACTCCTCCCCGGAGGAGGTTCTTGAGCACGTGGACGGGGTGCTGCTCATAGAGGGCCCCGATGTTCATCCGCACTTCTACGGCGAAGACCCCTCAGGCGCGATAAAATACGTTGACGTTGAGAGGGACGAGTTCGAGATACGGCTCGTGAAGAGAGCCGTGGAAAGGGGCGTTCCGATACTCGGCATCTCCCGCGGGATGCACGTGATAAACGTTGCCCTCGGGGGAACGCTCTATCAGGACTTGAACGACATTCCCAAGGCAATAAAGCACGACTGGGACGTCGAGCTGATAGGGCCGACCCAGAGGGTTCACGGCATCAGGATAAAGACCAGCTCCGCCCTCTACGAGATACTCAAGGACGAACTGGACATAGGGGGAACCAACGAGGTCTACCTCAGGGTCAACAGCTTCCATCACCAGGCCGTTAAGAGGGTCGGTGAGGGAATAAAGCCAGTCGCCTATGCCGTGGACGGGCTGATAGAGGCCATCGAGGGAACCGAGGGCTTCATAATGGGCCTGCAATGGCAGCCGGAGTACCTGCCCGAGATGGGCAGGGTCTTCGAGGCCTTCGTCAAAGCCGCCGCAGAATACCGCCTCGGCAAGCTTGAGCTGGAGAAGATAGAGATAGAGGCTGAGCTCAGGGAGGAGCTCACAAGGGAACTAGGTGAGAGCCATCACAGCTCGGAAACGAGTGATACTCCTCCCGACATGAGCCAAACGTAATTCCCCGTTCCAGAACCTTTTTCTTCGCTTCCCTTAATATCTCAAACCTCAGCTCGTGGGGCAGGTAGCGGTATCCCCCAATCTTTTCTCCCATCTCGTAAAGCGGCCACAGCTTTTCCATCAGCCCGGGAAATTTCGCGAACATTCTCTTCCTTGAGTCGGGCCTCAGCTTGAGGGTCGAGACGGTTATATGGCTCACGAAGCTCAGGGCATCGAGGGTTTCATCAAAGTCCTCCCAGGTGTAGAACGGTATTATCGGGTCGATGCGGGCGTAAACGGGGATGCCCGATTCTTTAGCCTTCTCCAGCGCTTTAATCCTTGCCTTCGGCGACGGGGCGTTCGGCTCCAGAAGCTTTGCCTTCCGTTTATCCACCGTGGTCACAGTTATCCCGACGGCGCACTTCAATTCGCTCAGAACGTCCAGGTCGCGCACAAATACCTCCGACTTCGTGAGGAGCAGGCATCGGACGTCGTAGCGTTTGAAGAGCTTGAGAACGTTCCGTGTTATGCCCAGTTCGCGCTCGATCGTCGGATAGGGGTCTGATGAATAGGAGAGCGCTATTATGTGGCGCCTGTCAAGACGCCTCAGCTCCCTCTCCAGCTTCGGCAGGAGACCTTCCTTAATCCTCACCCTAAAGGCGTTGGGGATGTAGCTCGTTATGTAGCAGTAAACGCAGGCATGGTCGCAGCCGGTGTAGACGTTCAGCGTGTACTTAAAGGGGCATGTGCAGAGCTTCGCCTTCCACGGGTCGAAGGGACGGATATACATGTTTTTGCCTACGAAAAGCCCTTAAAAGGAATTGTGTTTACACCTACGGGTGAAAAATATGACAGATGAAGTTAGGGGACGGGTTAAGTGGGTTGAGAACATGCAGTTCGTTGGAAAGATGGACACCGACCAGTGCGCGATAATCCTGGGGGACGGAGGCATAAGCCCCATGAAGCTCCTCCTGCTGAGCGTAGCCGGCTGCACCGCCTACGACGTGGTCATGATTCTCCAGAAGATGCGCGAACCCATCGAGGGACTGGAGGTCGAAATATCCGGTGAGAGGCGCGATGAACACCCCAAGATGTACAGCAAGGTGCACCTTCATTACAGGATATACGGGGACGTGAGGGAGGAGAAGGCTAAGCGCGCTATAGAATTGAGCCAGGACAAGTACTGCTCGGCCAGCGCACACGTGAAGCTCAGCGGCGCCGAAGTTACGTACTCCTTCGAGGTAATCAAGGGTTAGATTTTTAACCCCCTCTTCTTCCCGCCTTTGGGTGGTGACGTGATAGAGCTGGTAAAGCACTTCGTGATACTCTACGGCGGACTGTTCGCGATAACAAACCCTGTTGGAGCTGTTCCAGTGTTCCTCGGGATTACCCATGACCTTTCCAGGAAGGAAAGGCGGGAGATAGCGAGAAAGACTGCGATAACAGTGGTCGTTACGCTCGTAACCTTTGCCCTCATAGGGGAGTGGATATTCAGGTTTTTCGGCTCCAGCACGGACGCCTTCGCGATAGCCGGTGGGATACTGCTCTTCAAGATGGCGATGGACATGCTCTCCGGCCGGCTCTCGACGGTCAAGATAAGCAGAGAGGAGACGGAAGAGTTCAGTGAGGAAGTGGTCACCCTTGAGGAGGTCGCGGTGATTCCCCTGGCGATCCCCCTGATTTCGGGGCCCGGCGCGATAACGACCGTGATGCTCTACACCGCCAAGAGCACATCCATCCCCGAGAAAGCGGCCGTCATAGCCAGCATAGTTGCCATAGCGGTGACCGTCTGGTTTATCCTCTGTTCGTCCAACAGGATACAGGAGAGGCTCGGCAGGGTGGGGATAAAGGTTATGACGAGGATGATGGGTCTCATACTCACCTCGATGGCCGTTCAGATGATAATCAACGGCATCAAGGGGGCGTTTGGAATTTAAGCTCCCAGTGGGGTGGATTTCCGAAGGCAAGTACCGCGGGGCGGGAGATAATCACCCTTTTAAACTCCCGTTCCTAATTTTTTAATGGTGTTGAAGATGCGCGGAGACTTAATCCGTGTTCTGAGCACAGTGGAGGAGAAGGCCAACGAGCTGAAGCTCGACGGCTACGAACCCGATGTGGTTCTCCTTGGAAAAGAGGCGTATGAGTTCATAAGGGCGCAGATAAACGAGGAGTTCGGCGGCGAGGAGGAGGTTTTCGAACTCTCCGGTCTGAAGATACGCACCCTCGACGAACTCGGCGGCGATGCCGTCGTCATTGACAGCAAGGCGCTGGGCCTCGGTCTGGGCGGGGCGAAGCGCTTCAAGGTCGTCCTATAACTCCCCAGACCCTTCCGTTTCTCAATTCTATCCTCAATCCCCTGAGAACAAGCAGGCTGAGCGATACTGCCATGACGTCCGCCAGGCTGCCCGGGTTTCTCAGGTCGTCCCTCTCGCGCATAAAGGCATCGAACTCCTCAACGCCGAGCTCTCCGGCGAGAACCATCCCGGCCTTCTCCTGAACGAGCTTCGCCTCCTCAATGCCGGCCTTCCTGATTATCAGCGTGTCGAGGTTGGTTGCGAGCAGCTCAATGAAGGCTCTCACGACGGCATCCTCCAGGGGGAGCTCCTTTATCAGCTCGTAGAGCCTTCCGAAGGTGGAGTAGCTCAGCTCGTATTCATTGAGCCACTCGCAGAATATCAGCTCGCGTTCACAGCTCATCTCGGCGAGCCTTGCGAGGTTGATCCCGTCCTGGAAAAGCTCCCTGAAGGAATCGTCGGAGTAGACGTCGTACTTGACCCCGCTGGGGATTCCCTTGGGGTTGGCTACCCTTATCGCCCGGTAGAGCTCCATCGCGTCCCTGACCGTTGATTCTTCTATCAGAAACCTCGCCTTTTTCCTCGCATCCAGCATGTTCCTCCCAATCGTCATTCCCATTATGAGGGGAAGCGAAAGGGCGATGATGCCAAAGTTGGGGTTGGCGTCCTGGGCCTCGCGCGATGCCTGAACGGCCCGCTTTATCAGCTCCCCGAGTCCAGCTTCCTCCGGCGCAAGGATGCCCTTCCTCAGAAGCTCCGCCGTCTTCACTGCCTCGTAGTAAACCCCCGCGACGGCCGTGTCGGCGAAGAGGAAGTGGTAGAAGGTGAGGTCGTCGAAGTCCCTGAGGCGACTCACATTGCCCGGTTTCGGAACGGCCGCCTCAAGGAGCGGACCAAGGGTGAAGGCGCGGACTATTCTCCACCTCTCCATTCACACCACCAGGTAGAGGAGCAGATATATCAGGTAGGCGATTAGGACGAGCTTCCTCGCCGTTTTCCGGGTCAGGAAGTACAGGCCTATCGCGATGAGGGTAACCCCTCCAAAAGCATCCTTGATGTAAGGGGCGTAGGGGTGGAGCCATCCCAGGAACGCGGGGTGGAACTCCCTGAGGAGGACGAGCAGGCCTATAAAAACGAGTATTATCCCGAAGGTTCTCACCTCAATCACCCCTAACCAGCAGTATTATGCCTATCACGAGGAAGACGACCGCCAGGGCAGTTTTGGGGTCAACGACGGGCATTGCCAGCGGGAAGAACGGGCCCGCCACCAGCATTGCACCCAGGATTATGAGGATTATCGCAATGGCCCGAGTGTTCTCGCTTCCCGAGAAAACCTCCCCGAGCCGCTCCCCGGTCTCGTCCACGAGTTCACTGAACCTGTCGGAGAGGGGCTTTTCTTCCTCCGCCACATCCTCCGGTATTATCAGGGCAACAATAAAGTAGAGCAGTCCCATCGCCACCGGATTGAAGACGAAGAGCACCGCGAAGATAATCCTGACCAGAGTCGGGTCAACGTCCAGATGCTCAGCTATCCCTCCCAGAACTCCGAGGAGGATTCTGTCCTCTCGCGAGCGTGTGAGCTTTCTCGCCATGGTTTCCACCATAGATTAAGAAAATCCGGGGGCTTAAAAACTCATCCCCACGGTGATGTCGCCAACCACGTCCTTAACGGTGATCACGACGGTTCCATTCTTCCCGGTTGCAGTGTTGGTCACGTCTCCCACTATGTCCTCAGCGGTAAGCGCCGCCCCAAAGTCCTGGGGAACGGTTATGGTCACGTCGCCAACCACGTCGCTTATCGTCGCCCTTTCCACGACGTTGAGGTGCACATCGCCCACGATGTCCGAGAGATCATAATCGTTCCAGGAGGTTCCCGTTACATCCCCAACAACGTCCGTAACGTCGACCTGGGTCGAGTTCGAGGCCACGAGGACGTCCCCAACAACATCGCGGACGTTCAAGCCCAGCAGCCTCCCCGGAACCTCGACTATAACGGTACCGTTCCGGTAATCGTTGCAGATGTTTCTGTGGGTAATGCCAACCTTTTTCGTTGGACAGTAAACCGTCAGAACCCCTTTCTCCAGGCTGACGTTTATCGGCAGGTTGCTCCTGACCACAATCCCGCTCACGTTGGCACCGACAACCGAGACGTTGCCGACGACGGCTTTTACCTCCAGCACGGAGGCGTTGAACTCCCCGATCTCGACGACCTTTCCCGCCACCTTCTTTGGGGTTATCCCGTGTATGCTGATGTCCCCTCTGATGGCCAGGATCGTGAGAACCGCACCGATCAGGAGAACCGCGATACCCACGCCAAGCACCACACTGACGAGACCGCCTTTCCGCCTCATGCATCCCACCGATGAAAATATCCTCATTTTCCGTATAAAGTTTACGCCTGGTAAGAGTTACAAAGAAAAGCCGGAGGTCAGCGGAGGAGCCTCACGAACTCCCTCATCCAGGCGTAGAGGTCGCCTGGGTGCCTTGAGCTCACCCAGTTGCCGTCGACGACTACCTCCTCGTTCACCCATTCCGCCCCGGCGTTCCTCACGTCGTCCCTGATGGTTATCGTGCTGGTTCCCCTCCTGCCCCTCAGCACGCCGGCAGAGATGAGTATCTGCGGGCCGTGACAGATGCTGGCGACGGGCTTACCTGCCTCGAACATCCTCCTGGTTATCTCGATGGCCTTCTCATTGAGTCTGACCATCTCGGGCGCCTTTCCTCCGGGCAGAACCAGGGCGTCGAACTCGTCCGGGTCAGCCTCGTCAAAGGTCAGGTCAACGTTCACGGAATAGCCGTGTTTTCCGGTTATCTTTCCCCTCTCGAAGCTCGCCACGTAGACCTCATGGTTCTCCTCCCTGAGCCTGTGGAGGGGGTATATAAGCTCCAGGTCCTCGAAGCCGTCGGCACTCAGAAACAGTACCCGCATTCAGAACACCTCCATCCAAACGCTTAGAGAGAAATGGAAAGGAACATTTATAATCCTTTCTGGGCAGAAATGGTCAGAGAGGGAGCTCCGTGGTCTCCTTGTGAACTTTGAGAACAACCATCGTGTGGGTCGCCACGACGCCCTCGATCTCGCCGATGGTATCAAGGAACTCGTTGAGCTCCTCGCTTCCGCGGGTTCGTATCTTGACGAGCATGTCGTAATCGCCAGTGGTCTCGAATATCTCCACAATCTCCGGGTGCTTCCTGAGTTCGTTTGCAACGTACGAATACTTCCCCGCCTTGGCTTTTATCAGTATAAACGCCAGAATCTTGAAGCCGAGGGATCCTGGATCCAGAATAACGGTGAACTTCTTTATTATTCCTCGCTCTTTCAGCTTTTTGATCCTCTCGTAAACGGTTGATTCGGCGAGATTGACCTCCTTGGATATCTCCCTAAGGGGCGTTCTGCTGTTCTTTTGGAGGATGGAGAGAATCTTCCTGTCTACATCGTCCAAACCCGTTCGCATGAGTATCACCGCCTGTAAAAAATTTTCGGGAGATTTTATAAACTTGCCGATTTTAGAACCACAGCGTTTATAAAACGCCGCTCACCTCTTACTTCAGAGCTTCTGGGGGGTCAGGGATGCCAACCAACGTAACAGCGGAATACCTAGCGGCTGAGGAGGAGTACAGAAACGCCAAGACTATTCCGGAGAAGATTCGAGCCCTCGAAAAGATGTACGCCACCGTCCCCAAGCACAAGGGAACGGAGAAGCTCAGGCTCCAGATAAAGAGAAAGCTCGCCGAGCTGAGAAAGGAGCTTGAGAAGCAGCGCCAGATGAAGAAGGGCGGCGGCGGGCCGTCGATGAGCGTTAGAAAGGAGGGTGCGGCACAGATTGTTCTCGCCGGCCTCCCGAACGTTGGAAAGAGCTCACTCATGAAGGCATTGACCAACGTGGACATAGACGTCGCAGATTATGCCTTCACGACCGTGGAGCCTATTCCCGGCATGATGCACCACAGAGACGTTCAGATTCAGCTCGTCGAGGTTCCCGGACTCGTTGAGGGGGCAGCCCTCGGAAAGGGCATGGGGCCCCAGCTGCTGAGCGTCATAAGGAACGCCGATGCGATAGCCATCGTCGTTGACCTCTCCCAGGATCCTGTGAAGCAGATGGAGGTTCTTCTCAAGGAGTTTGAGAGGGCGGGGATAAAGCTCAACAAGCGCCGCCCGAGGGTCGAGATAAAGAGGACCGCCATGGGCGGAATCGTCATCAACGGCCAGGAGAACATCAAGGGGGAGGTAAGCGAGGTCATGAAGATGCTCCGCGAGGAGCGCATTCACTCCGCCGAGATAACGGTGAAAGAGCCCGTAACGCTGGAGGAGTTCGCCGATGCCCTTGACGAAAGCCTCGTCTGGAGGAGGGCGATAATCATAGCCAACAAGGGCGACGCCCCCGGGAGCAGGGAGAACTACGAGAAACTCGTTGAAGCCTACGGCGACCGGTTTAAGATAATCCCCGTCTCGGCGAAGAGGAAGATTCAGCTGGATAAACTGAAGGACGAACTCTATGACCTGGCCGGAATCATCCGCGTCTTCACCAAGAGCCCCGGGGAGGAGCCGGCCTACCCGCCGGTGCCGCTGAAGAAGGGCTCAACCGTCATGGATTTGGCGGAAAGGATACACAAGGACTTCGCCAAGAACTTCCGCTATGCCAGAGTCTGGGGCAAGAGCGTCAAGTTCCCTGGCCAGCGCGTTGGAGCCGACCACGTGCTTGAGGACGGGGATATAGTGGAGATTCACGCGAGGTAAGGTTCTTTTTCTCGATACATCAGGCAATTCTCAGTGCCGCTTCCCGATAAAACTCATATTTAAACCGGTAGATGCTCACCACCTTGCTTTTGGACTGTTTTTCAACTATCCCCATGTCAAGAAGGGTCTCAAGCGTGTTAACGACGCTGACCTCAGTCAGTCCGGAGAGCCTCGCGAGGGACGAGGGTCTGGAAACGCCCTCACCCATGGCGTTTAGGAGCGCTGTCACTTTTCTCTGATACTCCCTCTGCGGACGCAAATTGACAAAGCTCCTAAGTTCGCTCATGGCCCTTTTAATGGCCTCCTCGCGGGCACTTTTAAGGGCTCTCCCATGGGTAAGGCCGTCAATCCTTCCCCTGCCGTAAGATGAGAGGTAGCCCGGGAAACCGCCGAGTTCGGCAGACGCTTCCTGAAGCTCTTCGGGGGAGAAATCCACGTTTCCTGCCGCAAGCAGGCCGCTCTTTAAAAACTCAACCCCGGTTTGAACGTCCCACGGCTCGACGTCAACCCTAACCGGGGCGCGTCCATAGAGGTAGTCATCGTATTCCGGACTCAGGAGTTTTTTAAAGAGGCCCATGGCGGAACCCGTAAAGATTATTGTGTGCCTTCTATCTGCGAGAACGTTGTGAAGCCTCCAAAGTGCGGCGAGGAGCTTGTTCCTTTCCGTCCGAATGTCCTGAACTTCGTCCCATACGAGCAGAGTGCCCTCGGGCAGGGCCCTCATAACCTCGTCAAAGATGGCTCCAGAGTTCTTGGGGGCTATGGAAACCCCGCCTTCTTTCTCCAAAACCGCCTCGAAGAACTTTACACCCATGGATATTCTTTTAAGCCTGAGTTTGTCCTCGTGAACGAGGTTCGCAACGTCCAGTCCGAACCTCTCAACGAATTCTGTGAAGTTGTGAATGCCGGCGAAGTTTGAATAGACCACAGGTTTGCCGGTTTCAGAGAAGTAGTAAGAAGCGAATGCCCTCGCGAGGCTGGTCTTTCCAACGGCCCTCGGCCCTATGAGTGCAACCCAGCGTCTCTTTTCGATGACAAGTTGACGCAGCCGGGAAACTTCATTCCCTCTCCCGTAAAGTTCATCGACCCTGACTATTGGTGTCTCCGGAAAGGGCTCCATGATACCCACCACATTTTTTAAGATTAAAAAATCTCATATTTAAGCCTTTTGGAAGCATTAAAAGCGGGATAAATGCGATAGAAGGGCCGAATATAACGGGCTTTTCCGTGTCCGAAAAAATTGGGTAATATTGAACATAAGGTGACATTAAATCCGCAGGAAATGAGACAATCCCTAAATATTCACGTCCCACGTTCGCTGGTGATGTCGTGTCGGTCTGACCTCCTCCCCGTCCTGAAGGGCGGGGCTTTCAAAAGAAAAATGTAACCGCTGGGTATTGCCCTCGTGAGGTGTATGGCGGGAGGTCCCCCTAGACCCTTCACAACTACAGCCACCGGTATCCGAGAGAGCGATGTGGTATCACAACTTGCTCAGACGGTACACGAACGCCTAGTTTTCTAATCCCTTTTGTGAGTCGAATTATTCCAACGTCTTTTGCGCCGGAATAAGATTCAACATCATGCAGGCGAATTTTCTGGGGGTGAAGGGCAGAGCTCCCTGTCTTTCGTCTAGCGGCAGAATGGCCCCCTGCACTTCCTCCCGCCCTTTCCGGTCACCGCGTCGAGGCTGAACTCCTTTCCGTCGAGGCTGTCCAGGAGGAGCTTCTCCCCATCCTTTTCGAAAATCCAGAACACCTTGTACGCCCGGGCCTCCCGGATTATCTCTATCCTCGGGAGCCACCACGAGACGACCCTTGAGTTTCCCCATGTTATCGCGCTCTCAAAGGCTTTCATCCTCGCCTCCTCGTAGTCCACCAGAGCCTCCATAATCTTTTTCTCATCGACGTCCCACTCGTGGAGGTCTATGAACCCGTCCCCCCTCTCCGCTCCAAGGCGGTACAGATCGACGTAGGCGAAGTAATCAAAGACCCTGTCGCTTCTGCCCAGGCGCTTGTAGAACAGCTTCAGGTGGAATATGTGGTAGGGGTACAGAACGAAGTCGGCATCCGGCACCTCGGGTTTGAATATAGGCCTCATGACGTTGACCCTCATATTTCAGCCCCGGACCTATATGTCCTTATCCCCTATTAACTGTTACCCTTTGTTTGTCACAGCGGCTCAACATCCCGTTCTCGACGGGGAACTGTTAAACCAATATGTTTATATTTTCAAATACCTATACTGTGGACTGATGTCCTTTAGTTTACACCAATGAATTGAGGTGGAGTAAGATGGGCTTGAGTGGTTCAGCTTGGGCAACACTTTTGGTGCCAACACTTTTGGGTATTTTGACGATGCTGCTGTACGGCTTTTGGGACAGGATAACCGGCAAGGAGTACTACGTGGACGACGAGATTCTAGCCTACGACGAAGACCTCATGACAACTCTCAAGGAGGAGGGTAAGCTATGAACAGCGGGATACTGTTCGGTTTTCTGGTGTATCTCGCACTGCTGGCTTACATAGGCTGGTGGGCCAACAGGTATACCAAGACCGAAGACCAGTACTTCGTCGGGGGCAGGAGGGTTCACGTCTTGGCTGCGACCCTCTCAGACAAGGCGAGCGACTTCTCGGGATGGCTGATGCTCGGTTATCCGGGTGCAGCATTCTCCAGCGGTCTCGGTGCTTTCTGGGCAGGAATCGGCTGTCTCTTTGGTACCCTGGCCGATTACGTCCTTATTGGGCCGAGGTTGAGGATATACGCAGGTAAATTCAGGGCCATAACCGTACCGGACTACCTGGAGGCAAGGCTCAAGGACGATACCAAGATGATAAGGGTTCTGAGCGCGCTGATAATCATAATCTTCATGACCGCCTACGTTGCAGCGCAGTTCACAGCTGGAGGAAAGACCTTCGCCGAGGGCTTCGGCATAAGCGACAACATGGGAATCCTCATAACCGTCATCATCCTGACGGCCTACGTTATCACCGGTGGGTTCTTCGCCGTCGTCTGGACCGACGTCGTTCAGGCAATGTTCATGCTGCTGACCCTTCTGGTAGTTCCGTTCCTCGCGCTCTCGGAGATAGGTGGCTTCGATAAGGCAACACAGATAATAGGCAGCGCCGACCCGGCGAAGCTGCACCCGTTCGGAGGCGCAACGGGAGTGGCGGCGATAGTCTTCGCCATAGGCTACGCTTCGTGGATAGTCGGCTACCTCGGCCAGCCCCACATCGTCACCCGCTACATGAGCGTTGAGGACCCGAGGAAGCTCAGGAGGCCGGGTATCTTCATCAGCGGCACCTGGACCATCCTTGTCCTCTGGGGAGCGTTCTTCGCGGGCTTCCTCGGCTTCGCCATGTACCAGGCAGGAATCCTGAGCGTCAGCGACCCGGAGAAGGTCATCCCTGCCATGGCCGTTGAGCTGATGCCCGGCTGGCTCGCAGGCTTTGTGATAGCGGGCATAATCTCGGCCGTTATGAGTACCGCGGATTCACAGCTGCTCGTCGCCTCCTCGGCAATAGCTAGGGACTTCTACCACAAGGTCCTCGGCAAGGAAATTGGCAAGAAGCAGATGGTCAACATATCGAGGCTCGTCGTTGCCGGCGTTGCCCTTGTGGGACTCTGGTTCGCCATCAGCGGCCCGAAGGTCATCTACCAGATGGTCGCTACCGCTTGGGGTGGCCTGGCCGTTGGCTTCGGCCCGATACTCACTCTGAGCCTCTGGTGGAAGAGAGCCACCAAGGAGGGCGCCATCGTCGGCATGGCTTACGGCCTCATCAGTGAGGTCATCTTCGAGGCAAAGATATACGGCTGGGCGTTCAACCCGGACGCTCCGGGCTTCTTCGGAACGATAGGCGGCTGGTTCAACGGCATACCGGTGTTCTTCATCAACTTCTTCGTGACGCTGGTGGTCATAATAATCGTCAGCCTCCTCACCAAGCCGCCTGAGGACATCGTCAAGCTCCATGAGGAGATATTCAGGAAGGTTCCCGTCGAGGGAACCGGCAAGAAGAGCATCACCGAGACCAGGGCCAAGAGCCAGGTCGAGAACGTCGCCGAGTTCGTCCTCGCCAAGGGAATCGCCTGATTCCCTTTTCTTTCCACGCTGTTTTTCAGTCGCACTGGGTGGTTATTAAACAAAAGGTTTTAAACCTTTTTTGGCCAACCTAACATTTATAAGCATTGGTGTATAAATAAGGGCGTCCCTTGTAAAATCTTCGAGGTGGGAGCATGAGACCGCTCGACCTGACGGAAAAAGACCCTTCTAGGCGGATTACAATCTACTTTGAGGGTCAACCTCTGGAGGCCTACGAAGGGGAAAAGCTCACCGTTGCACTTTTGGCCAACGGGGTGTACTGGCTCACAACGAGCACCGAGGGAAGAAAGCGCGGGGCCTTCACCTTCGGCCCCGTCCCGGTTGTGGTTGACGGCGTTAAAAACGTCAACGGAAGGAAGACCAAGGTCAAGGACGGCATGAGGATAGAGCGCCAGAACTACGGAGAGTTCCAAGAAACCGTGGAGATCGACGAGGGCAAGCCCGTTAAGAGGCTGGTCGTTGACGTGGCAGTCATTGGCGGGGGCCCTGCCGGGATAGGTGCCGTACTTGAGGTTCAGGAGCACCTAACCGCGGCAATAATCGAGGAGAAGGGCTGGCTCGGAGGAGACCTGTGGCTCAAGGGCCTGCCTCAGGAGGGATTCGGTGACCCAAAGAAGGCCGTTAAAGAGCTCACCGGAAAATTCAATGGAAACGTCAGGGTGTTTAAAGGCACGATAGCCCTCGGCGTCTTCGACAAGGGTGAGTATTTCCTGGTGCCGATAGTTACAGGGAAGAACCAGCTCATCGAGCTGATGGCCAAGCGCGTCGTTCTTGCCGTTGGTGCTGTTGACAACATCCTCCTCTTCGAGAACAACGAGTTCCCGGGTGTTTTCAGGCGCGATTTCGCCCTTGAGGTCATGAACGTCTGGGGCGTCGCCCCGGGGAGGAAGGTGGCCGTGGTAGGTAGCAGGCCTGAAGACATCGTCCCGGAACTGGAGCGCTGGGGAATTGAGTACGTGATAGTGCCCAATCCAAAGCGCGTTGAGGGAAGGGAGAAGGTGGAAAGGCTCATTGACATGAACGGACACGTTTACGACGTTGACGCTGTCATCGTGTCGGACGGGAGGAGGCCCGACATCAACCCGATAACCCAGGCCGGGGGGAAGCTGAAGTTCAAGCGCGGCTACTACATGCCCATCCTCGATTCCCAGCACAGGATACGCGACGGAATATACGTCGCCGGGAGCGCGGTTTCCATAAAGCCGCACTACGCTAATTACCTTGAGGGAAGGCTCGTTGGAGCATACATCCTGCGTGAGTTTGGATTTGACGCCGAGCCGTGCGTTTACGAGGAGAAACTCAGGGACTACGAGCCCGTTCCGATGGCGGTTCACCAGATACCCTTCGAGAGCTTCAACCTTGAGGACGTCCAGATATGCGGCTGTGACGTCTCCCTGAAGAAGGTCGACGACGTGGTCAGGAGCGGAATAACCGACCTGCAGATAATCAAGCGCCTGACCCATCTAGCGATGGGCTTCTGCCAGGGGCGCTTCTGTCTCTTCAACGGGGCAGTGGTGGTCTCGCAGAGAACGGGCTCAGATATGAGCCGCATCGACCTTCCGGTGGCCCGGCCGCCGCTGAAGAACGTGAGGATGAAGGTCACCGCCGAGGGGGTGGAGGAATATGCCGAGTAAAGAGCTCCCAGAGAGGAGCGAGATAGTTATCATCGGCGGGGGGATCGTCGGCGTAACCCTCGCCCACGAGCTTGCCAAGCGCGGTGAGGAGGTCACGGTAATAGAGAAGCGTTTCATCGGTTCCGGCTCGACCTTCCGCTGTGGAACGGGAATAAGGCAGCAGTTCAACGACGAAGCCAATGTCCAGGTCATGAAGCGCTCCGTCGAGCTGTGGAAGCGCTATAGCGAGGAGTACGGCTTCTCCTTCGAGCAGACCGGCTACCTCTTCCTGCTCTACGACGACGATGAGGTTGAGGAGTTCAAGCGCAACATCGCGATACAGAACCGCTTCGGCGTCCCCACGAGGCTCATAACGCCGGAGGAGGCCAGGGAGATAGTCCCGCTCCTCGACATCAGCGAGGTTATAGCGGCATCATGGAACCCCACCGACGGAAAGGCCGACCCGTTCTACGCAACAGCGGCCTTCGCCCTCAACGCCGAGCGCTTTGGGGCGAAACTCGTTGAGTACACCGAGGTCAAGGACTTCATAATCGAGAACGGCGAGATTAAGGGGCTGAAGACGAGCAGGGGAGTTATAAACACCGGCATCGTCGTGAACGCCACCAACGCCTGGGCCAAGCTCATCAACGCGATGGCCGGGATAAAGACCCACATTCCGATAGAGCCCTACAAGCACCAGGCGGTCATTACACAGCCCATCAGGAAAGGGGCCATCAAGCCGATGGTCATCTCCTTCAAGTACGGCCACGCATACCTCACCCAGACGGCCCACGGCGGCATCGTCGGCGGAGTTGGCTATGAGCTCGGCCCGACCTACGACCTGAACCCGACCTACGAGTTCATGCGCGAGGTGAGCTACTACTTCACCAAGATAGTTCCCGCCCTGAGGGAGCTCCTCATACTGAGGACCTGGGCCGGCTACTACGCGAAGACACCGGACAGCAACCCGGCGATAGGAAGAATCAAGGAGCTGGGCGACTACTACATAGCGGCGGGCTTCAGCGGGCACGGCTTCATGATGGCGCCGGCGGTGGCTGAGATGGTCGCCGACCTCATCACCAAGGACAGAACCGACCTCCCCGTGGACTGGTACGACCCGTACCGCTTCGAGCGCGGAGAACTTCGCGGAGAGGCGCTCCAGATGGGCTGAGGCTTTCTCGTTTCTCGCTAATCTTAAATATTTTCGAGTCTAACCCCTCTGGGTGGAATCGTGTACCGCGTTGATTCTCCCGGAAGGGTCAATCTGATTGGAGAGCACACAGACTACGCCCTCGGCTACGTGATGCCGATGGCGATAGACCTCTACACGGTCCTGCACGCCCAGAAGAACGAGAGGGTAAGGGTCTACTCCCAGATATCCCGTGAGGTGAAGGAGTTCGGCCTCGATGAACTCAGAAAAGCCGGCGACTGGGCAGACTACGTCAGGGGAATATTCTGGGTTCTGAAGGAGGAGGGCCACGCCATCGGGGGAATGAAGGGAATCCTCGGCGGGGACCTGCCGATAGGTTCCGGACTGAGCTCCTCGGCGAGCCTTGAGCTGGCAGTTTTAGCCTTCCTGAACGAGGCCTATAAGCTAAACCTCCTGCCGGTGGAGATGGCCCTTCTCGCCCAGAAAGCGGAGAACGAGTTCGTCGGTGTCCCCTGCGGCATACTCGACCAGTTCGCGGTTGTCCACGGCAGGAAAGACCACGTGATGTTTCTCGATACGGACACGTTGAGGCACGAGTACCTACGGTTCCCGAGCGATGTTCAGGTTCTGGTGTTCTACACGGGGGTTAAGAGGGAACTCTCGGGATCGGCCTACGCGGAAAGGAGGAAGGTCGCGGAGGAAGCCCTCCGGTTCCTCGGAAGGAGAACTTCCAAGGAGGTTGAGGAGAGCGACCTCAGAAGCCTCCCCTCACTCTACCGGCGATTCTTCGGCTACATAGTGCGGGAGAACCGGCGCGTCCTTGAGGCGAGGGACGCCCTGCGGGGCGGCGACGTTGGAACCTTCGGCGAGCTGATGACGGCCTCACACTGGGATTTGGCCAGAAACTACGAGGTCTCAAGCGAGGAGCTGGACTTCTTCGTGAGAAAGGCGGTTGAACTCGGCGCCTACGGCGCCAAACTGACCGGCGCCGGATTTGGCGGCTCGGCGGTGGCCATAGTGCCCGAGGGGCTGGCCCCGGACATCGCGATGAGGATCACCGACGAGTACGTCAGGCACTTCAACTGGGAGCCTGACTACCACCTCGTGAGCCCGAGCGACGGGGTGAGCGTGAGGAGGGTTTGAACTTCGCCTGGCCACTGATTCCGTAATGAGAAGAATGGGCTGATGTGTATAACACGAACGAGGAAAGAAGGGTCAAGAAGCTCCAGGGGGCGATAAACGTCCCAACAGAGGTTACATAGACCTTCCAGATGAGTTATTGTGGTAACGTAGGGCACTGTATCCCATCATTGATTATCCACATGTTGGCAAGCAATTAAACAACTTTATACAGTAAAGTTTATAAGATATGAACTTTAAAAATTAATCGAAAACTATACAAGGTGATATCATGAAACTCAAAATCGTGGGAGTCTTGTTGCTAACCCTATTGTTAACCTCCGCCCTCGGCATGGCGGCAACGGACTTTCTGAGTGTCGAAAGAACTTATCTCCAGGGAAATGCTAAAGTCCTTATATTCCAGCCCTCTCCAGAGGGAGGAGTAAAGCTCCTCAAACAGGGACACCTCAGGGGTCTCGTGACTCTGAGGACGGAAAGCAAAAAGTGGCGCGAAGTCGGGACTACTGGAAACCTGCACACTGTACCCACCCCACTTGCAATATACTTCACAAAAGACGGAAAGATTGGGGTAAAAAGCATTCAGCCCGGAAAACCCCTCGAATTGAAGGGGATGTTCCCAATCGAGGAAGTTGCGGAACCCTCTACCAAGCCGGGGCTGAGACTCCCGATAACGGCAAGATTGAAATACAAACTGCGCTCGCTTTTGGGCACATCGTCCTGTCCGTGGGGCTATGAGGAGCTCAATGATAGATACTGCATAATCGAAAACTGGGAGTACCTCAAGGACTCATATTATGCAGACTCGAAAACTTTCACGGAATGGATCCCCTTCATGGGATTGAAAGTTAAAACTGGAGGGTATAAAGAAATAAGAAGCATCAGCGCTTCATGGGGGATTCAATTAACAACAAGTACAAACTCAATGTGGAGTCTAAGCATGGACGGAATACCTGTCCTCGACTTTGGAACTTCATACTCGGGTTCAACGCTGAAGGTTAGCTATGCGCCAGAACACGTAATAGAAACTAAGGACGGTTATTTGGATAGGTACTTAAATCTCCCACTGAAGTACGTGGTCGTTGTTTACAACATTCCTGTATACGACAAATGGAGGAAGGAATACGCCAGCATTCCCATTGCCGGAGTTTATCCTCTAGAAGTTATGATGAGCGGAGAATATAACGTTAGGGAAAGCGACCTGAACAGAAACTACTTGCTAACAGATTATCTCCTGAAGTCTCGCTTTCCAACAAGCGATATTGAGGCAAAAGTAAAATTGGCTAAAACGGATTTCCGTGGTTCGTATCCAAACCTTGTGTTTGATTTCCAAGGGAGCTCCGGATATAAATTCTATTCGACTCCTCTTGGAGGTTCCGCCGCCAACTGGCTCTGGAGCAAGCTTCCTGTGGTTGGTGCATTGTCAATAACGTTCAGCTACTCCTCAACGTCTCAATCAGTCGCAACGTATCGCATTGATATAGAGGAAGGAGCACCCAACCGGGTTTATTACGCCTCAATACTCAAAAGGAACCTTAAACTCACGAACAGCAACAACGTGGAAGCGGCAATGTACTTTACCACCATAGATGACGGCCAGGATTCACTGCCCCCATGCATTGGAAACTTCTGTCCTAACTCACATGATGCAAACACTGAGAGGTGACTTCCCTTTCTTTTTTGCTTTGTATTAAGAAGGAAAAGAAATATAAATGGGAGACTAAAAACATCGGGGGGATTTTATAGAGTAGCCCTCAAGCAGCTCGTCGCCTATCTCCCCTTTCTTAGCGATTTCTCCGTAGATGTGGGCACTCCCCCTCGGCTTCCTCTCGAAGGTCTCGTAGTCGACCTCTACCAGCCCAAAGCGCGGCCTGAAACCCTCGGCCCACTCGTAGTTGTCTACCAGCGACCAGTAGAAGTAGCCCCTTACGTCGATGCCCTCTTTTAGGGCTTTGTGGACGTACTGGAGGTGCTGGACTATGAACTCCACCCGCCACTCATCGTCAAGCGTTGCTATGCCGTTCTCGGTGACGTAGAGCGGAAGACCGTACTCCGAAAAGGCCTTCAGCCCCTCGTAGATGCCCTTCGGATAGACGCTCCAGCCCATGTCGGTCTTTCTGCTCACACCGGCATCCTCGACGGCGAAGCGTCTGAGCGGGTTTCGCACTGCCCTAACCTTCATGATGTTGTAGTAGTTCATCCCGAGCCAGTCGAGGCCGCTCGCGGGAACGTCGAAGGTTCTCATGAAACCCCTGAATTTCCCGGTCAGGATTCCATCCAGTATGGAGCGGTTGAAGGTGTAGTCTATCTCTTCTGTCGCTTTCCTGTCCCTCTCGGAATCGCTCGCCGGAATGAAGTGCGGGCGGTTTTTCACCATCCCGACCCTGAACTTGCCGTGAAGAATCTCGTAGGCGATGGCGTGGGCCCTGATCAGGTTTGCCGCGACCTTCTCGGCCTTCAGCGGGTTCTTCCTGAATGGCGGCCACATCCCCTCGACGTATGAGGCCACGACGTAGACCATCGGCTCGTTGAAGGTCGCCACCAGCTCAACGCCCTCGATGTTGTCGGCTATCATCTCAACGTAGCTCCTCCAGTGCTCCAGGTTCTCCTCCCTTTCGAAGCCACCCCTGAGGGCGAACCACGTGGGCAGAGTGAAGTGGTGGAGCGTGAGCATCGGGGTAATCCCGTTCTCGTTGAGAAGGTCGATTATCCCCTGGTAGCGCATTAACGCCTCCTCGTTCGGTTTTCCCTCCTCCGGAAAGACCCTGCCCCATTCTATGGAGAAGCGGTAGGCCGCATAACCCAGCCCGGCCATCAGTTCGATGTCCTTCTCGTACAGCTCCCAGGAGTTGCAGGCCTTTCCGGCGGGGGGAAGCTTTCCTTTTTCGGCCCAGTACCACCAGTCACTCCAGACGTTGTCGCCCTCTATCTGGTAGGAAGACGTTGCCGTTCCGAGGAGAAATCCATCCGGAAACCTGAACATCCTCAACCCTCCAGCCTGAATCCAGCCTCCTCGTTAATCTTTCTCCAGCTCCGCCCGAAGAGGAGGGGAAGCCTTCCGGGCCTCACAATCTTCTCCCACCTTTCGAGGAGCCTGGCCTCCTCCCTGAAGGCCCACTCCGTTAAAGCTTTCAAATCTTCCTGGGTTCTCTCAATCTCCCCCGCCTTCTCGATTATCTCGGCCTGCAGTCGGTCCCTCTCGCGGGCGAAGTCATCGATGTAGCTCCGGTAGTTCGTCAGGAACCTCCTGTGGAAAGCCTCGAAGCGCCACCAGTAGGTCTCCGGGTCGTACCTGTCCGTTGGATTCCTCCCAAGGTCTGGGAGGCCGCCCTCGAAGGTCACCGGCTTGAAAATGCCCATGCAGGGGTTTGACGTGCCCGTGAACCAGTGAATGCCCTTTCCAAGCTCGGAGATCTGAGAAGAGGCGGTCTGGGAGGGCCTCGTTAGGCCGCCGTAGTGCATGCAGATATCCCTCATCGAGCCCTTCTCCGGGCGGTAGGGCTCAAAGGAGTGGGAGCGCAGAAGGGACATCATGTATTCGAGCGTTATCTCACCCTCCATCTCCTTTAGTTTTGCCAGCGTGAAGGCCCTCCGCTCCCTGCCGTGGGCGAAGTGGGTGTAAAAGCGGTCCGAGAAGTGTTTCGCGAAGCTGAAGGAGCCCTTTCTCGCGAGCCTCTCGACGCCCTCGGATGCCATATCCCAGTCATTCTCAATCATCAGCGCATTGGAGATTGAGTAAACGCCCTCTATCTTCCTTGCGGCCCACTCCTTTCCAACGGTCTCAAGAACCCAGGCCTCTTTGGGGTCAGCTATTATGAAGGAGCTGAAGTAGTAAAGCTTGTGGCTTTTGCTTCCGTTCCCGCCCTGCAAACCCTGCTCGACGATGCCGGTTATGAACTCCAGGGCCTCCCTTGCGCTCTTAGTCCTCTCAAGCGCCAAACGTATCATGTCCATTCCGGTTATCCCTCTCTCCGGCACCTTGGCCTTTGTGAAGACTGCGGTGTTGCCTATCGCCAGCTCGAACTCGTTCACGCCCATCTCCGCCCCCCACATCCACCAGGGGCGGGAGAGGATTACCGCGTAGGTCTCTTTCACCTGCGGGAACTCCACATAGGTGAGCTTGACATTCTCCTCCCCGTGCTTAGTTCTCGGTATGAACTCAAGAATCTGAGCCTCGTTCGGCTCGCGGTCGCTGTTCTTGGCAAAGAGAGTTATTCCCTCCCTGGTGGCCTCGGGAGTGGCCACGAGAATATCGCACATGCTTCCACCCGTAAACCATTGGGAGAAGTTTTATAAGAGGCTTTCCATAGGGGCAGCCTATGAAGAGGCAACGGACGGTCCTTCAGGGGCGCAGAGAGAGGGCGGGAAAGCTTAAAAAGCTCCGGGTTAAGCGGAGGAACGTTTTAGTTCTCGCGGCGGCCATGTTCATCGCTAACGTATCCTTTGGAATGGCGTTCCCATACCTGAGCGTCTACATGCGCCTCCTCGGCGCGAGCATGTTCATGGTCGGCCTCCTAAGCGTTGCCTTTAACCTGACCTCGACGGTTTTCCAGTACCCCTTCGGCTGGCTCTCCGACTCGACCGGCAACAGGAAAGGCTTCATAGCCTTCGGCGTGGCCTCGATAGGTCTCTTTTATGCTGCGATGGCATTCGTCGGCTCCGCCACCGGCGTCCTGCTCCTGAGAACCCTCCAGGGCGTCTTTGGTTCTGCCATGACACCGGCCCACTCGGCGCTCATCTCCGAGCTCTCCACGAGGGCCGGCTCGATATTCGGCCTATTCAACTCCATCGAGAACGCTGGCTACATGGTGGGCAACTTCCTCGGCTCCGCGATAGTCGGCTACCTCGGCGTCAGAAAGCTCTTTCTGATTTCCGGACTTCTCCTCTTCGTATCTGCCGGGATAGTTCTCCTAATCAGCGAACGCCCGACGGGAAGGCGCTCCATCCTCGGGATGATTCTCGTACAGGAAGGCAGGGAGAGCTGGCGGGCAACGGTTAAGGGCTCGGCCTTCAAAAAGCTCATGCGCGGGCACCTGGGGCTGTTCTACGTTACCGTCTTCCTCGTTATGGTCGCCAGCGGGCAGTTCTACGGCGTTGTCTCGGTCTACTTCAAGGAGGCCTTTGGCGAGTGGAGCGTAGGGGTAATCTTCGGCATCGAGAGCCTGGCCGCGGCCCTGACCGGCTACTTCCTCGGGAAGCTGATAGACAGGCACGGGGCGAAGAGGTTCTACCTCATAGCCATAGCCGGCTACGGTTTGGCTTTCCTGCTCTACGCGCTCGTTAAAAACGTCTGGCTCGTCTTTGGAATAGCGTTCCTCTCGGGCGTCAAGTGGGTTCTAACCATAAACTCGACCTCCGCCTACGTGGCCCAGAACGTCAGGGTGAGCGAGAGGGCCCAGGGAATGGGCCTGCTCAACGCCATGATGAGCCTCGGCTGGGTCATCGGGCCCCTCCTCGGTGGTTACATCTCTGGAATAAGCTTCCAGCTGAACTTCATGAGCACGCTGATTCCCCTCGGGCTGGCCTTTATCTTAGCACTCAGACTGCCAGGGTGATGCACTCGGGCGGAACGCGCTCGACGATTCTCACGTTCTTTCCTGCCTTGTAGACTTTCAAGCCCTTCCTCCTCAGGCAGTCCGCGTCGATGATGAGTAGAACGACGTCCCTCCCGTGCCTCCTGCCGGTTTCGAGGGCCTCGCTCCCGCTCGTGCTCAGGTGAACGAACTGCCTCCTCATCGGCCTGAGTCCCTCGCGCATAATCCTCTCAAGGTTCCTCCGCGGCGTGCCGTGGTAGAGAACCCTTGACTCGGTATCCTCCTCGTGGTTCAAAGAGACTGGAAAGCTGTGGCCGTAACGGGCGCGAATTTTGCCGTCCCTAATCTCGTAGCGCCCCTTCGCGTCCCTCTCTACGATCTCCCGCACAAAATCCTCGGCAACGTCCGGATAAACCTTTTGGAGCGCTCTGACGAGTTCACTCAGTGGCACGAAGCCCTCAACGTCGGGTTTAAGCCCGAACTCCTCCGGCGAGTGGCGGAGGATGTAGGCCATCAGCCTGCTCACTTTAACCCTCGACGGCATGGAGAAAAGTGACGGAGGGAAATAAAAAACCTCACGGCAGTTCGATAACCGCCCACACAGGCCTGTGATCAGAGGCGGAAACGTCGCAGAGACAGCCGTAGTCCTTGACCTCCGCAGGCCAGTCTTTCTTCAGCAGTATGTAGTCGATGTTCTCCGCGTCCCTGACGCCGTTGCGCTCCCAGAGGAAGGTGTAGGGCGGTCTCTCGGGGAAGGCGTCGCGGTAGTCTCGGGTGAGTACCTCTATCGCCCTCTCGTCCGGCTCGGCGTTTGTGTCGCCGGCTATTACCTGGGCCACCGGCGAGGCCTCTGCGAACTTCAAAAGCTCCTCGGCCTGCATTGCCCTCTCTTCCTCGCTGAGGCCCATATGGACGTTCACGAGAACGAGGTTTAACTCCTCGACGGAGACCTTCTGTGCCGGCCTCGCCTGCCCCACGCTCTCAAGGTTGAGTTCACTTTCCGTCTTCATGTGCCAGTGGGAGAAGACCGCTATTCCGTAAGTGCCCCCTATGGCCTGCTTGTACTCGTAGGCATAACCCATGTGGGCCGAGATTAGGAGCGGGAGGTCAACGTAGGCGCTCCCTATCATGCCGCCGGCGACCTCCTGGGCCACCAGGATGTCAGGCTTCTGCCCCTCAAGCAGGCCCAAAAGCTCGCGGCCGTTGAATGTTCCGTCGTAGGGGCCGAGCCCCTGGTGGAGGTTGTATGTCCAGAGGAGAACGTCCTTCCTGCCCCCAGTGTAGCTCGGCCCGGTGTGGAAGGCAGCGAGAACGACGAGCGAGACGAGGAGGATGCCCAGCAGAGAGGCAACTGTTTCTCTGGCGCTCGGGAGCTTAACCTCCGCGCTCTTTCCGTAGGCGCTGAGGGCATAGACGGCCGAGGCACCCAATATTAGGGCCCCCATGTTGTTCTCCATGAAGGGCACCCCGATGTCCCTGCCGACGTAGACGCCGAGCCCGAGGAAGCCGATAAGGATGAAGTACACCGAGCCGAGGATTCCTCCCCTGCTTCCCTTCGCGTTTTCGACGAGGGCCGTGGCAGAGGCGAGGCCAAGGGGCAGGCCTATAAGCGGGAGAGGTTTGATGAAGAGCGTGGCGGAGCCAGCCACGAGAACCAGGGCCGCTAAGTTCGGTTTTCGTGCCATGTATGGTCCCAAAAGGATGGCGGCGGCCAGAATTACCGAAACGCCGATGAACTGGGGGAGGTAATAGACGCTGATTCCGGAGTAGCGCAGCACGGCGTTGGGGTATATGAGGCCAAGTTCGAGAAGAATCGCAAAGGCGTAGAGCCCAAAGCCGGGCTTCTTAAGCGTCCCCGGTTCGTGCCAGAGGACATAGGCTCCCAAAAGCAGGAAGACGGCCAGAACAACTGCCGTGTGCGAGAAGTCTATTGGCTCCCCTCCAACGGCCAGGACGCGGAGCGCTAAATCCGCGACCAGCCCGAGGGAGAGGTACTTGACGTTCAGCTCCTTGACGAGCGCCAGGGAGATGGGCAGGGCGAAGGCCGCTATGAGGTGGAGGTATTCGGTCGCGTCTGTGAGGATGAGAGCCAGGGCGTAGATGCCCATTATGACCGCCCCAGCTTTTCTGCTCAGCCGTCCTACCAGGAACGACGCAGTTATCAGAAGAACCAGTCCCAGGAACGACGGGAAGGTTATTCCGTAGAAGAACGTCTTTTCGACGCTTGAGTACGCCCCAGCGACAAAGATTCGCATGCTCGAAGCGAGAAGCACTCCGGTTCCAAGACCGAGGAGAAGTCTATCCTTCTCAGAGACCTTCATGGGATCACCTAAAAAGGAAGTTGGTCTTTGGGGACTTAAAGTTTGCCAAAAGAGGGAAAAGAATCACCGGAACCTCCTCAGCGCCATCTCGGCCGCAACGCTTATCGGGTCTATCGTCGGGCTCACCGGCGGAGCGTAGGCGGTCTCAAGGTAAACGACGTCCTCAACGGTCGCTCCCTTCTGGGCAAGGGCCGAGAGGGTCATTATCCTGCCCCAGACGCGCTCGCCGCCGACTATCTGCGCTCCGATGAGCTTCCTGTCTGACTTCCTGAAGATAACCTTGACCGTTATCGGCTTTCCACCCGGGTAGTACTCCGGCTTGGTGGAGCCCTTGAACTTACCGACGGCTATCTCAACCCCCTCCTTCTTCGCCCGCTCCTCGGTTATTCCGAAGGTGCCTATCTCAAGGCCGAAGAGCTCGGTTATTGCGGTGTTGAATACCGGCCTGAAGGAGACGTCCTTTCCGGCTATGTGTTCCGCTGCCACCTTAGCCATCCTCACCGCGCTCGTTCCGAGCTGGCTGAGCGTCCTCTCGCCGGTTACCGCATCGATGACCTCTGCGCAGTCGCCTATCGCGTAGATGTCAGGGTCGCTGGTCTGGAGGTGCTCGTTCACGACAATTCCCCAGTGCACGTCTAGACCGGCCGCCTTTGCGAGGTCGGTGTTGGCCCTCACGCCGGTGGCGACGAGGACGAGGTCGGCAGGGACTTCCTCCTCGCCTATCCTAACCGCCTCAACGGGACTGCCGATTATCTCGCTGACCCCAGCGCCGAAGCGGAAGGAGACACCGTGATCTTCCATCTCGGCCTGAACGAGCCTAGCGGTGTCTTTGTCGAGCATCGTTGGCATAAGCCTGTCCATAAGCTCGACGACCAGAACCTCCATGCCGAGCTTGGCAAAAGCCTCGGCCCCTTCGAGGCCGATTAAACCGGCGCCGATGACGACGGCCTTCTTCGGCTTCCTCTCGGCGACGTAGGCCCTGATTCTGCGCACGTCGTCGAGGCTCTTGAGGGTGAACACTCCCTCGTTCTCAACGCCCTTTATCGGCGGGACGAAGGCCTTCGAGCCAACCGCCAGAACGAGCTTGTCGTAGGGAACCTCGCCCTTATCGGTGACCACGACCTTCCTCTCGCGGTCGATGAATTTGACCTCCGTTCCGAGCAGGAGGTTGATTTTCTGCCTCTCGTAGAACTCGTTCGGGAAGACGATAACATCTTCGGGCTTCTCGATCGTGCCGCTGATGACGTGCGGCAGGGCGCAGGGGGAGTACTGCATGGTATCCTCCTTTCCGATGACGGTTATCTCGGCTTTCCTGTCGAGCTTGCGCATGAACAGCGCGAAGTTGCTTCCCGCTGTACCAGAACCGACGACCACGATTTTCATGAGCACCACCGAAGGAAGAAGGACGAGGAGGTATAAAAAGTTGGCTTTAACCTTAGGTTGTCAGCGATAGGCCCTTTCGCGGGGTTCGACCTTCAAAATAACAATGATGTCTTTATCCCAGCGGACTGTGTAAAGAACCCGGTAATTGCCAAGTCTAACTCGGTAAGCCCTCTCAGAACCACGCATCTTTCTGACGTCAAAACTTTCCACTAGAACTGGGTTGATTTTCAGCGTCTCAACGAGTTCAGCAAAACGCTTTAGGTGGGCGGGAGGAAGATTTCGTATTCCATTCTCGGCCCTTTTACCGATGATGACCCTAAAGCTCATAGTCCGAGCTCCCTCTTCAGCTCTTCCCACTCCTTCCCGCTCTCAAGCGCTTCTCTTTCGAGAGCCTCGATTTCTTCGGGGCTTTCGCCCTCTTCCTCCTCAATTAGCCTCGCCTTGAGCATCAGGAGGGCCTTTTCCATCTCGTCGAGTCTTTTCCTCATCTCGCGGATATCGTAGAGGAGAACGTTTATCGGGTCGGCTTCCATCTTCCCACCGTTTCTAACTATGTGCAGGGAATATAAAAGGATTGAGTCAGCGCATCCATTTACGGGCAATCACCGCAACGATGAGCGCCATGAAGACTGCTCCGGTTAGGGCTTCGATTGCACTCAAAGCTTTAAGCCAGCCGGTCGGGTGCATGTCGCCGTAGCCGAGGGTGGTGAAGGTGACGAGGGAGTAGTAGAGGGCGTTGAGGAAACGGACAACGATGTTTGAAGTTTCTGGGAATCCGTCAATTTTGTGACTCCAGATGGTGTATGGAACTGCGGTTCCAATAATTACAAGCAACGAAAATAGGAACAGTCGAACCCAATTCGTGCCGTATTCTGAAGGCAAATCTGCCAGTAGCCATTCCACGAAATTATGAACATAGGCTTTAACTTTGCTTAACTTGTCTCGTGCGTTTTTTAGCCGAGCCCTACACTTAGCGCGCATTTCGAGGACGAACATCCTATCTGCTTCCTCTCGTTTGCCTTCTTTTTCGTAGCTGAGGCGTTGAACTCGCCGAGCTTCGATTTCAGATTCTGGGAGCTTGAACCATTCACTTGGAATGTCAATGTCAATGCTCTTGCGAATGTCTACGTGGGAGAAGTCTATTTCGCCATAGAATTTGTATTCTTCCTTTTCGAGCTTCCCTTGAAAAGAAACAGGTTCGTTAAATGAGGTTCCTTCAAAGAAGACATCTTTCTTAAAAATGGTTCCCTCAAAATGGGCATAACCATTAAATACTACCGCGGAGAAGTCTGCTAAAGCATCAAAAACCACCGGCAAATCTCGATCTTTTTTGATTGTTATTCCGTGGTCTTCGAGCACTGCTACCATTCCGCTACTCAGGTGGCCAAATATTGAAAGTGCCCGGAATATAGTCTCGCTAAAACTAGCATAATCACGAAACACAACATTAGAGAAAACTATCCTACTATTGAACTCTGAAGTATCGAATGAAACTTCTTTCTTGAACTCAACCCGGTGAAGGTGAAATGGGAGGTTAAATGTGCATTCATCAAACCTTACTCCCTTTGAAAATACCACATTTGAAAGATTCACCCAACTTTCAAGATTGGAGGATTCTCCAAATTTGGAACCTGCAAATGAAACAGTTTCAAAGAAATTGGCATCTGTGACAACGAAATCTCTCAAAAACGAGCATTCACTAAAATCTGTTTCTCCTTTGAAGGTGGCACCATAAAGTTTAACCCATCCGTCGAATGTACTCCGGGAGAAATAAGCTGTTTTGTGAAAAATCGTGTCGCGAGAATCAACATTTCCCCTAAAAGAGCAGTTATGAAAATAAGCATCACCCTTGAATCGAACCCACATGAAATTAAGATATTTTTCTGAACCCTTGGAAAAGATGGTGCGATCAAAGTGAACATCATCTAAAAATACCGAAGCAAAAAAACTAACCCCTTCAAGAAACGTAACAAAAGGAAAGTATGCGTTTCTCTTAAACGTTACGTGGTCAAACTTTGCATTTCCCATAAATATGGATTCCATAAAGGATACTCCTGATTCGAAGATTCCATGTGAAAAATTAACATCCTCCTTGAAGGTAGTATATTCAAATGAAAATCCTACTGAACGTGGAATCTTCGGAAACACAAAACCTCTCGCATCTACAGGTCTCTCAAAAACCAATGTAGTCCCATCAACTTCAATCTCCTCAACCCTTGGCTTGAACCTCTCCAGAAACTTCCTGTAAAACTCCCTCGCTTCCTCCTCGCTCTTGTTCGGCTTGTGGAAAATACAGTACTCCTGATCGGCCGTCTCAGGGTCGCAGTTCCCAAAGCGTTCCATCCTGCACATAGACGCTCACAAAAAGGCATTACACATCCAAGTTTTTATCCCTTTCGACGACCTCAAGGAACTCCGCCGGTGTCAGGATTAGAAACTCGTGCCCGTTTAATACGAATCTCTTTTCCCCATCCCTCAGCTTCAGCACGTGCTTCTTGTCCAGACTTATCAGGAAGCCGGCCTTGGCTGAATATACAACGTCAAACAGTTTGTTGTCGTCGGGATCAGGTGAAACCTCAAAATGCTCGCTTGGGTCCACAATGATAGATGAGACCCGAAAAACTCTGTAAACCCAGAGCGCATAAACCTGACTCTCAAGATATTTAAGAACCTTCTCGCTCGTCAGCTTGAAGCGGAGCTCCTCAAGTATTGCCTCAGAAGTGCAGGAGAGAACCTTCTTCCCAACAACTAAATCCATGACCTTCCCAGAGCTCCCGAAGGGATTTATCGCGGCCGTTATGACGACGTTGGTGTCTAAGACGACCTTGAGCGCTTCCATTCCTTGTCCACTTCCTCAAGGAGCTTTTCGATTTCCTCCTCCGATGGAATCCTCCGCTCCCTCGCGAGGAGCTTGTATGTCTCCCACAGCTCTTCGGGGGATTCGTAGTGGAGCAGGAAGAACCTCACGGCTTCCTTGATGAGTTCGCTCCGGCTTGAGAACTCACCGCTCTCCACAAGTTCGTCAATTTCCCGCATTAGGCCCTGAGGAAAGCGAACCGAAACCTTCTCGGTTGTGGACATTCAACCACCGTAGGACAATAGTCGGACAAAATATATAAGGGTTGCGAAGATTCAAGGCTCAACCACAGTCCCACTGTGCCTGCCCTTGACCACGTCAAAGAGGTGGTAGGCGTCCTTCTTGCCTACGATGTAGGTCTTTATCTTGCCGCGCTGGATGAACTTGGCGGCAAGGGCATCAACGACGCCGCTTCCGCCGGCTTTGCTCTCGGCCTGCATCGCTATCTCGACGAGCTGTTCCGTCGTTATCCTGTCGAGCTTCCTCGCGTTCGGGTTCTTCCTCGGGTCGCTGTCGTAGACGCCGTCAACGTTCGTCACCACGACGAGAAGGTCCGCCTGGAGGTATTCGGCGAGGAGAGCCGAGACGGCATCGGTCGTGTGGCCGGGATGAGTTCCGCCCATTATCGGTATCTTCTTGAGCTGGATGACCTCCCAGGCCTTACGGAAGTCCTGGATTACGAAGGGATAGGCCTTCTCGCCGAGCGCCGCTATGAGAAGCATCGCGTTGGCGCGGGTGATGTGTATGCCGATGTAGTCCTTGAAGGTCTCGTTGGGCGTGAAGGTCTTCGCGGCCGTGATGTACTTGCGCGCCACCTTTCCGCCGCCGACTACCACGGCAACCTCATGGTCCTCGCTTATCTTGATGAGCTCGTAAGCCATCTTCCCGATAAAATCGACGTCCGGGTCGTCGGGAACGAGAACTGAACCGCCTATATCAAAGACTATCCTCATGATGACCCTCACGATGCTAATCGGGGCTCCTTTATAACCTTTTTCTTGCCGCGGCGGTGTTAAAAGAGGAGATGGGTAAAGGGAGAGGGCTCAGCCGATCTGGAAGGCGCTCGTGCGGAGCTCGCCGCGCTCGAAGCGGTACGGGTCGTACCACTCCCAGTCGAGTGGAACCTTCGAGCGGCCCTTTGAAATCAGCTCAGCCATCGCCTCCCCAACGGCCGGCGCCATCATGAAGCCGTGCCCGCTGAAGCCTGCCGCTATATAGAAGTTTTCGAGGAGCCTTCCGATGGCCGGGTTGCTGTCCGGTGTCTTTGCATAGAAACCGGCCCACTGTCTGACGACGTGAGCGTAGCGCAGCGGCGGGGCGATTCTGACGGCATAATCCAGGACGCCGCGCAGGAAGTCGTAGGTGGGCTCAAAATCGTTCAGGCTCTTGGCTTTGTACTCTATCCCGGCACCGCAGATTATCCCTCCGTCTTCACCGTCCTGGATTATATAGGCGTCGTTCCAGCTCGGCGGGCAGACCAGCGGTTCGGCCTGTCCCGGTTCCAGCGGTTCGGTCTTGACGAGCTGGTGCTTGTATGCCGTGATCGGTATGAGGTCGCGCTTCAGGCCTGCCATCTCGTTGATGAGCGGCGCCCAGGCGTTGGCCGCGTTCAAAACGGCATCGACCTTAACGCTCTCGATCCTCCCGTTGCTCCTGAACTTCACGGCGGTTATGGCATCTCCCTCGCGCTCGAAGCCAACCACTTCCGTATGCTCCCTCGCATCAACGCCGAACTCCTTAGCCTTGAAAAGGTAGGCAAAGAGCGTCTTGAAGGGGTTCGCCTTGCCGTCCTTCGGGTTCCACGCTCCAGCTAAGAAAGGCTCGGTGTTGAGGATTGGCACTATATCCCTGGCCTCGTCCATATCGATGAGCCTCGTTGGGACGCCAAACTTGTTCTGGAGCCTGATGTTCGCCTTAAACGCCTCGACCTCCTCCTCACTCGCGGCGAGGAACAGGTAGCCGGTCTGCCTGAAGACGATGTCGCTCTCCAGCTCCTCCTCAAGCTTCTCCCATCTCTCAACGGAGTGCTTCATCAGCCGAATGTTGGCCTCGTCAGTAAACTGGGCGCGGATTCCCGTTGCACAGCGGAAGGTGGAACCCGAGCCGAAGTAGTTCTTCTCGAAGAGGATTACCTCCTCGCCGAGCTTCGCCAGTTCGTAGGCGGTGACAACGCCTATTATTCCGCCGCCTATGATGGCTATTTTACTCATCGGCACCACCCACTATGACCTCTACGCGAACGGGCCTCGTGGGGACCCTCGCCTTCGGAAGCGGTATCTCCTCCTGCCTCCTTCCGGTCTTCCTCGCGAGGATCGACAGCACTATGGGAATGCAGGTCCTTCCCTGGCAGGGGCCCATTCCTATGCGGAGAAGCCTCTTGAGCTCTTCGATGTCCGTGACGCCGGAATCGATGAGCGCCTCGACTTCCTCAACGGTGACGTCGTTACAGCGACAGACGATTTTCTTTCCGGCCATTTCACTCCCCCCTATCAACCCTCACCGCCCGGACGTCCCAGGCCAGCTCTACCGGCACCTCGACGATGAGTATCGGCGTGTCTCCCTTGCTCTTCTCCCTAGGCACAACTGTGAGCACCTTCCCCTTTCCAACAGGCTCGCCGACCCTGTTGAGAAGAACGACCTCCTCGCCCTTCTCTGGAACCGGAAGGAGTTCGTGGGGCATAGTTATCCTCGCTTTGTCGCCGACGTAGTGAACCATGAAGAAGGCCAGACCTGGACAGATTTGGACGCAGAGAGAGCAGCCGATGCACTTGTCGTAATCGACTATCGGCAGGTCGTTCGGGGTGGGCATGCTTATGGCCCCGGTGGGACATATCTCCCTGCACGGGGCGCAGGGTATCTCCTGCGGGCACTCCGGAACGGCAACGGGCCTTTTTCTGAGCCTCTCCTCGCTCGGCAGGGGGATGAACTTTTCAAGCTCCTCAGGGGTGATGTAACCGTTTCTGAGGTAGGCGGGGATTTCACTCACTGGCGACACCTCCAATAAGGGCCTTCTTTATGCCCTCAAGCACGTGCCTGCCGAAGGGCCCGGAGCGGAACTCCAGGAGGTCTTTCTGGGCCTTCTCCATCTCCTTGAGCCAGCCTTCGTCCGCTATGCCCAGCCGAAGCGCGGCGGCGATTCCGGCGACCTTACCCTCAAGCATAGCGGTCGTTGCCTCCTCTATTCCGGCCGAGTCTCCGGCGACGAATATTCCCCTGACGGTGGTCTCCATCCATTCGTCGCGGACGGCCACGTGGCCGCTGAGTTCACGGACGTACCTTATCTGACAGCCGGCCTGGTGGAGGAGCTCGATGCTGGGCCTCAAACCAACGGCGAGGGCTATGACGTCGACCTCAAAGGTTCTCTCCGTTCCGGGGATGACCTGCCAGTTCTCATCGAGCTGGGCAACGATTGCCCTTTCGACCTTCTCCTTTCCCTCGGCGCGCAGGATGGTGTGCCTCGTGAGTATCGGAACGCCCAGGCGCCTAACCTTGGCCGCGTGGACGAAGTAGCCGCCGACCTTTGGCATGGCCTCGACTATCGCCTTCACCTCAACGCCGGCCTGGATGAGTTGATACGCCAGAATAAGCCCCACGTTTCCGGCTCCAACGATTAGAACCTTATCGCCGGGCTTGACGCCGTAAGTGTTCATGAGCGTCTGAATCGCACCTGCGCCGTAGATTCCAGGCAGATCGTTGTTCTCAAAGGGTATCATCTTCTCCATCGCGCCTGTTGCCACGATAACCGCCCTTCCGCGGAACTCCATCAGCTTGCGGTTGTTCTTTACGGCCAGGACGAGCTTCTCGTCGCCTTCCTGAAAGATGCCGACGGCGGACGTTTCAAGGAAGATTTCAACGTTCTCCCTCTTCCTGGCTTCGTCCTCAAGGATTTTCGCTATCTCCACGCCCCTGACTCCCGCGAACTGCTCGCGCTTGCCGAAGAACTTGTGGGTCTGCTTGACGAGCTGACCGCCTAGCAGGGGGTTCTCATCGAGAAGAACAACGCTCGCTCCTGCATCGGCCGCATGGATGGCCGCCATTAGCCCCGCAGGACCGCCGCCCACTATAACGACGTCCGCCCTGACGACCTTTGCGTCCTTAAACTCAGGCGGCTTTGCCTCCTTCGGCAGCTTGGCCTTTCCGTGCTGGGGCTCGATCCTCATGCCGTCCTCGACGAGGGTTATGCAGGTTCTAACGTTGGGTATTCCGTTTACAACCATCAAACACGAGGAACATTTGCCAATGGCGCAGAAGAGCCCCCTGGGTCGCTTCTCGTTGGCGGAATAGTTCAAAACCCTCACACCTGCGGCGTGAAGGGCCGTCGCTATAGTTTCTCCCTCGTATGCCTTGATCGGCCGGCCCTCAAAGTATATTGTAACCTCCCTACCGCGCTCAAAACGCAGAACAGGATGTTCAGTTAAGCGCATGGTGTATCACCCATGCACCTATTCGTTCATGTATTTATGAAAATTTTTCAATCCGAAGGTTCTTCACCTTTGGTTTCAAGGATTACCAAAGCTTTATATATTGGGTGGGGGATAAGTTAGCTGGCGGCGGGCTAGGCCGGGGGGTTCGGCGTCCCCTGCAACCGGAAACCGTCGATATGCCGGGGCCGAAGCCCGGGGGGCGGTTCCCAAAGCCGTCCCCGGAAGCCGGGGCACAACGGTGATCCCTCGTCCCACGGGGCCGGCGGTGGGCGGGGTCCGGCTGGAGGGCCGGGCTAACGCCCTTTGCCCGCCGAACCCCGCCAGGCCCGGAAGGGAGCAGCGGTAGGCGGGACGTTCGGCGCTCGTGGGGTAGCGGGGGTGAGCGAGCCCCGGTGGAAGGGGACGGTGGAGGGTTCCCACCCCCGGGCGCGCCCGCCGCCGCTAAACTTTTGAACGGTTCTATGGAAATCTTAACGGTGGTTCCAATGCACCCGAAGATAGGTTCCGTTCTTGCGAAGTTCCCGCGGGTCGAGCTGATAAAGTGGGAGACCCCGATTCAGTACCTTCCGAAGATAAGCTCGATGGTCGGCGCTGACGTCTACGTCAAGCGCGATGACCTCACAGGCTTTGGAATCGGCGGGAACAAGATAAGAAAGCTTGAATTCCTCCTGGGCGATGCAATAGCCAAGGGTGCCGATACGGTGATAACACTCGGTGCGGTTCATTCGAACCATGCCTTCGTGACGGCCCTGGCCGCAAAGAGCTTAGGTCTGGATGCCCTCCTCGTTCTTCGCGGGAGGGAAGAGCCCAGGGGCAACTACCTCCTTGACAAACTTGTTGGGATAGAGACGAGGGTCTTCGAGGCCGAGAAGACGACCGACCTGATTCCAATGGCGGAGGAGATAGCCGAGGAGCTGAGGGCAGAGGGCAGAAAGCCATACATAATCCCGATAGGCGGCGCTTCCCCAGTCGGGACCCTCGGGTACGTGAGGGGGGTTGGAGAAATCGCTTCGCAAGCGAACGGGTTTGGCCTGGGATTCGACACGGTGGTTGACGCCGTCGGCAGCGGCGGCACTTTGGCGGGGATAACCCTAGGCCTGAGCCTCATTGGGGCGGAAACGGAGCCCGTGGGAATGGGCGTCGGGATATTCGCCGGTGACATGGAGGAGAGGGTCGCGGGCCTGGCCGAGGAGACGAGGAAGCTCCTGGGAATCAAGTGCAGGATCAAAAAGCCGAGGATACACGACTACAGCTTCGGCGCCTACGGGAAAATCGTGAGAGAGGTGGGAGAAACGATAAGGCTCGTGGCGAAGCTTGAGGGAATACTACTCGACCCGGTTTACACTGGAAAAGCCTTCCACGGCCTCATGGAGATGGCCCGGGCCGGCGAGCTCGGCGAAACCGTGCTCTTCATCCACACCGGCGGCTTCCCAGGAGTCTTCCACTACGGCGAGGAGATGCTCAGGCTCATGGAAAAGCCTTAAAGCCATCCTCCACCTTTTTGCCTTCGGGGTGTCAAGATGGCCAGCATTGAAGTGGAGCTTTTCGGGATAAGGTTCGAGAATCCGCTCATTCTCGCATCGGGAATAAACGACAAGGTCCCGGAGCAGTGGATTAGGGCGCACGAGGAGGGTGCCGGGGGGGTTGTCACCAAATCAATCGGAATCGAGCCGAGGGCAGGTTACGACAATCCAACGATTGTGGAGCTTCCCTACGGCCTGATAAACGCGATGGGCCTGCCGAACCCCGGCTGGAAGGGCTTCCTTGAGATGGTCGAAGGATACACCTTTGACTTCCCGCTCATAGTCTCGATTTTCGGCGGAACGCCGGAGGAGTTCGCCTTCCTTGCGGAGAAGCTGAGCGACGTCGCCGATGCATTCGAGCTGAACCTCAGCTGCCCCCATGCGAAGGGCTACGGCATGGAAATCGGTCAGAAGCCGGAAAACGTTTACGAAGTGGTGAAGGCCGTTAAGGACGCAACCGACAGGCCTGTTGTCGCGAAGCTGACGCCGAACATAGACAACATAACGAAGCTCGGTCTTGCGGCCGAAAAAGCTGAAGCCGATGCGGTCTCGGCCATAAACACGCTGAAGGCGATAGCGATTGACGTCTACGCGAGGAGGCCAGTTCTCAGCAACCACGTCGGAGGCTACTCCGGACCTGGGGTTAAGCCCGTCGCGCTGAGAGCGGTTTACGACCTTGCAAGAACCCTAGATATCCCGGTTATAGGCATCGGCGGGATAACCACCTGGCAGGACGCGGTCGAGTTCCTCCTCGCCGGGGCATCGGCACTGCAGATTGGAACGGCCCTCTCGCTCCGGGGCTGGAAGGTTTTCCGGGAGATTAACGAGGGCATCGAGGCCTACCTCGAAAGCGAGGGCTTTTCGAGCGTGAGGGAGATAGTCGGGCTTGCCCTCGGGTGATTTCTTTCCTTTCTCGCCGGGCCAAAAGGACTTTATAGGAGAAAAGCCTACTATACTACGGTGCACTACTATGCCGGTCACGAAGGTCACCCGGAACTACCAGATAACGATTCCTGCCGAGATTAGGAAGGCCCTCGGCATAAAGCAGGGCGAATACCTTACTGTCGAGCTTAGGGGGGAGGAGATAGTCATAAGAAAGGCCGAGATGGAGTGGCCGAGCATTGACTTGGGCAGGGACTTCACGCCAGAGAAAATCGAAGAGAACGCCGAAAAGATGCTCGGGGAGGCGTCAAGATGGGAGGAGTAGCCGTCGTGGACACGAACGTGCTCCTCTACTCCATCAACAGGAGTTCGGAGAGATACGAGGAAGCAAGGAGGCTCGTCAACTCCCTCGACAGAATCGTTTTGCCGACGATTGTGGTGTACGAGTTCGTGTGGAACCTTGCCGTCGGGGGCCTCAGTCCTGGGGAGGCCGAGAGGACGCTCTCAAAAATCCTTCTGAACGAGCGGGTTGCCCTCGCAGACGACAGGCAATACCTACTTTCAGCCTTTGAGCTCTTCGGGGATCTCGGTCTCAAGCACTACAACGACTCCGTAATCCTCGCCACAGCGAGGGACATAGGAACCATTGCAACTTACGACAAAAAGCTTAGAAACCGTGCTGCAAAACTGGGAATTAAACTGCTCCCGGAGGTGTTCGAATGAAGCGTGCCCTAGTGTTGTTCTCTGGTGGGCTTGACTCGACGGCCTGCCTTTATTGGGCGAAGAGGAACTACGACGAGGTCATCATGCTCACCGTGAACTACGGAAGCAACGAGGAAAGGGTCACGAACAGGGTCGCAGAGTTCTTCTCGAAGGAGCTGGACGTCCCGCTGAAGATAGTCAGGCTGGACTTCCTTGAGGAGTTCTCGAAGCTCATGGGGACGACCCTTGTGGGTGGTGAGACGCCGAAGGTTACGGCGGAAGAGCTTGAGGACATGAGCGTCGCTCAGGAGACGGCGAAGAGCGTCTGGGTTCCAGCTCGTAACGTCGTCCTGATAAGCGTCGCCGCTTCGCTCTTGGATGCCCTCGGAGGTGGGGACATAGTAGTTGGCTTCAACGCAGAGGAGGGGGCAACATTCCCGGACAACACCCCGGAGTTCGTCGAGAGGATGAACGAGATGCTGAAGTACGGAACCATGGCAGAGGTTAAGGTCGTCGCCCCGCTCATAGACCTCGACAAGAGGGGCATAGCGAAGCTCCTTAAGGAGCTGGACGCGAAGTACGAGTACTCCAACTCCTGCTACATGCCGAAGGGCTTCACAGAGGACGGAAAGCCAATACACTGCGGCGAGTGTGAAAGCTGTGTGAGGCGGCACCGCGGTCTGATTGATGCCATCGGTGAGGACGAGACCGTTTACGCCGTTAAGCCAAGGGTATGACCTTCTCCCGACTTCCCCTGCCGTGACGGCCCTGCCTCTCTGCCACCGCAAGATTTATAAATCTCTGCCTGCCCCTTATCTTTGGGCATGGGGCGGTAGCTCAGCCTGGGAGAGCGCCGGACTGAAGATCCGGGTGTCGGGGGTTCAAATCCCCCTCGCCCCACCACTTTCTCAGCAGCGCGGTGGTAGTCTAGCCTGGTCTAGGACACCGGCCTTCCAAGCCGGTGACCCGGGTTCAAATCCCGGCCACCGCACCACAATCTGTTTCTGAAGCCTTGAAAGAGCATCTTCCTGCGAAACAACCGCCGCAAGAATCATATTGACCACCTGCGACAAGTTGTAGCCCCTACTGCGAACTTCCTCGACCAAACCCTCATACAAGTAAAGATGAACCCGTTTCTTCTGCCAGTAATCGGCCAAATCTCGATTGAGAGCCTTACTTTTTTCATGGGCTTCTTGTCCCAAAATGACCCACCCGTTGAAATGTGACCGTGGAGAGATATTAAGACTGCGGTCATGGTTCACACCCTCACGAAGTCGTAGAACTCTTTCAGCGCGTCGGGAAGCGTGTACTCGCGCTTGCTCAGCTTTACGGCAACGTAGTGCTTTCCATCGCTGCCTTCTAGGAGGATGTAGAAGTTTCTCGCCGACTCTGCGAGAGCGTACTTATCTTCAATCTCGATAACCTTTGCGGGCTCGCCGTCGATCATAATATATTCCACGAACATGGCCGTCACCTCAGCCAATCGAGTAGGGCATAGCGGAGGGCTATGGCAGAAATGTGGAACCTGCCGAGGTCGTTATCTTCAACATACTCCTCCATGGCGGCCTCAAGATTCTCCCCAAAGTTCTTGAAGGCCTCGGCGATCGTCCTGCCACAACCCACTACGTAGCCGGCTGGATCCTCCACACACCAGACGCCGTCTTCTTTGTAGATCTTGAGCTTGAGCATGTGCCCTCACCATAATTCAGCAACTTTCCCGATCTCAAACTTCCACATTTTGGCGAGGTTTTCCATGCGTTCGGAGAAGCGGTCGGAGAGCCTGTACATTCCTCTATCCTCGTAAATCATGCCGATTGCTAAGAGTTTCTTCACGACTCTGAAGTAGAGGACCTTATCAGCGCCCTCAATGTCAAGGGCTTCCTGATATTCATCCTTGAAGAGGGCTCCGTTCTTCTTCAGGTATTCAATAAGGCGTTTTGCTATGTCGAGGGTCTTACCCTCGAAGAGGAGTTCCAAGACAGAGGTGGGTGGTTGGTAGACTGGAACCCTTATCTCAACATAGTCTGGAAACTTCCTTTTGCGAGGCATTATACCACCCCTGTTACTTCGTTAGCAAGTCGTATATTTTTCAGGTGCCAGGACGCTTCGTAAGTTGGGGTGGATAAGTACAGGTGGTGTATATTTGGCCGGGTTTTCCGGCGTTTGGGTTTGGTCATACGGGAAAGGTCCTTCTGAAAGATGGATAATATACAGGAGGCGTTAGTATCCCGAACGTTAACATCCATACGAAAGTTAACAGCCATGGCTGACCCTCCTTAGTTCTTTTTTGAACCACTTAATGTAAGCTGTTAATCCCTCCTCATTCCTCAAGCGAATTGCCTCGTTAGCAAGCTCATAAACCTCATACGGGTCAGCCTCAGCAGGAATTGGAATATAACTGCCGCGTCCAGGAACGACTAAATCAGGGTCTCTAGCGTAGGTGTAGAGGTCACAGCTTTCCTCTCCTTTTGGGAATGGCTTGGTGTAAAGGATTGGAAAGTATTGAACGCCAACCTGCTTGAGAATCCTGTAGTTATATTGTACAAGGTGTGTTAACTCGTGGGCTATTATGTGCCTCACGTACTCAACCGGAAACTTATCGAGGAGTTCAGGGTTTAGGGCGAGGTTGTAAGGATAACCAATAGTCTGATATCTTCCATGTGCTGTATATGTAGCATGTAACCGGAATGTGAATCCCCTAAGCTCAGGGAAATAGTTTTCCACAACTTCAACGACGAGTGGAACGTATTCCTTTCTTAACGTCTCCCTGTCCTTCTCATCCCTAACTCTAACCTCGACAGTTGTTCTTGGTTTGGAATTGAACCAGCGGTCGAGCCTAATGACAGTTTCACTCACGGCCATCACGCTCCTTTTCGAGTTCTTCGAGCTTGCGCTTTGCTCTCAAAAACTCAGCCTTCGTGAAGAGGTACTCCATCTCCTTTGCGAACTTCTCGTTCTCCTTCAATTCAATGATACCATAATCCTTTGAGATGAGCCAGCTACCTTTGTGCCCTTCGACCTCTGAAGAGAAAACCACCAATGCCCATCCCTCATACGCGTATGCTAAGAGCTTCGCAAACTCGAAAGCCGCTTCGAACTCTTCCCCAATGGCATCATAGTCGTGGTTTATGAACGCAAAGAATTTGTCGTCTTTGAGGAGTTGGCCCGCGAGAATGCTCACCACGTCCAATTTCGTTTTTTCAGTATCGTGAAGCTCCTTGAATGCATTTGCCGCCTTCTTGACCCTCCCCTCGTGTATTTTCAAGCTCGTATCAGAATGATAAACCGAAATGTATGAACTAATGCTCACGGCCATCACGCTCCTTGATGAATTCGAACAACTGTTTCTGCTGTTTATCATTGTTGTTCCAAACCGCATAGAGGTAATCAGCAGAGACAGGAACTGGAACTTCTTCGAAAGACACCACTCTCAGCACCCCCTTTTGTTCGAGATAAGAAATTGCATCTTTCACAGGACCAGGACATCTAATTATTGTCTCAGCGACTACTTTTGCTAGAGTCACTTTGTCAAGCTCTGACTCAACTAAGAAAATGATCTCACGACGAAACACGTTCAACAAGTACAACGCCACGCCCCGTCACCTCCCCCTCACATAGGCCGGAACGAACGGTCTTGTCTGAGCCGGCTTCACACCGAGCAAAAGCTCCAAATCATCCCGCAACTCCTCAACACTCTTCGAGACGATGGCCTCCTTGAGGTCAATGACAGCGTAGTAATCCCTCGCGGATCCACCGCGGCGGTACTCAAAGCTCGGCTCAACGTGCGCCACGTTGAACATCACAAACCGCTCCTCGCCCACTTGAATGAAATAATAGAGCGGGAGCGCAAAGACTTCAGAGAGGGCCCTGAGCCGCTGGAACTGCCAGCCATTCACGAGAAGCTCGCCCTTCGCCCACGACTCCTTGGCCACGCGCCAGCTAATGAACTTCAGCTCGAACGCCGCGAGAGGCACGTCAGAGCGCTTCCTGAAGAGTACTGAGTCGATGTCGTAAATCGAGAACATCTCCGGCATGGCGGCTTCAATGAGGGAGCTGAAGATGTACTTGTTTTCCGCGTTCTTTATCTCGCGCTCCATGTAATCAAAGAAGGGCTTGTAGACTGACGGCCCGTAGCGGGCCGCCTGGCGAATCATTGCTGCCCTCGCGGCCACCATCAGCCCTCACCTCCGAGGAGGACGGCGATCACGTCCTTCATGATGTCCTTGTGGTAAGTCTTCTGGAAGGCTTCAACGTGCTTTTTCAGCCCTCTCGCCGCTGCCAGGATTTTCCGCCGTTCCTTGCGCTCGTTCTCGGAAAAAATTTCAAGAGCAGTCTGGAAAGTCATGCCTTCACCTCCACGGCCTGGCCGGCCTTGGCTTTCTTCAGCACGGCGCGGCGAAGCTTGCCGGCCCGGCGCGTCCAGGCGACATAGAAGTTCCCCGTCAGCTCATCAGTATCCGCAACGCGGATCGTTGCCGGGCGGCTGTGCAGCTCAATGTAGAAGCCCTTATACCAGCCAGCCACGTCGCCGTCGTCGTAGACCTTCAAGACCTTGAACACCTTTGCGAACTCGGAAGGCCTCATGCTGAGGATTTCGAACGCCATTTCCCTGAGTACTTCCTGTCCCGGCAAAGGGCCCATTTCGCGGTATACGCCGAGTTCCATTGCCTTCATGTTCTCACCTCACCAGTCACCGTCGCGGTGTTTGATGTCATAGAATTCAACGCACATCTTGTATCCACTCTGGTGGATGTGGACTTTGAGGTCGTGCTTCCTCGCGAAGTTCTGAATCCGCTCTATGTGCTCGAGGTACAGGTCCGTTGCGAAAACCTGCAACGTATAGCTGTCATCAGCCGGCCAGTAGTTGTTGCCAATCCCCGGCGTCAGGCCGAGGTCACCAAGCTCCTCATAGAGGTTCCTCATCAGCTCAACAACTTCCTCACGCCTCATGCCCTCACCTCCCTCTTCTGGATCTTTCTCTGCAGGGTCTCCAGCGCGTCAGCCCAACCTGACCAGTACTCCGCGCCGTTCTCCCTGCGCGCCATTGCCGAGAAAGCCGCTTCCCTGGCTTCTGCAATCTCCCGCTCAAGCCACTCCAACAGCGTGGGCACTTCCGCGTAGGCCTCCTTGGCCTGCTCCCTCCACCTGGCCTCGGCCACAAGGGCCGCCAGGGTGTCTCCAGCATACACCAACGTCCTAACCATGGCTACCACCTCATGCGCGCGATACGCCCGAATAAACCACGTTCAGACCAGCCTCAACCGCCTTCTTCCTGTCCAAAACCAGCTTATCGTCCGCCTCAAAGACCACGCTCTTGGCCTTCAGAATGTCCAGAGCCGTCCTGAGGACCGTCTCAGGAATCCCCGTCTGCTCAGCCAACTCCTCAAAAGAAACCGGTTGCATCGCCAGAACATTCACAACCTCGTCCAGAACACTGAAGACTTCCTGCTCGTACTCCTCCCTCTCCATCGGCGCGACCTGGTCAAGGAAATCCTGGAGCGGGACGACAGCAACCCATGTCTGCCTACCATTGAACCGCTTCTGTTTGTAGCCCCAATTCATCAATCTCCTAAGGTCAGCAAAGCTGTAGATGTCCAAATCCCTCTTATCAGCCTTCAAAGCATCAAGCAGGCTCCTGAAGATGATGACCTCTCCGTCCCTCAGGTAGAAGTACTCGCTGTAATTGGCCCTGAGAACATACTCGACCCTCTCGCGGATGTAATCAGCCCTGTCCTCGCTCTTCTTGACGTTCTTGAGGTAGAGCTCGTTGAAGTGCCTCCTGAGCCAGGTCGTAACGTACTCGACCTTCTCAGCCTCAAGCTCCTCGATGAAGTCCTCCTCCAGCGATGCTTCCCTGAACCACTGCGGAACCGGTAGGCCGGCGTAGGAATAGAGGGCCTCGACGAGAAGCTCAGCGAGGTCAATCCAGTGGTTGTCGAGGAGCTTGGGGTCGGCCTTCACGAGGTTGAAAACAAACCTGCCGATTGCAGAGAGGACACCCATCTTTGGCACAATCTCGCGCTCAAACCTTCCCTGAGCCTCCTTCGGAATCTTGTCCACCTTCGTGAACTCGACGGTGAGAAAACGCCTCCTGATGGCCTCGTTCCGAGGAGCGCTCATGTTAGCCGTGAAAACGAAGGTAGCCAGCGACGGATAGATTTTGATTGAACCCTTGTAGCTCTTGAAGCGGAAGAGGTACTGCTCCGGAGCGTTCTTGAGCAGGTTGAACAGGTTGTCGTCCTCGTCTCCCCTGTTGAGCGAGCGAAAGAGGTTGGCCGCTTCATTCAGAATTAGGACGCTCGCCCTGGAGGCAATCAGCTCGCTGAGGGTGTAGAGGCTCCACGACGCTCCAGAGGAAGTGAACGGAGAGGACCACATCTCCGCGATGACTCTTCCAACGCTGTGAGTCTTACCCGTCTGAGACTCTCCTATTAATAGTAGGTAAGGAATCCATCTCCGCTTTTCGTTATAGACCTTG